>JASJBQ010000108.1 GCA_030066455.1 Desulfobacterales bacterium
CCGGGGCGGCATTCGACTTGGCCGGGGCTCCGCCGCGCGACGGCGGATTCGCAACACCCAGACCCGTGGCGGCGGCAGGGGGCTGGGCAGCCCCGAAGCCCGGCGCACCGGGCCGCAAGTCCGAGGACGCCCCTCGGCCTCAGCGCATGAGCCGCCGGAGTCCCATCCAAAAGTGCCGGGGGTGCAAGCGGCTCAGGCTGAAGCGCGCCTGCGTCTCGATCAACTCGCGCGTCGTCTCCCTGAGTCTTTCGGCCAGAACCTCGGCAAATACCCGATAGAGGATATAGCTAAAGGCCATGCGGTCGTAACCCGTTAGCTGACGGATCTGTCGCGTGTCGGTGGCGATACAAATCGTTTCCTTGTGGGCAATAACCGTGGCCGACCGCCGGGCGCCGTCGATGGCCCCCATCTCTCCGATCAATTCGCCCTGGCGCGAGGTCGTGGTGACAACCCGACCCTGTCTGGCAATGGACACCTCGCCATAGACCAGAAAATAGACCCAGCTTCCGGTGCGGCCCTCACGGATGATGGTTTCCCCGGGGGCATATTTGTGCAGCTTGCTGCGTTTGAGCAATCGCCGTAATTCCTTTTCACAAAAAGGCTCGAACACCGGGATTCGCTTCAGCGAACCCAGAATCTTATCATTGTCCTCCAGAAAACTTGACGTCAGCATTCCGATGCCTCCATGCAGCCGGGAATAAGGCGGAGGCCCATGGCAACAAACCGCCCTGAGCGCAAACCGCAACCATCACCGCGTAGATGCAAATTTCAAGCCTTCGCGAGGCATGTCATAAAATAGGAATTGACTGCTGTTTCTATGAAAGCTATATTTATAAATTGGTTTTTAATCTATTGGCTGTTTGGAAGGAAACCTCATGCCAGTTTACGAATTCGAGTGCCCCAAGGGCACCATCACCGAGCGGTTGGTCAAGTTGGGCACACAAAGCATCAAGTGCCCGCAGTGCGGTCGCAAGGCCAAGAAAATCCTCTCATCCTGCACCTTCGAACTCAAAGGCGGCGGCTGGTACGCTGACGGCTACGCCTCCAAACGCGGTAAAAAATAGGGGCTGGAGTTCCGCGCCATTGCCCGTAGAAGATTGAGGAGATTCACCCATGCCCCTCTATGAATACCGGTGCCGTCATTGCCAGAGCGAATTCGAGTGCCTGGTCCTATCCTCCGGGGATGACGAGCCTGAATGCCCCTGCTGCAAAAAGAAAGGCGTCGACAAGCTGATGTCGGCCGGCAGCTTTCGACCCCAGGGAATACCCACCGGCGCCGGAGGGTTCAGCCCACCGCCCTGTGCCCCCCGAGGGGGGTGAAAGGTCTGAATGCCCCTGGTCGAGGGGCAAACCAAACCGGCCCGAACAACGCCTGCCCGAGGTGCCGCCATGAGCGAAATCCGCATGACGACCGAAGTGCGAACCGACTACGACTGCGAGGCAACCGGCCTGCCGGCGGAACGCTGGGGTGAGGCCGTGTTCAACGTGAGCGGTCAGGAATTGGCCATCGAAGTCAGTGTCGAGAAGGACGTCATCGTAGCGGTCATGGCCGGCGAGGACGCCATGTGGAAGGGGACGCTGGAAGGCTTCAAGCGTCTGCTTCGCAGCGGCGTGGCCAAGCAATAGACCACGCCCAACCCTTCCCCGACGGCGCGGCAAGCTAGACCCTGAATTCACCCCCGGCGCGCCCCGCCGCCAACATCGCCGTCAACACCTGTCACCGTAACAGCCATGGCCTGCAGCCGGGGGCATGCAGGTGACCGTTTCAACCCGCAAAGGCTTCGACCCGCGCCTTTATCCTGAATTTGCCCCGCAACGCGGGTGCCACCTGCCAGGAACCACCGACGCCTATGTCATGACCTGACCGGGCTTGGGCCTTACGGCCCGGCGCGCGCCCCTCGCCATGCTGCCGACAACGCCCGTTCGCTTCCGCGCCCACCCCTCAGGGGTCAGCATCGACGCGTACCGTACCGCCATCATTTTGTTGTTGACCACAGCTCAAAGAAAATATAACGATCATTTTTCGAATGGCATTCGACTGCAATTTCCCCCGATTCGCCCAACCCTGCCAGCAAAGGAAAAGCCTAACGATGTACAAGGACCTCAAGGGAAAAACCGCCCTCATCACGGGGGCCGGTAAGAAAACCGGGATCGGCTTTGCCATTGCCGAAAACCTGGCCGCCAGCGGATGCCACATCATCCTGGCCGACCTGGGCAGCGAAGGAAGCGACGGCGGGGTGGTGGCGGCGGGGTCGTCTGCCGAGATGGCGAAGAACGCATCCGACCTGGCCACGCGCTTCGGCACCCGCTGTTCGAGCGTCAGTGTCGACGTGACGGCCAACGCATCGATCGAGAAAATGGTGGCCGCCGTTTCGGCCGCAGCCCAACGCATCGACATTTTGTGCAACAACGCCGGGGCGGTGTTCGGTGTGCCCAACGCCGTGCATACCTACCCGGAGGAAGACTGGATGAAGACGATCGACGTCAACCTTCACGGGGTCTTCCGCGTCACCCGCGCTCTGCTTCCGCTGATGCTGGGGCAGCCGGCGGCCATCGTCAATACCGCCTCCCGGGGCGGCAAAGTGCCCCCGCTTTTCAACGGCGCCTATGCGGTGGCCAAAGCCGGTGTCATCATGCTCACCAAGGTCATGGCCAAGGAATTGGCCGGTGCCGGCATCCGGGTCAACGCCATCTGTCCGGGCCAGATTCACACCGATCTGGAAGACTGGCGCGCGCCCCTGGAGGCCGAGTTCACGGGGCAGACGGTTGAAGCGCGCAATGCCGCCGTGCGACGCACCATCCCCATGAACCGGGTCGGCACCCCGGATGAGGTCGGCCGCCTGGTGGCCTTTCTGGCTTCGGAGGCCTCGGCCTACATCACCGGCCAGGCCATCAACATCACCGGCGGCCAGTTGATGGAGCTGTAGCGCTTCCGGCCGCCGTCCCGTTGTGGACGACTGCGGCGGCCCATGCAACAAACCCCACACGATCTGCAGTCTGAGGAGGTGTCATGGCGGAGGTCACGGGAGGAGAGCTGCTGCTGAAATGCCTGCACGCCGAAGGGGTGCAGCACATCCATGCCATTACGGACGGCACCTATATGATGGTCGTCGAAGCCCTGGAGCGGCTGGGCGAACAGCTCGACATGCGCCTGATCGTGCCCCGGCACGAGGCGGCTGCGGCCCATGCCTGCGATGCCTACACCCGGGTCAGCGGAAAGCCGGCGGTGGCCATGGCCTGCGCCGGCCCCGGGGCCGCCAATCTGCTGGCCGGCATGATGTGCGCCGAGGCCGAGGGCAGTCCGGTGGTGGCGATCACCACGACCCGGCGCAGCGATATCGCGGATGCCTATCTACAGCAGGGGGGCATGCAGGTCAGCCGCCACCTGGAAATCTTCAAGCCGGCGGTCAAATGGAACGGCAAGGTGGAACACTGGCAGCGCATCCCCGACATGGTGCGCCACGCTTTCCGCGTGGCCGTGAGCGGCCGCCCCGGGCCGACCCACATCCTGATCCCCGAGGATATCATCTCCCGACGGGGGGATGAGGACAGTGTGACGATCCTGCCCCCGGATCAGTATCGCCTGACCACGCGGGTGCCCGCCGATCCCGAGGCGGTCAGAAAAGCGGCGCAAATGCTGGCGGGGGCCGACCTGGTCAACATGCACTGCGGCAACGGGGCGGAGCGCTCCGACGCAGCCGAGCAAGTCCGCCGTCTGGCCGAGCACCTGGGCTGCCCGGTCACCCACACGATACGGGCGCGCGGCATCATCCCCGACGATCACCCCCTGTGCTTCCATCCCACCTGCATGTCCCGCATCGCGGCCAACGGCCAGTCCGACGTCGTCATGGCGGTGGGCACGCGTCTGGGGGAGCTGAACATGTGGGGCCGGCCCCCCATGTTCGGGGAACCCGGCAAGCAGCGCCTGATCCAGATCGACACCGAGCCCACCCACATCGGTCTCAACCGCCCGACGGACATCGCCCTGATCGGGGATGCCCGCACCGTTCTGGAGCAACTTCTGGACGCCGTCCGGCAGTTGACGCCAAAGCGGGAGCCGCATGCGAAGGTGGCCGAATTCAGGGCCCTTCAGGACGCGTTCGAACAGGAATTGAACACGGCGCTCGAAGACACGACGCGCCGGCCCATGCTGACGGGCCAGATCCTCAAGGCCTGCAACGACTTCTTCAAGGATGACGCCATCTTCGTGATGGACGGCGGCAACACGACCCTCTGGGACATCCATTACCATGTCGCCCGGCGCTCACGCGCGGTGATCTACTCCATGAACTACGGGCACCTGGGCACGGGCCTGCCGTACAGCCTGGGGGCCAAGCTGGCCCGCCCGGACAGGCCGGTCTACTGCGTCACCGGTGACAGCGCTTTCGGCTTCAACCTCCAGGAACTCGAGACCGCCGTGAGAAACGATCTGCCGGTCATCATCCTCGTGGCCGTGGACGGGGCCTACGGCATGGAGAAGAGCGCCCAGCAGCGCCAGTTCGGACGCGAGGCCCCCTGGTTCGGTCATGATCACGCGCCTGTGCGCTACGACCAGGTGGCCATCGCCATGGGTTGCCACGGCGAATACGTCGACAGCGTGGCCGAACTCCGGCCGGCCCTGGAGCGCTCCGTGGCCTCGGGCCGACCGGCAGTGATCCACGTGGTGGTCGATCCCGAAGCCAACGTGGATCCGCCGGGCAACTGGCTGTGGGCGGCCGCGCGGTCCGGGAAGATGTAACCCGGCCGGGCGAATTCGGCTCTGATGACCGGCCGGCACCCATAAAGCGTGCGGGCGCCGGCCCCGACCCGATTATCCCTACGTGCGAATGGAGTTGCGTCCATGGACATGGCCGCCGTCGATCAGGTCCGTTTGAATTTCAATCCCCAGGGGTTGTTCATTATCAACATGGCCATCGGGCTGATGATGTTCGGGGTGGCCCTGGATTTGAAGCTTGCGGATTTCAAGCGGGTGATCGTTGACCCCAAGGCGCCCGGCATTGGTCTGGCCGCGCAGTTTATCCTCCTGCCGGCCTTCACCTACCTGCTGATCCTGATGATCCGGCCCCACCCCAGCATGGCCTTGGGCATGATCCTGGTGGCCGCCTGCCCGGGTGGCAACCTCTCCAACATCATCACCTATCTGGCCCGGGGCAACTGCGCCGTTTCGATCAGCATGACGGCGGTGTCCTCGGCCCTGGCCATCCTGCTGACGCCCTTCAACCTCGCGTTGTGGGGGCGGCTCAACCCGGCCACCGCCGCCATCCTGCGTGAAGTCCGACTGAGCCCGTTCGACGTCTTCGTGACCATCTTTGTGATCCTGGGCATTCCCCTGGCCGCCGGCCTGATCGCCAGCCGAGCCTTCCCCGGCCTGGCCGATCGTGTGCGCCAACCGTTTAAGATTTTCTCCCTCGCTTTCTTCATTCTCATCGTCTGCGGAGCGCTGGCCGCCAACTGGCAGCATTTCCTGCAGTATGTCGGTCTGGTCATCCTGGCCGTGTTCCTGCACAACCTGCTGGCGCTCAATATCGGCTATTGGACGGCCCGGGCGCTGCGCCTGGACGAACGCGACTGCCGGGCCGTGTCGATCGAGGTCGGCATTCAGAACTCGGCCCTGGGTCTCGTGCTGGTATTCAATTTTTTCAACGGGCTGGGCGGCATGGCCATCCTGGTGGCCTGGTGGGGTATCTGGCACATCATCTCAGGCCTGAGCGCCGCCTTTGTGTTCAGCCGGAAACGGCTGCCCGGCGACAATGACAACACCAATGCCTGCCGGGCGTCCTGATATGAAGGCCCCGCATATGGATCGTTCGATTCCCCCGCACATGCCGGCCGTGGTCTATCGCCAAGGGCGCGGCCTGGTACTGGAGGAAATACCGGTGCCCGCCACCGGCCCTGACGGCGTCCTGATCGAGGTGGCGCACACGGGTTTCTGCGGATCGGATCATGCCTTGATCAAAACCGGCGGTTTGGCCGACGGCACCATCCTGGGCCATGAGGTCAGCGGCCGGGTGGCGGCCTGCGGCGAGGCGGTTTCCGGCGTGGCGGTCGGGCAGCGCGTTATGGTCCGGCCCAGCGCCTGCGGTGCCTGCCGCGACTGCCGGGAAGGACGCCCCTATTTCTGCCAGAACGACCGGCACAGCATCGGTATCGGGGACATGCCCGGTGGCTTCGCGGCCTACGTGCGGGTGCTGCCCGCCATGCTGATTCCCGTCCCCGATGGGGTCGACGCCCTTAACGCCGCCCTGGCCGAGGTCCATGCCGCTGCGCTGCACGCCATCAACTGTGTCGGGCGCCGCCGGGGCGCGTCCCTGGTCGTGGGCGGCGGTCCCATCGGTCTGGCCCTGGTGAAACTCCTTGGCCTGATGACATTCGACCCGATCGTGCTCTCCGAACCGGTGGCCGCCAAGCGTGAATTGGGAGCGGCTCTCGGTGCCCACGCCACCATCGATCCCTTTGGGGACGACACGGGCCGGCAGGTGTTCGAACGCACCGCCGGGCATGGGTTCGACATCGTGTTTGAATGCTCGGGCATTGCCGCCAACATCGCCCAGGCACTGGAGTGGGTCGCCCGCGGGGGCGATGTCTGCATTGTCAGCCTGATTTTCGACCCGGCCACGATCGCGCCCCTGACGCTCACCTTCAAGGAGGCTCGGCTGACAGGCTGCTACTCCAACACCCACGAGGAAAACCGGCGCATCCTGGATTGGATGGCGGAAGGCCGTTTGGACGGACGGCCGCTGATCTCGCATCGGACGACGCTCGCCCAGCTGCCCCAGGTCTTTCGCGAACAGATCGAACCGGGCCGCGCGATCAAGGTTGTGGCGGATATCGGCAAATCCTTCTGACCGCGTCCGCGTTTGGGGCCGTGGGTGGATGATCCGCTTCGAAAAGGAAATGGAACCATGGGGTAAAACAGCGTCGTCACCGTGAACGGGCCGAGCGACGGCAGCAGATTCTGGATGCGGCCCGTCAACTTCTGTTTGAAAAGGGCCTGGCCGCAACGTCGGTCAACCAAATCGCCCGCATCGCCGAGCTGAGCATCGGCACGGTCTATTTCTATTTTGAAAACAAGGAGGACATTTTCGCCGCCCTGCAGGCCGAAGGGCTGGCGATCCTTCACCGCGACGTCCTGGCTGCCTGCCGGCCGGCGGCCGACCCGGAAACGACGCTTGCGCGGGTGGC
This sequence comes from Desulfobacterales bacterium, assembly GCA_030066455.1. The sequence goes on from JASJBQ010000108.1 coordinate 7,183, forward strand.
CGACGCCTATTACCGTTTCAGCGAAATCCACAAAAACTATTTCGACGTGATTCACTATTTCCTGTCGACCACCGATGTGGTCTTTTCACCGGCCGTCAAGCAACAGATCGACCGGCATGGCCAGCGCATTTTAAAGCGGGTCGAAGCACTGATTGCCGCGGGGGTCGCCGCCGGCCGGTTTCGCCCGGTTCCAGCCCGACGCTATGCCCTACTGTTCTGGGGGTTGATTCATGGGCTAATTCCCTTTCGCAAGATGCGCGCGACCCTGCTGGCGGCCGACAGCCACCGGGCGCTCTACGACGAAGCCGTGGGTAATTTCATGGCGGGCCTGAAATACACCACCGCCGTTGCGAATCATCGGCCATCGGACAATCGGGAGGAGCGTTAAAATGGATTTGATGGATCGCACCGTGTCGGTCGACATCGACCGGGACAAGTGCATCGGATGCGGGGCCTGCATCGCGGTCTGCCCCTCGGAGACACTGACCCTGAAAGACGGAAAGGCCGTCGTCAGCGGCAGCCAGTCGCTTGCATGCGGCCACTGCGAGGCGGTCTGCCCCGAGGCCGCCGTGCGGGTGCGCGCGCTGCAAAACGACAGTCTGGCGTTTGAGAGCTTTGATCGGCGCTCAGAATGGCTGGCCCCCGGGACCGCGGATGCCGCCGGTCTGGTGCAACTGATGCACTCGCGCCGGTCCTGCCGCCATTACCGCGACCGTCCCGTGCCCCTGAGTGTTCTGCAGGATCTCGGGCGCATCGGACTGACCGCGCCCTCCGGATCGAACTGTCAGCCCTGGTCGTTCACCCTTCTGCCTTCGCGCCAGGCCGTGGCACGTCTGGGCGATCTGATCGCCGCCTTTTTCCGCCGCCTGAACCGCACGGCGGACAACCGTCTGCTGCGCCAGGCCCTCAAACTGATCGGCCGCCGCGAGCTGGATTTCTACTACCGGAATTACCGTGATGCCGCGGTGGCCGCTTTGCAAGCGTGGGAGCGCTCCGGCCGCGACGTTCTCTTCCATGGTGCGCCGGCGGCGATACTGGTGGGTGTGCGACCGGGGGCGGCCTGCCCGGGAGAAGACGCGCTACTGGCCACCCAGAATATCCTGCTGGGCGCGCACGCGCTGGGCCTGGGTACCTGCCTGATCGGGTTTGCCGTCTCGGCGATGAAGAACGATCCCGAAATCCGCAGGCAACTGGGCATCCCGCCGGGCGAGTCCGTGCGGGCCGTCATTGCCCTGGGCTATCCCGGAAGCGAGGAAGTCTACAGCCGCCTGCCGGGCCGCAAGACCCTGGTCAGCCGCGTGTGGGAACCGCCCCCATGAGGAAACCGACTGGGCGGCGACTGACGCACGACGTCACCGGGGGGCTTTAAGAAATGCGTGCGGCGGCACCTCCGGCCGCCCTGTCCCTGATAAGGCCGACCAGAAGAGAAATGAGGGCCTCCCGGTAGCCGAAAAAGAAGTGGTCGGCGCCGGTGAGGATCTCCAGTCGCGCCTCAGGGTTCCAGAGGGCGGTCAAACGCTTGAGCATGTCGGGCGGGGCGATGTCGTCCCGGCTGCCCGTGAGGACCGCCTTCAACCCCGGAAGGTCCGATACGGCGCCGAAGTCCATGAACGCCGCCGGGGGTGCAACCATCGTCATGGGAATATCCGGCAGACGACTCCCGGCGCAAAGCGCATTGACCCAGGTGCCGAAACTGTAGCCGCTCAGCTCGACGTCGGCGTACCCGCACCCCCTGAGGTGGTCCACGGCCGCGCAGACATCCTCCTGCTCGCCAAGCCCCTCGCTGTAGCGGCCCTCGCTGCGCCCGATCCCGCGGAAATTGAATCGCAGCGTGGTGTAGCCCGCCTGCGCGAAAGCCTCTGTGATGGCGGTGACGACGTCGTTGTCCATGTCGCCGCCGTAAAGGGGATGGGGATGGGTGACCACCACCGCACGTTCGCCGCCGATCGCCAGCCGCCCTTCGATCCCATAACCCTCCGAGCGAAAAACAACGCGTGACGCGGGCATGGATTCCTCCTCTGGTTCGCGCCGCCCGGCCGGCCGCGGCGCCCTGCGCCCGATGATTCCGTTCGCCGACCGTCGCCACCGCAGGGCAGCGCGCCGGCGGCACAGACGCCATGAAGGGCCGTTCGGCGTCAGCGCAAGGTTTGCATCAAGTTGACGAGCTCCGTACCGAACGCCTGCGTGCGCCACCGGCGCATATCGGCGATGGCCGCCAGGTCCTTGCGGTTTTGGGGTTTGACCACCGCAATCGCCTGAATCAGGGTTTTGTTGAGCAACAGACCGGGATCGAGATCGAGGGCCGCCGCCTTGCGGTCGCGCCAGGCCTTAAGCGCCGTCACCCGATCGGGCACCCCGGCAGACAGCCGCGGCGCCCGTTTGCGCGGATAAACCGGTCGCTGCTTCGGGTCCATGGCCAGAGCCTTGGCCACCGCTTCGAGCAGGACCGTGCCGTGCATGTTCACCTGGCGCTTGCTAAGCACCCCCGCCGCTTCGATCTGCCTCACGCTCGTCGGTGCCGCCAGGGCCAGCGCCAGCATGGATTGGTTCGAAAAGATCTTGAACAGCGGGCGGTCGCGTTCCCTGGCCAGGCGGCGGCGCAGCTGGAGGAGTTCTTCCAGAACCGCAAGCTGTTTGGGCTTCAGCCGGCCGGCGCCCCGGAAGGTAAGGAAAAGCGGTGCCGCGTTGTTCTCCGGCGGCCGAACACCGCTCAGAATTTCACACTCTTCGCGGACCCAGCCCAGCCGCTGTTTGGCCTTGAGCTCACGCTGGATCTCGCGCGCCAGGGGCAGGAGGTGAGCCACGTCCCCGGCGGCGTAGTCCATCATCTCCCCCGGCAACGGGCGGCGCGACCAGTCCTTGCGCTGGTATTTTTTATCCAGCCGGATGTCGAAGCGCGACTTCAATACCGCTTCCAGCCCGCTTTCGCGGATGCCCAGAAACCGCGAGGCCAGTTCGGTGTCGAACAGATTCCGGATACGAATGCCGAAGTCGCGGTAAAGGGAGCGGATATCGTAGTCGGCGCCGTGAAAAACCTTGCCGATCCGGTCGTCGGCCATCAGGGGCTTGAGGGGGTCCAGGTCGTCCAGTTCGAGCGGATCGACCACATAGGTGGCGTGCGCCGATGCCATCTGCAGCAGACAGACCTTTTCCTGGAAGTGAAACATGGAATCCGCTTCAAGGTCCACCGCGATCCGGCGCGCACGGCCGAGTTCCTCGGCCGCCTGCTCCAGCGCATCGCGAGAGGCCACCAGACGGTATCCATTCGAAGAAACGTTTTTCATGATTTTGCTTGACCCGACTGCATCAATACCCTAATTTTCATGATTTCGATCACTTGCTAACTACCGTAAAAGAGGACGCGATGGTCAATATAACACTTCCCGATGGGAGCTCAAAACAATTTGATGAAATCCCCAGCGGCCTGGATGTGGCCAGCAGCATCTCCGAAGGTCTGGCCCGCGACTGCGTGGCCGTTGAAATCGAAGGCCAGATCATCGATCTCTACCGCCCCATCGAGCGGGATGCCGCCGTGCGGCTGATCACCACCCGCGACCCGGAAGGCCTCGAAATCATGCGTCACAGCGCCGCCCACGTGATGGCCCAGGCCGTATTGCGGGTCTACGCCAAGGCCCAGCTGACCATCGGACCGGTGATCGAGGACGGCTTTTACTACGATATCGACATGCCGCCCATTTCCGAGGACGACTTCCCCAAGATCGAAGCGGAGATGAAGAAGATCGTCAAGGCCAAGCTTCCCATCCGCCGTCGGGAGGTCAGCAAGGCGGAGGCGCTGGCGTTCTACAAAAACGAACCCTACAAGCTGGAAATGATCCAAGACCTCGAGGACGGGCAGATCTCCTTCTACGCCCAGGAGGAATTCACCGACCTTTGCCGGGGGCCGCACGTACCCCACACCGGTTTCGTCAAGGCCTTCAAGCTCATGAAGGTCTCCGGGGCCTACTGGCGGGCCGACCAGAGCAAGGCCCAGCTTCAGCGCATCTATGGCACCGCCTATTTCAACAAGAAAGATCTCAAGGCCCATCTGCATTTCCTCGAGGAAGCCAAGAAGCGCAACCACCGCAAAATCGGCGAGGCCCAGGAGCTCTTCAGTTTTCACGACGAAGCCCCGGGCATGCCCTTCTTCCATCCCAAGGGCATGGTCATGTGGAACCTGCTTTTGGACTTCTGGCGCGAGGAGCACCGGCGAGCCGGCTATGTCGAGACCAAGACGCCGATCATGCTGCAGCGCCGCCTCTGGGAGCAGAGCGGGCACTGGGAGAACTACCGCGAGAACATGTACACCAGCGAGGTGGACGCGATCGAGTATGCGATCAAGCCCATGAATTGTCCCGGCGGGATGCTGCTCTACAAGAACCGGCCCCACTCCTACCGCGAACTGCCGCTGCGGGCCGCCGAGGTCGGCCTGGTGCACCGCCACGAGCTGAGCGGCGTGCTCTCGGGACTCTTCCGGGTACGGGCCTTCCACCAGGATGATGCCCACATCTTCATGACGCCCGATCAGATCGAAGCCGAAATCCTGGGCGTACTCCGCCTGACGGAGCGGATCTACGGCGTTTTCGGGCTCGGGTTTCACCTGGAGCTTTCCACCCGGCCGGCAAAGAGCATCGGCACGGACGAGCAGTGGGAGGTGGCCACCAGCGGCCTGCGGGCGGCCCTTGAGGCCTATGACCAGGAATACCAGCTCAACGAGGGTGACGGCGCCTTCTACGGGCCCAAGATCGACCTGCATATCAAAGACGCCCTCGGGCGCACCTGGCAGTGCGGGACCATTCAGCTGGACATGTCGCTGCCCGAGCGCTTCGATCTGACCTACGTGGACCGGGACAACCAGCGCCGCCGCCCGATTATGATCCACCGCACCGTGCTGGGATCTCTGGAGCGCTTCTTCGGCATCCTGATCGAGCACTTTGCCGGCAAGTACCCCATCTGGCTCGCGCCGGTGCAAGCCGTGGTGCTGCCCATCAACGACGATCTGGCCCCTTACGCCGCAACGGTCCGGGACGAGCTCCGACGGGCCGGCCTGCGGGCCGATCTGGACGACCGGGCCGAAAGCCTCAACAAGAAGATCCGCGAGGCCCAGCTCAACCAGATTCCGCTGATTCTGACCATTGGGGCCAAGGAAGAGGCATCCGGCAACCTGTCCGTTCGCACCCTCGACGGAAATGTGCGCTACGGTCTTGCCCGCGACGCCTTTTTTGACGCCGTGGCCGATCACGTGCGCGAGCGGCGGTTGAACCTGGACCTTTTCACGGATTGACGCCGCCGTAACGCGAACCCTGACATCAACCCCGGAGGCTTCGCCCTGCCGGGGGCAAACGCTGATCCGACGCGATCGATGACAGCCTTGCTACGCGACATCGCTATGCCCTGGCTTCTTTTGATCGGCCTCTGCGGGCTGATCTTCTGGCAGTCTTCCGGGCCACTGCCACCTGAAACGCCCTCCCTGCCGGGACTCGACAAAATCGCCCACGCCGCCATCTACGCCCTGCTGGCCTGGCTGGCCGCCCGGGCCTTTGCCACCCTGCCGCGGATAGCGGATGCCGGTTGGCTCCCGTGGGCCGCCGCCATGTTCGCCGCCCTTTACGGGTTGAGCGACGAGGTGCACCAGTCCTTCGTGCCCGGTCGCAGCGCCGACCTCTGGGACCTGGTGGCCGATACGGCCGGGGCGGTCGGCGGCGCTCTTTTCTACCGCCTGCGCGCCCCGGTCCGGAACCGCGGATCAGGCGCTTTCCTCCGTTGACAATTGCAGGCGGATTCTATAAAAATTTAAACTCTGCACACCTGCCCGCCCGGTTCTTCACCGGGCTCGCCAACCTGCCCAAAGGAGAGCGGAAACGCCATGACAGACCAAAATATCCTGGTGATGAACGGCAATGAATTCACCTTCGAACCCGGTGAAACCGTCCTGGATGTGGCCCGGCGCAACAGCATCGATATCCCCACCCTCTGCCATCTGAAAGGCGCCATCCCCACGGGGGCCTGCCGGATCTGCGTCGTGGAGGTGGAGGGTGCCCGCACCCTGCTGGCGGCCTGCGCCACACCGGCCGGCAAGAACATGGTCATCCGCACCGAGTCGCCGCAAGTGGTCGAAGCCCGGCGAACGATCCTGAAACTCATGCTGGCTTCGGGCAACCACAACTGCGCGGCCCGCGGCTCCGACGAGCAGGACTGGACCACCTTCCAGCTGGCGGTCGAAGCGGGCGACCGCAGCGACAAGCTCTGCCCCACCTGGGGCGACTGCCGGCTCCAGGACCTGGCCTACCGCTATCAGGTCGACGGCGAAGGGCACCCGGGAACGGCCTCGCCCTACCCGCTCGAGGACGTCAACCCCATGATCGTGCGCGACTTTTCGCGCTGCATCCTCTGCGGGCGCTGTGTTCAGGCCTGCAACGAGATCCAGGTCAACAAGGCCATCAGCTTCGGGTTCCGGGGGGCCGAAACCAAGATCATCGCCGCCGGCGACAAGCCTCTCAAGGATTCGGACTGCGTCTTCTGCGGCGAGTGCGTCCAGGTCTGCCCGGTGGCGGCCCTGGTGGAAAAAAACCCGCGCTACGACGTTCGTCCCTGGGAAACCGAGCATGTGCGCACCACCTGCACCTACTGCGGTGTGGGCTGCCAGATCCATCTGCACGTCCGCGACAACCGGGTCGTCAAGGTGACGGGCGTCGAGGACGTGACCCCCAACCACGGCAGCCTGTGCGTCAAGGGCCGTTTCGGCTTTGATTTCATCCACGCGCCCGACCGCCTGACCAAACCCCTGGTGCGTAAAAACGGCAACCTCGAGGAAACCTCCTGGGACGAGGCCCTCGGTTTCGTGGCGGACAAACTGGGGCAGATCAAGAACGACCACGGCCCCGACAGCATCGGACTGCTGACCTCGGCCCGCGTCTCCAACGAGGAGAATTACCTGGCCCAGAAGCTCTTCCGGGCGGTGATCAAGACCAACAACGTGGACCACTGCGCCCGTCTCTGACACAGCTCCACCGTGGCCGGTCTGGCCGCAGCATTCGGCAGTGGCGCGATGACCAACACCATCGCCTGTGTTGAAAAAGCCGACGTGATCCTGATCACGGGCTCCAATACCACCGAGAATCACCCCGTCATCTCCGCCGGTGTCAAACGGGCCGTGGAATCCGGCCGCACCAAGCTGATCGTGGTGGACCCGCGCTATATCAAGATCGCCGGTTTCGCCGACATTTACCTGCGCCAGAACCTGGGCAGCGACGTGGCCTGGCTCAACGGGATGATGCACGTCATCATCAAGGAAGATCTCCACGACAAGGATTTTGTCGCCGAGCGCACCGAGGGCTTCGAGGAACTCAAGGCGTCCGTCGCGAAATATACACCGGCCTACGTTGAGGAAATCAGCGGCATCCCGGCCGACCGACTGGTCGCGGCCGCCCGCATGTACGCCAACGCCAAGGTGGCCAGCATCCTCTACTGCATGGGCATTACCCAACACACCAGCGGTACGGACAACGTCAAGTCGCTGGCCAACCTGGCCATGCTCTGCGGCAACCTGGGCATGCCGGGTGGCGGGGTAAACCCCCTGCGCGGCCAGAACAACGTCCAGGGCGCCTGCGACATGGGAGGGCTCCCCAACGTCTACACCGCCTACCAGGCGGTCAACAGCGAAGAGGTGGCCCGCAAGATGGAAGACGCCTGGGGCGTCGAGGGCGTCTCGCTCGAGCTGGGCATGAAAGCCACCGACATGATCCCGGCGGCCCACGACGGCCGCCTCAAGGCGCTCTATGTCCTCGGTGAAAACCCGCTGGTCTCGGATGCCGATCTCAACCACGCCGAGAAGAGCCTGGCCAACCTGGAACTCATGGTCGTCCAGGACCTGTTTATGACCGAAACCGCCCAGATGGCGGACGTGGTGCTGCCCGGACGCTGTTTCGCCGAAAAGGACGGCACCTTTTCCAACACCGAAAGGCGCGTCCAGCGCGTGCGCAAGGCGGTCGAGGCCCCGGGCGAAACCTGGGACGACTGGAAGATCATCGGCGAGATCGCCACCCGCATGGGCTATCCCATGGCCTATGAAAACGCCGAGGCCATCTTCGAGGAAATCCGGCAGGTCACCCCCTCCTACGCCGGCATCTCATATGACCGCATCGAGGTGGAAGGTCTGCACTGGCCCTGCCTGAACGAGGAGCACCCGGGCACGCCCGTCCTGCACAGCGCCCAGTTCACCCGAGGCAAGGGCGTGTTCCACGCCATCGACTGGCAGTCGCCGGCCGAGACGGCCGACGCCGAATACCCCCTTTATCTCACCACCGGGCGGGTACTCTACCATTACCATACCGGCACCATGACCATGCGCTCGGAAGGCCTCATGGACCGGGCCCCGGAGAGTTTTGTGGAGATCTCGCCCAAGGATGCCGCCACCTATGGCATCGAGGACGGCGGGCGGGTCAATATCGCTTCGCGACGGGGCACCATCAACGCCCTGGTCAAGGTTTCCAACCAAGCGGTGGACGGCACGGTCTTCATCCCCTTTCACTACGCCCAGGCCGCCGCCAACAAACTGACCAACGCCGCCCTGGACCCGGTTTCCGGCATACCCGAATTCAAGGTCTGCGCGGTAAAGCTCAGCGCCGAGGGCTGATCGCCTCACCAGGGATTGAAAACACGAAACCCCGAGAGATACCCGCCTCTCGGGGTTTGTATTTTAGGGGCGTGCGTCTGAAATCCGGCCATCCCGGGGGAAGGACCGTTCCTATTTCTTATTCTCGTAGCGTGCGGCGTATTCGTCCTGCACGATCATCCGCCGGGTCTGGTTCTGCCACTGCATCACCGGTTTGACCTTCAAGATGTCGGCCACGCGGTTCTGTTCTTTGAGGCGTTCGTAGATATCCTGCCAGGCGCAGGGGATCTCGTTGCTGACCTCGCAGTTGCCCTTGTTGGTGCCGCCGCAGGGGCCGTTGAAAAGACCCTTGGCGCAGCGAGTGATCGGGCAGATCCCGGCGGTATAGCCCAGCACGCATTCGCCACAGGCCCGGCAGCGCTCTTCGTAGATGCCGATCTGCCGGTCGACGCCGATGGCGATCGTGTTCACGGCCGGGAAAATGGGCTTGTCCGGATAGCGCTCGGCCATCAGCTGCACCCCGGCGCCGCAGGCCATGGACATGAGGCCGTCGTAGCGCGGCACCACCTTGTCCAGATCGGCCAGGAACACCTCGTTGCACTGGCGCTCCACCGTGAAGCTGTCGACCCGGGTGGCTTTGTTCTCACCGCTGAATGCGGCGTTGAGCTGGAGGTTTAAAAGGTTAACTTCTTTCTGCCCCCCGGCCAGGCAGACCGAAACACATCCGCCGCACCCGATGTTCAACACCCGCGTGTAGCCTTCAATCGCCTGCTTGATTTCCTCGAACGGTTTTTTCTTGGCTTTGATCACTCTAACGACCTCCCAGTCGATTAACTATCGATCGTGTTTTATGCTTCCGGCGGCAAATGGCAGGTACCGCACATTTCCGGCCCCGAGGCCTCTCCGGCCTTGCGCACCTCGATGTGGCACCCCATGCACTGGCGGTGGTAGGCCCGCTGGCGGTCGATGGAGGCCTGGTCGTCGTGGCAGGCCCCACAGCTCACCTCCGGGGATTCCTCGACCAGATCGTCCTCGTCCAGGACGTTCTCGCCGTTTTCGTACTTGTGATGACAGTCCAGGCATTCGTAGAGTCCCATGTGAAGCTCATGGGAAAAGGCCACCGGTGTCCGCTGGCGAGCGGCCTCCGGGTTGGCGTTCAAATTGATGATCTCTTCCTGGGCGAAGGCGATGGAGAGCCCCAGCCCGACCACTACCAGGAAGCCGGCCAGCAGAATGAGCGTCCTTTTGGATTTTCGATGCATTGACGTCGCGCTACCTTTCTTGGAAACCACGGTTGCCGGGTTGAATCCCAAAGCCTCAGGCCGGCGGCTCGATCTGATCCCACTCGAAATATACATCCTGGGACCGGCAGATATTGCGGGCCAGGGCGATCATCTCGGGGATGTCGATCCCCAG
>JASJBQ010000107.1 GCA_030066455.1 Desulfobacterales bacterium
AAACTGACCTATTTCATGTTTCCGGTGGGCTGGGTCATGACCTTCCTGCTGTGGGGCTTTTTCATGATCATCTGCAAACCGGAGAAAGCGACCATCCCGGGGTTGCGAGAAAAAGCCAAAAAGCTTTACAAGGAACTGGGCCCCATGCGGCGTGATGAAATCGTGGCCGCGCTGATCGTCGGGCTCTGCATCATGACCATGTCCCTGCGCTCGTTCGTACCGGTTCTCAAACCGGTGGACAAGACGGCGATCATTCTGCTTTCGACCATTTCCTTTTTTATATTCGGGATTCTCGACATCGATGACCTGGAATCGGTGCCCTGGAACATCATCCTGTTGTTTGCCGGCGCCATGAGCATCGGGTTCTGCCTCTGGGAAACCGGTGCGGCCAAATGGCTGGCCGTCAACTGGCTGGTCATGTTCAAGGAGGCCAACTGGTTCATTTTCACGATGAGCATCGCTTTCTTCGTAATGATGATGACGAATTTCATTATGAACGTGGCGGCCATCGCCATTTCACTGCCGGTGGCTTTCGTGATCGCGCCCTATCTGGGGGTGGACTCCGAGGTCATCCTGTTCGCATCGTTGGTGGTGGCCGGCATGCCCTTCCTGCTGCTCGTCGGGGCGGCTCCCAATGCCATTGCCTATGATTCCAAGCAGTTTACCACCGGCGAATTCTTTTTGTACGGTATTCCGGCGAGCATCCTGCTGATGGTCGTGACGGGCTTTTTCGTCTTTGCGGTCTGGCCGATCATGGGGATGTCCGTTACATTACCCACACCTTAATGTTCTGAGACCGCGGCCCGATCGGGTCGCTCGCAGGCGATAAGATCGCCCCGTTATTCTGCCGGTCAGAATAGCGGGGCGTTTGCTTTTCAGAGGGGCATCGAAGGCGGACTCGTTTGTCGTAGCGATGCGGGCGGGGCGACGATCGGTCGATGGGGCTTGAAAACGGCTTTTGCCTTTGGCTAAGGGGGCGTGACGGGAGAAATCACGAAAAGGCGTCGGGGGCGGGTCGTTGCGGAAGGATGCGGTACCACGCCTTCCGCAACGGCATCGTCAAGGGATCAGGTCAGCTCGCACGCCACGAGACGTTCGTGCACGACCTCAAATAGATCACCGAAACGCAGGACACCGGTGACATCGTCGCCCTTCTTGACGATCAGCGGCTGGTGAACCCCCATGACGTAATAGCTCAGCGCCTTTTCCAGCGAGTCGTCCTCCTGGATGTATTCGGAATCCTCAGGTCTGTGCATGGCCTCGGCCACGGTGACGCGGCTGCCGCGCTGGCAGACCGTCTCCAACGGGTCCATCCACAGGTTCAGCTCCCGAACCGCTTTCTGCACGAAATGATCGGTCAGGGTCTTCTCGCCGCGTTCATCGCGGATCTTGCGAAATCCGCTGTCCAGAGCCCGGAAGACATCGAGCATGGTGACTTTGCCGACAAAGCGCCCGTCCGTATCGATGACAATGGCGTCGCGGTGGGCGTGCCCCGCTTCCTCCATCCGTTTGGCTTCAATCGCCCGCAGTACACCCGGTAAATGGTTTTCAGGCTTGACGGTTACATAGTTCGCAATTGGGATCATGACATCTTTTACCAGGATTTCTTTCACGTCGTCACCTCATTCCGATAGATATTTAGCAGTTAGCGCCAGGCACCTGGCCATTCCAGTTTGACAGGCTTCTATAGCAAAATAATGAAAAAACACAAATGTTAAAGACCGCGGGCCAAATCTAGGCCTCTCCCAGGTTGGCGGCGGCGAAATCCCAGTTAACCAGGTGGTCGAGAAAGACCTGGACGTATTCGTCGCGCCGGTTGCGGTAATCCAGGTAATAGGCATGCTCCCAGACATCGAGGGTGAGGAGCGGCAGTTTGCCGAGGACGATGGGATTCTGCGCGTTGGTGGTGGCCATGATCTCCAGGCGGCCTTCGCTGAGCACGAGCCAGATCCACCCGCTGGCGAAATGGCCATTGGCGGCGTCGGTAAACGCCTGCCTGAAGCGTTGGTAGCTGCCGAAGGCATCGTCGATCCAGCGCTGCATGAATTCGGGGGGCGATCCGCCGCCATCGGGGGTCATGCTGCTCCAGTAAAAAGCGTGATTGTAGGCTTGGGCAGTGTTGTTGAAGCGCGCCGTCTGTTTGCGGGTATCCGCCTTGAAGCTGTCGCGCATGATGGCCTCGACCGGTTTTCGTGCCAGGCCGGAACCATCGAGAAGCTGGTTGGCGCGTTCCACGTAAGCACGGTGATGCCGCCCGTAGTGAAACCGAATGGTTTCTCTGGACAGATGCGGCTCCAAGGCATCTTCCGCGTAGGGCAGGGGCGGCAGCTTGATGGGGAGGTCTTTGCCCGAGCGATCCCGCGAGCACCCCAGACCGGCCATTTCGAGCATCACCAGGGTACTGGCACCGATGGACCAGCGGATAAAATCTCTGCGTTTCATATCAAGCCTCCTTGGCGTTATCAGGTCCGGTGTGGGTCGTTACCGGAATGAAAAGGGAACACTGCCGTATGGCCATCTGCGACCGTGCGGTGTCGATGCATGCGGTGGCACTCCAACCCCGACCGGTTTCAGCCCCGCCGATCGTCACGCGGAATCCGGCAGCGCCGGGCGCACCTTCAAGACGGTCTCACGGCGAATCTGCACCGTCCCGGGTTTGGCGCCGCGCGGTTTGCTCACAAACCGGGCGCGGGTCACGGACACAGTCACGGTGCCGCCCGCGCGAGCCTTGCTGTGGTACGCTGCTACAGCGGCCGCTTGCCGCAGGATGGCTTTAGATGGCTCCCGGCCGCTGGGGACCTGAAGGATGACGTGGCTGCCGGGCACACCGCGCACGTGGAACCACCAGTCGTTGGGCCGCGCTATCCGCAGGCTCAACCGGTCATTGTCGGCATCCGTTCGTCCGGCCATTATCGTCCAACCCTCTGCAAGGGTGTAGGTGTACAGCCGGGGGGGCGCGGGGGAACTATCCTCGGCCTGGTTTTTCAACAGGACCCCTTTTTGGTTGCCGATCGGGGGGTGGTTGGCAGCGAATCGACGAATGGGGGCAGATTAAACTGAATTCATTTCGACTGCAATAGGCATCGGCGCAAATGATGACGGCGCAAGCCGGCGTGCGCATTTTGGTCGGGGATTGGTTCCGAGGCGTGTACACCGTGATACGGACGGGTAATATTCTTGAGATAGGATGCCGCTGCAACTGTATCCGGCGCGAAAGCCATGAATTGAGGCGCGGACTAAAGCCTTTCCTTGTCGTGGGCGCCGCTTGGGATGAACGGCCGATGGAAGCAGCGCCAACGTCATCCCTAAATCTCATTGTTCCCTACGCAGGCCGTTTTGGTCGTCCGGAGAAAAATGGACACCGATGCTGAAACCCTGTTTGTTTTCTCGGGTGCAGCGGCGGCACCAGACCACGCGGGCACGCAAGGAGGTGTCGCAACCGTCCCCCAGATTGGGGCTCAGTCCATCGCAGAGGCGAATGAAGATGATCGTTCCCGGACCGATGTAGTCGTCGCTGACGAAATGCATGCCTTCTTTGCAGCAGTCGAATGCCATGGCCAGACGGCCTTCATCCTGCTCGTTCCCCCGTATCTCGATGGGGGCCTCGAGGTAGCGTCGGATAAAGATACGCCGCGTGTATTTGGCCATCGGACACACTCCACAGATGCATGCCGAAACGTCTTTCGGTCATCCGGAGAAGTCTCGTTGGGGGCGTTGCCAATGAGCGTCCTCCGCAGTAGCCCATTTACCTGAACCGGGACCCCCTCGTTAGCGAGCGGTTATCCGTCGGCGGGTCCTCGGGCGGTCTTCACACTATAGTGGCCGGATGTCACGCTGGAACAGAAGTCGGGGGGGGAACAATGTGGGAGGGTTGAGGTCCGTTGCCGATGAGCGTTGTTGCCAATCGAGGTACGAAGAAACGCCAATTTATAATAAAAATTAAACATGCAATCGGCTGACGGCAAGATGCGGGGCTCCCGCGCGGCGATCACTTTCAGCTGGGTGTTGCCTCACGGGCGGCGCCGTCCGGCGGGTCCTGTTCGGCCTTGAGCCTTTCAACGTGCTGCTGCCGTAGGCATTCCATGGTGTGGCCGAGGCTGTAGGCCAAATAGTACTTGGCCACGTTGGAAACGTAGCGCACGGTTTCGTTGCCGACCAGACGACGGGTGGCCAGTTCGGTATGGCCAAACCATTTGGAGGGATCGCGTCCCATCCGGCGGGCTAGCCGACGGCAGCGGGCGATCATGTTGGGACCGGCATTGTAGGCTGCCAGGATGAAACGAATGCGCTCTTCCGGATCAAATTCTCCGACGGGGAAATAGACATCCCGCAGGAGGGCCAGGTATTTTGTGCCGGCGTGAACATTCTGCTCGGGATCGCGAATGTTGTCGATGGCGACATTGGCGTCACCGGCCGTTGCCGGCATCACCTGCATCAGACCCACGGCGCCGGCGTGAGACCGCCGGCGGTTTTTCATCTGCGATTCCTGGTAGGCCACTGCGGCCAGGAGCATCCAGTCGAATCCATACCGGGAGCCGTATTTTCGAAACAGCGGGACATAGCGTGAGAACTTGGCGTGGTCGGTGGGTGTCAACGGATTGTCGATCCAGCGCGTTTCTTTGAAATACTTTCGATAGTAGATGTTACCGAACCGTGACCCGCTCCGGCGATGTCGCAGAAAACTGTCCAGGCTGGCTTTGAGCGCCGTATTGTTTTTGCGCACGGCCCATGAGATGGGGGCATGCGCGCTGATGTCCGGAAATTCCAAAATCACGATATCGGGATGGGCCGACGACCAGAGACGGGCGATATGACTTTCAACGATGCTCAGATCGACGACACCGGAATTGACCAAATCGAGCATGTCTTCGCTGGTCAGAAGGCCGCTGCTGCGCATCTTGGCGAGCGGCGGGCGGCCTTTCACCAGAAGACGGGCGTTGATGCGGCGGAGGGTCGTGCTGTCCTGCCATCCGGGTAATACATGAATCGTACGCCCGGAAAGGTCGTATATCGAATTCACGGCCGGGGCCCCGCGATGGGTGATCAGGACTTCGCTGACGCCCTGGAGATAGGGGATCGTATAGTCGACGGCTTCCATCGACGCCGAAGAGCGCCGCATGCCCGCGGCAACCATGTCGCCGATGCCGATCTGCAGGCAGGGGATCAGCAGGTTCTCGGGAACGGGTATGAATTCGACGACGGATCGGATGCCGCGGCTTGGAAAATGACGGTTAAGATAGGCCTCGTAGTCCTTCAACAGACTGTATTCGAAACCATAGCTCCGCCCTTCGTGGATGAAATAAGTTGACGGCGAGTACGTTGTCAGGACGCGAATGGTTCGCCGTTTGAGCATGTCGGGTAGATCGTCGGTCGTCGCATGGTTCAGTCGGGAAAGCTGCGGGACGATGGTTTGCAAGGCATTTTCATCGTAGCTGCTCTTGAGCTTGCAGAATTCCTCGCTCAATGAGACGCGGGGATCATGGCCGTTGGCCTCAGCCGTTTTCCACACATTCTGCATATAATCTGAAAAGGGTTTCAGCAGCGGGGCGTAAGCATAACCCCGCGCGCGGGCTTCATCCCGTTTGATTTCGTTTTTGGCGAATACCGCCACCCAATTGTTGCCCACGAAGTCGACTTTGACCCACTGGCCGGGAAGGATTTGCCCCCGGACCGCGGTGTCCAGATGGCGGTCCGCGAGAATGGTCACCGGGATGTTGGCCGTACGCAGCTGCCCCCAGCTCTGACCAAATGCATCCGGCACGATGCCAGGCCATAAAAGCGCCCACAGGAAGAAAAGGCGGAATCTGGTGGCGGCGGTCTTCATAGCAGAACGCAAATACGCACTAGCGGGGGTGCGTTTTGCAGCCGATCGGTCTGTTGCCTTTGCCCGGGTGAAATCGAATAGTCTGCATATCATCAAAATACCTTGAAGGCCCGGTTAGGGTCAAGGTGGAAGTGGTACCGCGGGGCTGGTCTCCGGGACCGCCCCGTGCCGGTCCGGCATCGTCGGCATCCGTTCCGGGTGGACGCCAGCGGCAACACACTTTTTCTATAAAAATTTGAAAATATTAATAAAACGATACTGGCCGCCGTCATGGTTGGTAAGGAGTCCAACGGCCTGGTCAACGGCCGGCCGAACCATTGATCCGATGATCGGCATTGGCGGGGCATTTCTGCAGGCCGACGGGGTTGGAAACGACCGTGTGAAGCAAAATCGATTGACTGAAAACCATTTATTTTATAACAGTTGTCTGATCATCCCACCTTTTGACCCAGGCATGGCAAGGAACGTCCGAATGCATCATGATTTCATTGATGATCTGCTGGAGGCGCTGAACCGCATTATTGAACCCGACCGAGACAAACTGCGGGAACTTCTGATCTTCAATGGCATGCCTGAGGATACCCAGAATCTTCGCTATCTCAGCTATAATCAGCAACAGGTGGTAGAAAATGAAAGCCTGCGGCGGGTGTCGATTGCGGCCGTGATCAACAATCGGCGTGTTGCCCAATGGCGGCTGTCCGGCTATCGGGAGAAAATCAGTCAGATCGTTTTCAATCCCCGCTGGACGCGCAGCCCTGTGGATATTTTTTTGATACGCCTGCGCTGCCAAGCTGCGGTGATGAACATACTGGAGGCTGCCACGGCGCGCTACACGCTTTTTGGCATTCTGCAGGTCCAGAAGCGTCAAGCGAGTGGCTGGCGGCGGGGCAACCGCAACCGCATCCATCCGGTCGTGGCCCTCCCCGGTGCCAGCCCGGAGGCATTGGCGGCGATCCAGGCCTTTGAACAGGCCGCCGCTATCAAGCGCCGACCCATTTGATGCCTCTTGATGGGCTTGGCCAGCGGTCAGGTCCTCATTTCCTCCGGCCGCCTGGCCGGTCATTCCTGGCGGACGCCTTTCAGCGCCACCCTTTCCAGACCCAGGCGAAATGCTCGCGTCAAGCCGCGGTCCGCGCGGTGATAAAAGATTCGCCCTTGCCGATCGACCCCCCGGATTCGACCGTCGTGGAGAAATGCCTGCAGGAGCAAACGGCCGTGATCCCAACGATCAACGGGCGGGGTGAAGGTCTCCACCCGGATGGGCGCCGGGGCGGGGACGGCCCCCTCGCGGTCGATGCAGGCCTTCATGAAATTGAGGATGCGGGTCAGGCGCAGAAGGGTGGCGGATGCAAGCCGTTTCGGCTGGTTTCCCAGCGGAAGGGCCGTGGACCGCCAGCGGGCAATATCCCCGGGCAGTTCGGCGTGCCGTCGGCACCAGCGGAAGTCACTGCTTCCCGGAGCCGGGTAGAAAATCGAAAGGGCCGCCAGAACGCGCCGTTGGGCCAAAAACATGAGGTCGTTGATGACGGTTTGCGGATTTTGTCCGGGGGCTCCGGCAATCAGATACCCGACGGCCGTCAGATCGTGTCGGCGGGCGCCATCCAGCGCGCGGTCGAAATCGACGCGCAGGTCCGGTCGTCCGAAGCGTTTCTGCTGTTCGGGATCGGTCGTTCCCAACGAGAGGTTTAACGTCCGGAAGCCGGCCTGCTGCATTCGCCCGACAACCCGGCCGCTGAGGGTGGCCGGGTGCAGACCGTTCATGGCCCGCAGCTCCGGGGGAGCGCCCGCGAAATAGGATTGCAGGCTATCCAGCAGGGAGAGAAACCAGCCGCGGTCCAGGCTGATGTTTTCGTCTTCGAAATCGATGAAGCCGATGGTGGCGTTTGCGGCGGCCTGTTGGATTTCATGCATGACGTGATCGATGGTGCGCCGTCGATAGGGAATCGCCGATGCGGCCCCCGTGCAGCAATAGGAGCATTTCAGCGGGCAGCCGCGGCTGGTGGATAGCACCACGGATGATTTTGCGCTGCGGGCGTAATAGGCGCTGTCGGCGAGATCATAGGCGGGCGGCGGGAGTTCATCGAGGTTCGCGACGAAGGCCGGGGGGGCCAGATGGCAGCTGCCGTCTTGGCGCCGGAAGCCAATTCCCGGTACGGTCTTCAACGGCCTTTGGTTGGCCAGGGCGAGTGCCAGCGCCGGCAGCGTGGCTTCACCGTCGCCCCGCAGGACACAATCCACGGCAGGGTGCGCCAGAAGCCGCTCGGGAAGCGTCGTCGGGTGGTGCCCGCCCAGAACGATCGTGGCCTCGGGACGGCAGGCCTTGCAAATCGCGGCGGTCGCCAGGGCCATTTCCTCGTACGCCGAGAATAACGAAGAGATGCCGATCAGAAAAGCGCCGGAGCGCTGGGCGGCCATGCCGATCGTTTGCAGGCTGTAGCCGAAGTGGCGGTAGCGGTTGTAGAGGGCAAAGGGGGACAGATCGACGGGGCCGTAGATTGCGGCCAGATCGCGCCATTGCGGCGGGGGTGCGACCGGCTTCGATTTGTCCCTGGCCAGCGCATCGAACAATCCCACCGCGAAGCCATCACGACGCAGGGCGGCGGCGATCGACAGCAGCCCCGCCGGCAGGGTACGCTTGGCCGTGAGGTAGTAATCCCGAATGGGGGGCTGCACCAAGAGAATATCGACCGGTGCCGCCGTGGTCATTCGCGTCCGGTCCTGTCCGTTTAGTGGCCGCCGCAGCCGCAACTGCAATCGCTGCCGCAGCCCTCGGCGTTGGTTGCTTCCGCCATGGCGCTGATGATTTCGCGGGGGGCGGGGTCGCTGACCTGTTCAATGGTGACGGCCAGGGACAAAACGGGCGGGATGGGGGCGCCCTCCAAAACTTTGCGCAACGGCCGCAGCAGGTGGGCCATGGTTTCTCCCAGGCGTGAGGCGGGTATCGATAACGCCAGACGCTCGCCGGCGGATTTGCCGATCAGCTGGTATTCGAACGGGCACATGCCGGCACTGGCGGCTCCGCAGATGAAAATCAGCGGCCGGGGGGTCGGGGTCAGATCCCATTCTCCGGGCGCGCTTCCAGCCTCCAGCAGGAGGTGGACCTTTTTTAGATGATCGACCTTGGTGCCCATATCGCCCCCATTTGCAAAGCGTCAAATTTATTGGCGTAGTTGATTTATAATGCCGCCAACCCGATCAGGCAAGCCGGGGGAGACATGCCGTTCAACCGCAGAGGTGCGGCCACGGCCTGCATCCTAACCGCCTGGGCAAACACCACCGTCATCCGGTGGTGAGGCCCTTCATCCATTTGACCAGCGCCTTGATGCGGTCGCGCTGCGGATTGCTGAGATTTTTAAACTGGACCCCGATGCCGTCGTTGGTCGTGTAGATAATGTCGCCGTAGACCCTGAAGATATCGGGAAACTTGGGATGGGAGAACGCCAGCGCCAGTTCTTCGCCCACCGTGAAATCCTCGTCGGTGGCAATGAAGACGCCGTCGGAGTGGATGTCTTCGATATAGTCGGTGTAAAACCGGTTGCCGATGGCATAATTGACGATGATGGATGACGGTTTGCGGGGGTGCTTGGGTCGGTTGCGCGTGATGGCGCTGGGGGCATCGTCGGTCAGGACGGGCTTTTTCTGACGGTAGAGAAGCTCTTCGGCCAGACGCAGCATGATCAGCTGCTGCTTTTCGCTCATGCCGACGACCATCTTGATCAGTCGGGCCAGCGTCACATTGTATTTGCGTCCTTCGCTGTCGACGGGCTCCATGACCTTTTCCTCGATGCGCTGACCCATTCGTTCATAATACACATTTCTACTCAATTTTCAATAGCATTAAGGAGTTAGCTCGACTACCCGGCAGCCGATCCTCCGGAGGCCACGAAAGCCTGGTGCGTTGAAACGGGCTGGCGATGGCCGGGGGGGTGCGAAGGCGGCTGGCATTTCCGGGGGCCTGGGCCTGTGCCGCGGGGGAATCGCGGCCTGCGGCCGGTCAGGTTTTCTTGCGCCGCCCAGGGCGGCTTGGCAGCCTGCCGGAGGGGCGCGGAGATGTCTTCCCGGGCCGAACGGCGTGCCGGGGGAGCAGTTGATTTTTTTGCCGTTGTTTTCTGACGGGATCTTTCTCGACCCAAAGCTTCCGGTGGGTGAACGGATCCTTTTGTGTCCAGTACATGAGGGTGGCGTAGGTCGAGGGCGTGGGTGTGAAGATCTGGACCTGCTCGGGGGCGATCTTGAGGTGCGTGCGGCAGAATGATTTCAACTTTTGCATATGGGCGGATGTCGTGCCCGGATAAGCGGCGATGAAATAATAGGTCAGGTACTGGTGTTTGCCGGCCGCACGGCTGGCCTGAAGAAAACGTTTGCGGAAAGGCAGCAGATCCCGGCCCGATTTACCCATCCGTTCGAGGACATCGGGTTCGGTATGCTCGGGCGCGATTTTCAACTGCCCGGATACATGCTTGCCGGCCAGCGTTTCGACATAGGCCTTGCCGGCGCGCTGGTCGGCCATTACCAGATCGCAGCGCAGCCCCGAGGCGACGAACACGCGGCGCATTCCCGGCAGTCGACGCAGCGCCTTTAACAGGGCCAGCTGGCGGGCATGATTCACGGGCAGGTGTTCGCAGACTTCAGGATAGAGACAGCGCCGATCGCGACAGGCGCCCCGGCGCTGCTTGCGTGCGCACTCGAAACCGTACATGTTGGCGGTCGGTCCCCCCACGTCCTGAATCACGCCCTTGAAGCGGGGATGATTGGCAAGGCGGCGCGCTTCTTTCAGCACGGAGGCCTGGCTGCGCCACTGAACCGTGCGCCCCTGGTGCACGGCGATGGCGCAGAAATGGCATTCGCCGTAGCAACCGCGGTGGGTCGCCAGCGAAAAGCGGATGGTCTCCAGGGCCCTGACGGGTCCCTGTTTTTCATAGTAGGGGTGCTGGTCGTAGACGAAGTTCAACGCGTAGACGGCGTCCAGTTCTTTAACGGTATGGGGCGGCGGCGGCGGATTCTGCACCAGATACCGGGTGTCCTGGCGCTGGCATAGGACCCGGCCGGTCACGGGGTCATTGTTGTGGTAGAAGCGCTCGAACATGGCCCCGAAGGCATCGGGATCGCGGGCGACCGTATCGTGGTCCGGCAGGATCAGGGCACCCCTCGGCGGTTGTTCGGCCTTGAAGCAGAGCCCCCGAAGCTCACGGTAGTCTTCTTCGTTCTGCAGTGCTGCGGCCAGCGCCCGGATTGGTTTCTCACCCATGCCGTAAACCAGGATGTCGGCCTTGGCGTCGAACAGGATGGAGCGCCGGATGCGGTCCGACCAGAAATCATAGTGGGAGACCCGCCGCAGACTGGCTTCGATGCCGCCTAAGACGATGGGCACCTTCGGGCGGCCGTAGCGGCGGATCAGGTTGGTATAGACGATGAGGGCCCGGTCCGGGCGGCGGTCGTTGACGCCGCCGGGGGTGAAATCGTCGGCGCGGCGTTTCTTTTGGAGGGCCGTGTAGTTGGCCACCATCGAATCGACGCTGCCACCGGTGACGCCCCAGAAAAGGGCCGGGGAGCCCAGGCGCAGAATGTCATCCGCTGTATGCGGGTTCGGCTGGGCAATGATCCCCACCCGGTAGCCGGCGTCCTCCAAAACGCGGCCGATGACGGCCACGCCGATGTGGGGGCTGTCGATATAGCTGTCGCCTGTCACGAGGATGACATCCAGCGCCGACCATCCCCGCGCGCAGGCCTCTTCCCTCGTGGTTGGCAGGAACAGGGTCATCGGCGCTCCGCCGGTTTCATCGTTGTTGATGCTGACGCCATGGGCATGAGGTTGTCTCGGTCTTCGGCCGTCGGGCCCGCGCTCCGGCTTGGATTGAAGGCCACCTTCGTCGGCGCCCTCATCGTGGGCGCGACCAGGGCGCCGTACGAATCGCGGGAAGAAAGCCCCAGGCGGAAATAATAGATACCCTAACGCCCCCAGGCCGATCCGTCCAGCCGCAACGGTGACCCGATCCTCTTGCGGGGGGTATCTTATCCACTTGCCGACGGGGGGTTCAAATCTTGACACATCAGTGGATTGCCGCTATTTAACAGCGTTTATTGTTTTTGCCAGGCGACGGTCGGGTGACACACACCCCGCCCGCTGGACCGCGGACCTGCCACTGCTTGCGCCCCGATCACCGGAGGGAACATGAACTATAAAAAGACGCTGAACCTGCCCCAAACCAAATTTCCCATGAAGGCGAACCTGGCCCAGCGTGAACCTGAGCGTCTCAAGCAGTGGGAGGCAAGCGATCTTTATGCCACACTGCGTCAGGAATCCCGGGACAAACCCCGCTTCATTCTCCACGACGGGCCGCCCTACGCCAACGGCCATATCCACATCGGTACGGCCCTTAACAAGATTCTCAAGGACATCATCGTGCGTTCGCGGCAGATGATGGGCTACGACGCGGTCTACGTGCCGGGCTGGGACTGCCACGGGCTGCCCATCGAGCACAACGTCGACAAGGAACTGGGCAACAAGAAGCACGATATGAGCCTGACGGACATCCGCCGGCGTTGTCGGCGCTACGCAGAGAAGTATATCGATATTCAGCGCAACGAATTCAAGCGCCTGGGGGTTCAGGGCGAGTGGGAGAACCCCTATCTCACCATGAGCTACGACTATGAAGCCACGATCGCGGCGGAGTGCTTCCGGTTCGCCCGGGAGGGGAGCCTCTTCCGCAGCAAGAAGCCGATCCACTGGTGCTGCAGCTGCCAGACGGCGCTGGCCGAAGCGGAGATCGAATACGCCGACGAGGCCTCACCCAGTATCTACGTCAAATTCCCTTTTTCGCAAGATCTGGGCGACGTGCACCCGGCGCTGGCCGGGCGCAAGGTGGCCATCGTGATCTGGACCACCACCCCCTGGACCCTCCCGGCCAACCTGGCCGTGGCGCTGCACCCTGATTTCGACTACGTTGCGGTGGCGGGCGACGACGACGAGGTCTATATCCTGGCCCGGGATCTGGCCGAGGACTGCATGACGCGTTTCGGCAAGTCGCCCTTTGAAACCCTGGGTGCCATCAAGGCCCAGGACCTCGACCAGCGCAAGTGCCGGCATCCGTTCTACGATCGCGACGCCCTGATCGTCCTGGGGGATCATGTCACCCTCGAGGCCGGCACAGGCTGCGTGCACACCGCCCCGGGGCACGGCCGCGAAGACCACGAAGTCGGGCTGGCCTACGGTATCGAATCCTACTCCCCGGTCGACGACCGCGGGGTGTTTACGGACGAGGTCGAACATTTTAGCGGCCAGTTCGTCTTCAAGGCCAACGAGGCGATCATCGACCACCTGAGTGAAACCGGCATGCTGCTGGCCAGAGAGGGGATCGATCACAGCTACCCGCACTGCTGGCGATGCAAACAGCCCGTCATCTTCCGGGCCACGCCCCAGTGGTTCATTTCCATGGAGAAAACCGGATTACGGCAGAAAGCCCTGGACGAGATCGACCGCGTCGAGTGGGTGCCCTACTGGGGACGGGAGCGCATTTACGGAATGATCGAGAACCGTCCGGACTGGTGCGTGTCGCGCCAGCGGGCCTGGGGGGTGCCGATCGCCATTTTCTACTGCGAGGACTGCGGCGAACTCTACCGCGACGAGGCCATGGAGCCGCGGCTCTACGAGCTGTTCGCCGCCCAAGGGGCCGACGTCTGGTTCGGTGCGGAGGGCGACCGGCTGCTGCCTGCGGGGGCCGTGTGCGCCCAGTGCGGCGGATCGACCTTTTCTAAGGAAACCGATATTCTCGACGTATGGTTCGATTCGGGTGTCAGCCACGCGGCGGTCCTTGAAAAACGCGACAACCTCAACTGGCCGGCTGATCTTTATCTCGAGGGCAGCGATCAGCATCGCGGCTGGTTTCACAGTTCGCTGCTCACTGCCGTGGGCACGCGGCAGCAGGCACCTTACAAGGCGGTTCTGACCCACGGTTTCGTGGTGGACGCCGACGGGCGCAAGATGTCCAAGTCGCTGGGCAACGTGATGGCCCCCAAGGAGGTGATCGACAAATACGGGGCTGAAATCCTGCGACTCTGGGTTTCCGCCGCCGACTACCGCGACGACATCCGGATTTCGGACACCATTCTCAAACAGCTGAGCGACGCCTATCGCCGGATCCGCAATACCAGCCGATTCATGCTGGGCAACCTCTACGACTTCGACCCCCGGCGGGACGCGCTGGCCTACGACCGGCTCACCGATCTGGACCGCTTTACCCTGCACCGCCTTCAGCGGTTGGTCGGACGGGCCGAGCAGGCCTACGCGACCTACGAGTTCCATTTGATCTATCACGCGCTGCACAACTTCTGCGTGCTCGATCTTTCGGCCTTCTATCTGGATATCCTGAAAGACCGTCTGTACACCTCGGCGCCGGCGTCGGAAAGTCGACGCGGGGCCCAGACCGTGCTGCATATCGTCCTCGAGACGATGGCGCGTCTGATGGCACCCATTCTGGCCTTTACGGCCGAAGAAGTCTGGCAGCACATGCCGGACATGCCGGACAAGGCCGCGAGTGTGCATGCGGCGCCCATGCCGAAGGTAAACGTCGCGTGGCAGGATGACGAACTGGCCGCCAGGTGGGAAAATCTACTGGCCGTGCGGGGCGAGGTCACCAGGGCCCTGGAGGCGGCACGCACCGGCAAACTCATCGGGCACCCCCTGGATGCCGCGGTGACGCTTGCCGCGCCTTCACCCCACGACGGGATCCTCGCGGAATACCGCGCGATCCTCGACAAGCTCTTTATCGTCTCCCGGGTCGAACTGGTCGATGCGCTCGATGGGGGCGACGCGGTTTACCGCAGTTCGGAAATCGAAGGGCTGGCCATCGCGGTGGCCAAGGCGCCGGGGACGAAATGCGAGCGCTGCTGGATGCATGCCACCACGGTGGGCGAGGATCCGGAACATGCCACGATATGCGCCCGTTGCAGCCGGGAGCTGACCCGCCTAGCGGGATAGGGGGGCCTTGAGGTGACCACCGAAAAGCCCTCCAAGCAGGGTTCCGTCGATACCGGTATCGGGGCTGATGAATGGCGTCGAAAATACCTCTGGCTGACCTTGATCGCCGGCGGCATCGTCATCGCCGATCAACTAACCAAACTGCTGATCCTCCGCGAGGTCGGCCTGCATGCCTCCATCCCCGTCATTCCCGGGTTTTTCCATATTACCCACGTGCAGAACCCGGGGGGCGCTTTCGGTTTTCTGGCCAACCAGAGCGCCCTCGTGCGCGGTATTCTTTTCCTGGCCGTCTCGACGCTGGCGGTGGGGCTGGTGTTGTGGTTCTATCACCAAACCCCGCCCACCTACCGTTGGCTGGCCAATGGTTTCGCGCTCATCATCGGTGGTGCCGTCGGCAACCTGATCGACCGGGTGCGCTTTGGCAAGGTCATCGATTTCCTGGACTTTTTCATCCGCGACTGGCACTGGCCGGCGTTCAACGTGGCCGACAGCGCCATCACCGTGGGGATCACGATATTCATCATCCATGTCATCGGGGGGCGGATTCCGGACTGATTCGGATGACGGCAGAGGACTGCCGTTCCGCTTGAAACGCACGCCATGGCCGTTGTCAGCTTCAAGGATGCCCATCGTTACCTTGAGACCGGTGAACCGTCCTGGCCGCCGGTTTTTCTGCTCTATGGAGAAGAGGTCCTGTACAGGAAGATACTGGACCGGCTCCTCGAGCGTCTGCTGGGCCAGGCTTCACGTGCGGTCAACTACGAACCCTTCGACGGGTTGAACGAGAACGTGCCGGCCGCCCTGGCCGCCGTCAACACCTACTCCCTGATGGCGGAACCCAAGGTCGTGGCGTTGACCGACGCACGGCTCTTTCTTTCACGCCGGAACGAAGAGCGACTATGGCAGCAGGCCTTCGATGCCGCAAGGGCCGACAAGGTCGCCAAGGCGGCCCGGTTTTTCGGCGACGGACTCGGACTGCGCGGGATGGCATGGGGCGATCTGGAGAGCCGCGCCGACTGGCAAACACTCCTGGGCGTCTCGCCCGATGGCGGCGACTGGTCGTGGGCGGTGCCGGTACTCCAGCACGCCCGTGAGACCGGTCTCAAGGTCTCCACGGCGCCCGATCCCTCGCAGGCCCTGGAAGAAGCGGTGGCCAAGGGCTTTCCCGCGGGGCATTACCTGATCATTACAACGACGCTGGTCGACAAACGGCGGCGGTTGTTTCAGGCCGTCAAGGACGCGGGGGTCATCTTTGACTGCAGCGTACCCGGCGGGGACCGCAAGGCCGACCGCGCCGAGCAGGCCCTGGTGATGGACCGGACGGTGGACGACATCCTTAAGGCCCATGGCAAGCAGATGGGGCGGGAGGCCCGTCAGGCCTTGTATGCCCTGACCGGGTTCGATCTGCGCACCGTGGCCACGAGCGTCGAAAAACTTGTGAATTATGCCGGGGACCAGCCCGAGGTCCTCGCCGCGCACGTCGGTCGCTGCCTCGATCGCACCCGCCGCGACCCGCTCTATGCGTTCACCGATGCGCTGACCGACCGCCAACTGGACAAATCCCTGTTCTACCTTCGGTCCCTGATGGACAGCGGTGACTTCGATCACCCCCTGCCCCTGCTGGCGGCGATCACCAATCAGGTGCGCAAAATGATCGTGGCCAAGGCATTCACCCGCAGCAAATTCGGACAGGCATGGCATCCTGGCTGCTCCTACCCCAGGTTTCAAAAGCAAGTCGTCCCGGCGATCAAAGCCTACGACGACCAACTGGGTGAACGGCTGGCCGCATGGCAGCGCACGCTGGCCGGGGACGGAGACGCCCAAGGTAAGCGCAAGCGCTCATCCCGAACCAAAATCACCTCGGATCTGACCCTGATGGGGCGCGCGCGCAGTCCCTACCCGGTCTTCCGCACGCTGGCCAAGGCCGATCGATTTACCCGGCAGGAACTCGAGGCGGCGTTGGGCGCTGCCAGCCGTGCCGACCGGAAGCTCAAACGCGGCGGCCCCGGCGGAAGGCTGCTTCTGGAGCAAGTAATCATCGGTATCTGCCGGCGGGAGACCGCGTCCCGCCGATAAATCGTCTGCGACCCAGCGGGCGCCGGCACGGTTCACTTCCCCGGGTTTGGCGGCCGGTGCGCAACGGCCGGGCGGTGTTTGATGCGGTCCGGGCGGCATCGCGCGGTCGCATGACGCTGAAAGGAATGAGGCCATGGGCTTCTGGCGACAACAGGAGGAGAAAATGGCCGCCCGGCTGCTGCAATGGCACTTCCAGCGCCAGGGTGAAAAAATCCCGGAAGGTGCCGCCCTTGAGCGCATGGCATCCGATCTGGTGACCAAGGCCCATCACGTGGCCAAGAAACGCGGACAGAACGTGGCCGTGATTCTCAAAGAACTGGTTCAGGATCTCAGACGGTGAACCGGGATTCCTCAGCGGCTGAAGCCGAGTTTAATGATTGAAAACTGACCGGCAGCATGCTAATCAGGCAAGCTTA
>JASJBQ010000118.1 GCA_030066455.1 Desulfobacterales bacterium
AAGGGCCCGGATCTTGCCCTGGAAGCCGACCTGGTGCTGGTGGCCGTCGGCATCACCCCCGCCAGCGAACTGGCGGCCGCCGCCGGACTGCAGACCTCGGTGAACGCGGCCATCGCCGTCGATGCCCGCCAGCGGACCTCCGACAGCCATATCTACGCCGCCGGCGACTGTGCCGATGCCTTCCACGCGGTCACCGGCAAGCGTACCTGGATCCCGTTGGCCCTCAGGGCCAACCGTGCCGGCTGGGCCGTGGCCGACAACGTCTGCGGCATCGACCGCCGCCTGGCGGGTATCGTGGGATCAGCCGTCTTCAAGGTCTTCGACTTCCAGGTGGCCCGCACCGGGCTCAATGTGGAAGAGGCCCGCGCGGCCGGGTTCGAAGCCGCATCCGTGACGATCAAATCCCGTTCGCGGGCCCACGCCCACCCGGGATCGTCCACGATCCACGTCCACATGGTGGGCGACCGCGGCTCGGGGCGTCTCCTGGGGGTGCAGATGGTCGGCCGCGACGGGGTGGCCCACCGCCTGCACGCCCCGGCCGTGGCCCTGCACGCCCACATGAGCGTGGAGCAGTTCAGCCAGGCGGATCTGGGCTACGCGCCGCCCTTCGGGCCCACCTGGGACCCCATGCTCACGGCCGCCAACCAGCTGCTGAAGAAGCTGTGACCCCGGATTTTTTGAATCGGCGTCGGTATCGCTATCGGAATCGGCATCATCGGTTGTCACCGATCGCAATCTGCTCCAAACCCGATAGCGATAACCAACACGCGTTCGTCGTTTTCCCCGGTCGATCCTTCATCACAACCACTTGCGCCGCTTGAAGTAGAACAGCATGGCGGCGCTGATGGCCGCGAAGACGCCCCACACCGCGAAATACCCCCAGCGCCATTTCAGCTCGGGCATGACCTCGAAGTTCATGCCGTAGATTCCGGCCACGAAGGTGACCGGGATGAAGATCGTGGCGATGATGGTGAGCACTTTCATGATCTCGTTCATGCGCTGCCCGGTCATGGAGATGTAGAGGTCCTGGAGACCGGAGAGCACGTCACGCAGCGATTCCACCACCTCGAGGGCCTGAAGCAGGTGGTCGTAGACGTCGGCGAAGAAGATCCGGTGTTTTTCCTGGACCAGGGGATTCTCCGATTTGTGCAGATGGTTCAGGGGTTCGCGCAGGGGCCCGATCTGCCGGCGCAGATAGATCATCTCCTGTTTCAGCTGAAAGATCGCGGCCAGCGGATCGTCGCCGCCGCCCGCGTAGAGCTGGGCTTCGAGCGCTTCGATCTTCTCGCCCAAATGCTCCAGGACCACAAAATAGTGGTCGACAACGCAGTCGATCAGCGCGTAGGCGAGATAGTCGCCGCCGCTGCGGCGAAGGCGACCGCGCCCCTGGCGGATGCGCGCACGCACAGGCGCGAAGACATCGCCTTCGGCCTCCTGGAAGGAGATCAGAAAGTGGTGTCCAAGCACGAGACTGACCTGCTCGGCGCGCACGCGCCCGGCGGACGCGTCCCAGGTCAGCATTTTCAACACTATGTAGAGATAATCGTCGAAATCCTCGAGCTTGGGCCGTTGGGCCGTGTTGACGGTATCCTCCAGCGTCAGGGGGTGAATCAAAAAATGCTGGCCCAGTTTCTCGATCACCGCCAGGTCATGGACCCCGTCCACGTTGATCCAGGATGTCGCGGGGGCATCCCGCAGGGGGAAGACCGCCTCGATGTCCTCCGGCGTTGCTTCATCCAGCCGGTCGCCGTCGTAGTCAATGACCGTGACACGAGTGGTCTCCTGTTTGCGTTCGCCGATGTGGACTAAGGCCCCGGGCGGCAACCCGGCTTTTTTTGATGTCTGCTTTATGAAGCGCGGCATGGCGGTCTCCTTCCTATATGGCGATGGCATGGTCAGGGATTGATTTAAAGCCGGTGGCGCCATGTCGTGCGCGCAACGTCCGTATCGCGCTCGTGGCGTTCCGGTGATGGATGAACGGTCATAACCCGTCAGGGCGCGGGCATGTCCGGCGGCGTTCCACCGGCCAGCATCATTTTCAAAATCCGCTTGTCGTCGCCGGCCGCGTAGACGGTCCGGCTGGGAAAGGCGAAATCGATGCCCGCCGCCCGGAAGCGACGTAGAATCTCGAGGCAGATCCGCTGCAGGCAAACCTGATAGTTCCAGTAGTCGGCCGGATGGTACCACATGAGCACCATGATGTTGAGGCTCCAGTCGTTGAAGCCGTTGAAGAAGACCCGTGGCGGGAATTCGGGATTCATTCCTTCGTGGTCGGCCAGGATGGCCTCCAGGATGGCCACCGCCTCTTCGACTTTCTCGGGCGGGGTGTCGTAGGTGATGCCAAAATTGGTCGACCAGCGGATGTGGGGGCGCTTGCCGATGTTTTCCACCGTGGAGTTGACCAGCTTCTCGTTGGGGATCGTCACCAGGTGACCGGTCAGGGTGCGGATACGCGAGCTGCGGAACCCGACGCTTTCCACGACCCCGTCGTAGGTTTCGATCACGATGCGCTCGCCCACCTGAAAGGGCTTGTCGAAGAGAATCGTGACGGTGCCGAAGAAATTGGCAATGGAGTCCTTGGCCGCCAGGGCCACGGCCAGGCCGCCGATGCCCAGGGAGGCCAGCAGCGGTCCGATCTCGATGCCGGTCAGGTTCTTGATGATGACCATCCCGCCCACGATGACGATGAACAGCCGCAGGGATTTGCCCACCAGCGGCACGATGATCTCGTCGATGTCGCTGGCGGTCGAAGCTGCCCAGCGTTTGAGGCGGGCGTCCAGCAGCTGGACCAGGCTGAACAGAAACCAGACGATGGCCACTGTGCCGGAAATATCGGCCGCTCTTTGGGCCACGGCGTGAACGAGGTTGGCGCCGTCCGCGGTCTTGAAATGCGGAAAGAGGGGCGTGAGCGCCGCGTAAATGCCGTAGGTCCAGATGAAGAGCGACAGCGGGCGGCCCGCCGCCTGGAAAAACATCCGGAGCCAGGATATCACCCCCTCCTGGTGGGGAATGGTCTTGATTTTGGTGTTGATGACAAAGCGCAGGACGCGCTCGGCCAGGAGCACCGCGAAAACGGCTGTCAGACAGATGAGGAGCTTGAACCAGCGGATGTCGTAGAACGCTTCGGTGGTCACCCAGCGGCCGAGTTTTTCGGCGGCGGAATCGCCGATTTTTTCGATGCCCTTGCCGATGGCCTCGCCGGCGCGGTCGAGGCGCTTTTCTTCGACGTCGTAGGGCAATTCCTTTTCAGGCCCCGGTTTGGATTCCTCTCGGGCGTCGTCGGACCGTGCCGATCCGGCCGCATGGGCAGCCGGAAAGCCAGGTCCCAACACCAGCATGACCAGAATTACCCCTCCTATCATCGGACGGATCATTTTTTTCTCCTAAACCAAAATCTGTGCTTTGCGGATGGCCACCGGGGGGTGCCCCGTGGTCGTTTTATTCAGGCATACCTTTCATCAGGGTCGGTATCGGCATCGGATATCGAGAAAAAATAATGCCGGCCCAAAGCGCGATCCCGATTCCGATAGCGACGCCGACCCCGAACACCTCGTCCACCATTCTTTGATTCAGGTCCATTGCATTGCGGGGTAAATACGTTAGTTCTCGCTGTCCGCCAGATTATCTTCTTCGGCTTCGGGAATGCTTACCCCGGCGTCGACGGCCGCTCTTTGCGCCAGGGCCAGTTTGGCCTCCAGTTTGAAGGCCCGACGCCGGTTCTTTTCAGCTTGGAACACCGCGGCCTCGACCTCCCGCTCCAGGGCCTTTTTCACCTGCAGTTCGATAAACCCGGTTTGGGCCTCGAGCATGGCCGTGAGGCGCGCCTGGCTGCGCTCGACCGCCTCCGCCGCACGGGCGGCATCCCGGCGCGCTTCCTCCAGGCGATCTTTGAGCGTTTTCAGGGTATCACGGATTTCCGCCTCCTCGGCGGCGCGACCCTCCTCGGGTTCGGCCTCCAAGTCAAGATCGCGGGCCGCGTCGGTCAGGACCGTCGAGGGCAGCTGTTGCAGAATATCATCCACCGGGCCTTGCCATTCCAGAGCGATCAAGTTGTCGCGGAAACGGAAGGGAAGAAAAAGAAGCGCCGTATCGGATGTCGCGCGTTTGAGCTCCTCAAGTTCGCCGCTCGGCAGAATCAGCGGCTCGCCCTCGATCCGGAAGGTCGCCAGCAGATCCGCGAGCATCCGCCCGTCTTCGTCCGGCGTTCCCGGCAGGGCTTCGTCCGCGGCCAGGACGCGAATTTGGCCGTCGGCCCAGTCGGCATGTCGCGTGATCAGGTAGGCCAGCAGGAGCATCAGCCGGCCGCTGGCGTCGTTTTGCCACCAGATGTCGATCCGGGGCCTGTCGGCGTGGGTGACCTCTGGCCAACGGTCCTCATCCGTGGCCAGGATAAGGGCGTGGCAGCCCTGGCGAAAGGCTTCGCGCAGATGGCGCCCGAAGATGATTTCCTGGAAGCCTTGACCCCCCGGGGCCCGGTTGCCGTTCCAATTAAACAGCACCGTATTGGTTTTGAGAGGGCCGATGCCGACGGTTTGGGTCAGGTGGTGAACCCCGGTTTCCATATCTTCGGATGCCACGGCCAGCGGGAAAGCGTTGAAATTGCCTTTGGTGATGGCCTGCTGAAGTTCCTGTTGAGCGCTCTCGCGGACGGCCCGCGCCTTCACACCGTGTCCCTCGATGATCTGGGCCAGGACGGTCAACCCGCTGCCGCCCTCCAGCCAGGCCGCAAGGGTCAATAGATGATGCGCGCGTGCCGGGCGGTTGTTGAACGCCAGGATGTAGGGGCGCCAGTCGCGATCGTGCGCGGGTTCGGCCGCCGCTTTGAGCAGGTTGGCGCGCACCTGCTGGAGATGGTAGCTGCGCCGGCTGTCCGCCCAGCGCGAGGGGCCGGCCGTACGCTTGACGTACTGGAAAACGGCCAACAGAATCGACAGGGCCACCACGCTGGCCCGCCAGTCGATGGCCACCATGACGGCCAGGCAGGCCAGGGCCCCGACCAGGCTGAGCCGGTGATCGAAAAACCGGAAGCGCGGTCGAAACGACGGACTGGCGGCATGGGCTTCGAAATAGGTCGCATAATTCAGCAGGCCGTAGGAAATCAGGAAGAACATGGAAACGATTGGCGCGATCAGGTTCAGGTTGCCCAGGGCCACGGTGGCATAGGCGATCGCAGCGGAGAGCAGCACGGCCCGCCGCGGGTTGTTGGCCGCCCCGGCGCCTTGGGCAAAGGGGGAGAGAAACGCAAAGATACGGTCTCCGGCCAGGGACTGCAGAATACGCGGCCCCCCGAGGAAAGAGGCCATGGCCGATGACAGGGTGGCCGCGATCACACCGGCATCCACCAGGGCCCCCATACGGGCCACCCGCTTCATGGCCCCGTAGTCGCTCCGCAGGACCGCTTCGGGCAGCACCCCGGCAAACAGGACAGCCACCGAGAAATAGACCAGGATCGAAAGCCCCACGGCCAGGAACGTGCCCAGGGGAATGCTGCGGCCCGGGTCCCGCAGATCGCCGGACATGCTGACACCCTGGGTGAATCCGGTGACGGCCGGGAAGAAAATCGCAAATACGGCCCAGAAAGGCAGCGACCCGCCCGGTGATTGCCAGTTCAGCACGATCCGCGCCGGGCGCCAGGTCTCCAGCGCGCCGGCATAGAAAGAGGCCAGCGCGGCCACGAGGAGTCCCATGACGACATACTGAAAGCGGGTGGCCCAGTCGGCCCCCAGCCAGGCCAGCACCAATAGGGCCGTGACCGCCAGGGTCGCTGCCAGCCGCGGGCTCACCGCCCAGGCTGGCGGCAAGGTCACCGCCAGGGCCTCGCCGAAGCCGATGCAGTAAAAGGCGATCGAAACGGACTGGGCCAGAAACAGCACCAGCCCCAGCGCGCCGCCGAATTCGGGGCCGAGGGTGCGCGAGATGACATAGTAGTCGCCGCCGCCCTTGACGTTCAGGTTGGTGGCAATGGCCGAAAGTGACAGGCTGGTCAGGATC
Source organism: Desulfobacterales bacterium (assembly GCA_030066455.1). The sequence goes on from JASJBQ010000118.1 coordinate 5,992, forward strand.
GAGATGGCATTGGCCAGGGCGATGATCGACAGGGCTCGCAGCAGCCCGGCCTCTCCCACCACAAAGCCCAGGCGCAGAAACAGAATGATGCCCAGAATGGTCAGGATACTGGGGGTGAACACCCCGGCGAAGGTCCCCATGGTGCCCTTCAGCGGGCCTTTATTTCGGACCATCATCGATCATCCTTCATACGTCATGCTTACCTGATAGGGCATCGAGGATTAACGGGTTGGATCCAGAGAAACATTCGCTGCGGGTGGCTGTTCGATTCGAAAAAAAGCTGCCGCAGCATACTGCATCAGCCCACGGGTCGCAACCGGCAACCCCGGGGAGCGTTAAATGGCGGGTAAAGAAATCAAGGCGATGGCCGATAGCCTTTTATGTCCGCAGAAGATGGAAAGGCAGCCATTGGCTGTTTGATTAAGGGCGGGTAATGCCAGGAGCTTGGACCACCATGCATTCGGTTTTGTTAGTCGACGATGACCAGACGACCACGGTTTTGATTGCCCGGAAGCTCAAAGCCTATTGCGGCCAGTTCCGCATCCTTACCGCCCAGGACGGTTTAGAGGCTTTGGAGCAGCTTGCACAGGGCCAGATCGATATGGTTGTGACCGATCTGAACATGCCGCACATGGATGGCTTTGAACTGCTCACCCATCTGAACAATGCGTACCCCCATATCCCCGCCGTCGTGATGACCGCCTATAACACGCAAGAAGTCGAAACGCATCTGGCCGAAGCGCACCAGGTGAGGGTCATCGAGAAACCCATTGATTACGATGCCCTGATCCAAAGCATTCAGCGGACGTTAAAAAACCTCGGTGACAAATGCACGGTCAAGGGGATTTCCCTTGCCAATTTCCTGCAACTCATCCAATGGGAGGAAAAAAGCTGTCTGCTGGAGATAACCGACGGGAACGGCGCCCAAGGTTTTTTTTTCACCGAGGAGGGGGAGTTGATCGATGCGGTTTTCGGATCGCGCACGGGTGAGGACGCCGCTTACGCCATGCTGGCGGTTGAGAATCCGAAGATTACGATCAACCCGCGGCCGCAGAAAAAGGCGGCCCAACGCATCCACAAGGACCTGATGAGCATCCTGATGGAAGGCATGCGTCTCAAGGACGAAGGTGATGAAGGCGCGCCCGCGCCCGAGGAAGATGACACGCGTGACACCGTCTCCGGGGGGATCATCACCCCGCCGGGTGCGGGTTCATTCCCCGGCGGCCCTTCAAATGGACAGGGGGTGACCGTTCTGGTGGTGGATGACTCCAAGATCATGCGCCAGGCGATTGGTGAGGGTTTATCCCGGTGTGAGGGCATTGCCGCCATCGAAGAGGCGGAAAATGGTCGCAATGCCATTGCCATCAACGAGAATATTCGACCGGATGTCATCACCATGGATATCCGCATGCCCATCATGGACGGACTTACGGCCTTGAAGCATATCATGATCCGTCAGCCGACAGCCGTTGTAATGGTCAGCACGCTGACCCGCGACGGCGCGTGGGAGACCTTCGAGGCCTTGAGACTTGGTGCGGTGGATTTCATCGACAAACCCAACCGGATGGCGGGTGCAGAAATCGACCGGCAGTTCGAACGCCTGGCATCCAAGGTGATGAGCGCCCGTCACACCAATCACGAGGATCTCAAATTGCTGCGGCCGCCGGATGGTTGTCCGCCGACCAAAACCAAGCCCCCGCTGCGAGGCGAACACGGGCTCCTGGTGGCCACGGCCGCGGAGGGTGGCTATCGCGCCATCCTTTCGATTCTCTCGGGGATGGAACTCCGTGAGAGTGAAGGTTTCCTTGTGACCTTGAAGTCCGACCCCGCCCATGTCGACGCCTTTGCCGCGTACCTTGCCACCTTCAGCCCGGTTCCGGTCAAACGCCCCCACGTCGGTGAACCGCTGGAGACCGGCGTCTGCTATCTGATTTCAGCACGCGAATCTCTATCCCTGGTTGGTCGCGACAATGCGGTTGTCTTATCGGCGGCGGACACGGCAGAGGCCCCTGTCGGTCAGGCGGCCGACCGCTTGATGGCATCCGTCGCCCGTATATTTGGCCCGGCGGCGGCCGGGCTCATATTGAGCGGCAACGACGGTGACGGTGTGGAAGGGCTTCGCCGTATCAAAGCGGCGGGCGGGACAACCTTTGCACCGTCGCCGGAGGGCGGCTTGGCCTCGGAAACGATTCGCTTGGCCGCCCATCATGATCTGGTGGATCATGCGTTTTCCCATAGCCTCGTCCAATGGCACCGGGGTATTTGGCGCCGTTAGCCCCTACGGGATTTCCGATCGGACGGTCAGGCGGAAGCTCGCCAATGGTTGATGGCCGCGTGGTACTTCCGGGCCTAAGGCGACGTCGGTGCTTTCACCAGCGCAACACGGATAAAACAAGCGGTCTAAGTCTTCAGGCCCACCTTTTCGAGTTTCTGGGTGATGGTGTCCAGGCTGAACGGTTTGACAATGTAGTCATCACACCCGGCCGCAATCGATGTCATCACCAGATCCTTGTCCCCGTGGGCGGTAACCATCAGCACCTTGACACGGTGCCCCTCGATACAGGCGTTGCCTTGTTCCAACTCCCGGACCACCGCTAATACGCTGGTGCCGTTCATATCCGGCAGGGATATGTCCAGTGTGATCAGGTCGAACGGGTTTCCCGCGTCAATGGCTTCGGTGAAGGCCCGGATGGCGGCATTGCCGTTTTCTACGGATTGGCATTCACCGTATTCCCGCAGGATGATCTCCATTTTGCGACGGCTGACCATCTCATCGTCGACGATTAGAATTTTCATGCGATCCATCCCCTTCGAGCATTCAGGGTAAAATGGAGAGAAGGCATGCGCCTATCAGCGATAATATTCGCAGACCTCGATAAAACGCTTTTCACATGCCAAGAAGGCATCGACCACCAATTCCAGTCGGTAATGACGACTCGCGGTTGTTCGTTTCTCCATAGACGATAGGCCTCAGCCCCGCCTTCGGCCACCCGTGTTTCGTAACCGAGCCCTTGCAGCAGGCGATCCATCTTACGCCGGCTGACCAGTTCATCATCCGCCACCAGTACTTTCATGGCTGGTTGCCTCCTGCCGCCTGCAGCGACCTTTCGGCGGCAAAACCCGCCAGTCGCCGGTATTCGGTTTCCAGGTGATCGAGGGCCTCCGGTCCTGTCGCCAGATCCTTGGACTTGGCGATCGTCTCCAAGACCGCCGCGGCGCGGGAGAGACCCTCCGCCGTCAGATTGGCCGCCCCGCCTTTGATCGCATGGCACTCAGCCCCGACCGCCGGGGCATCCCCGTCCGCCAACGCCGTGCGAATGCGCGGGATTTTTTCACCGAGATTGTCCAGAAAACCCGACAAGACATCCATGAGGAAAGCACGGTCATTGTCAAATTCGGCGACGGCCTGCGCAAACTTCATGGGCGCTTGCGGGCTGTCGAGCGGCTGCAACCGCATCGACGGCGCTTGCTCGACCTGGGCTTGTGCCCGGGAGCCCAGCCATTTTTCGACCTTGCCCAACAAGTCTTTTTTCTTCAATGGTTTCGCGAGATAATCGTCCGCCCCGGCCTCGAGGCATTTCTCCTTATCGCCCACCATGGCGTGTGCCGTCATGGCCACGATGGGAATGCGGCGATGGAGAACTTGATCGCCCGCGCGCTGCGATTCCCACTCCCGGATGGCGCGCGTGGCCTTGTAGCCGTCCATGACCGGCATCTGCATGTCCATTAAAATCAGCCGATACTCGCGGTGTTTGAAAGTGCGGACCGCATCTTCACCGTTTTCGACCAGGTCCACCATGAATCCGGCCTGGTTCAGATGGCGGAGGGCAAGCTGCTGGTTGGTGGGATAATCCTCAACCAGAAGGATGCGTCCAAAATTCTTGCGCTTTTCGATAATCGTGTGCCGGGTGACGAGGTCGCGGGTCTTTTCGATATCACTTTTTTCGATACCGGCCACGAGCTTGATGGTCTCCTGCAATTCTTCGATTTTGACCGGTTTGTTTAAATAACCGTCCACACCCAGCCGCCGGCATTTCTCACCATCGCCGATGTTGCCGAGCCCCGTGAGGAGAATAATGCCTGTAGCCTTGATTTGATCCCTTTCCCGGATGGCGGCGGCCAGGCCATAGCCATCCATGATCGGCATCATGATATCCGAGAGGACCAGATCATAGGGCTGCGACTGGGCGGCGGCTGTGGTCAACATCGCCAAGGCTTCACGACCATTGACGGCCGTGAAAACCTGGCAACCCAAGTAATCGATATATTCGGCCAGGATGTCACGCGAGGTTTCAATGTCGTCCACCACCAAAACCTTGAGGTTGGTAATATCACCCCCTGCAACGGCCACAGCGTCCGCTTTTCCCGGCGCTCTCGCAAACGAGGCTGTGAACCAGAAGGTCGAACCGCGACCTTCCTCGCTCTCTAGGCCAATTTGCCCCCCCATCATTTCGACCAATTGTTTGGAAATCGTCGTTCCAAGCCCGGTGCCGCCGTACTTGCGGGTGGTGGAGCCATCGGCCTGGGTGAAACTGTCAAAAATGGCTTTCTGGCGATCGACCGGTATCCCGACACCGGTATCCGTGACTTCAAAGCGAACCGTCACACGCCCCGGGCTGTCATTGATCGTTTGGGCCCGAATGACGATTTCGCCGTGTTCGGTGAATTTGAGAGCATTACCGGCCAGATTGTTCAAGACCTGCCGCAGCCGCCCGGGATCCCCCACCAGCTGCGAGGGCAAATCGGGGGCGATGTGGGAGGCAAATTCCAGCCCGTTGTTGCGGGCCCGCAAGGCGATGCTGCCGGCCACGTCTTCGATCAACAGCCGCAGGTCAAAAGGCATGGCTTCGAGTTCGAACTTGCCGGCTTCGATTTTGGAAAAATCGAGCACGGTGTTGATGATTCCCTGCAGGTGGTGGGATTCCTTTTCGATAGTGTTCACGATGGTGCGCTGATCGTCCGTCAGGCCCGTTTCCATGATCAGCTCGGCCATGCCGATGATGCCGTTGAGCGGTGTCCGAATTTCATGGCTCATGTTGGCCAGAAACTCGCTCTTGGCCACGCTGGCGGCCTCGGCGGCGATCTTGGAGCGGCGCAATTCCTCATTGGCCTTCTTGCGCTCGGAAATATCGAAAAAGACGCCGCTGATGTGTTCGATGCGTCCATCTTCGGCGCAGACGATCTGACCACGCTCCTGAACCCAGCACAAACCACCGGATTTGTTAACGATGCGATATTCGCGCACATAGGAGCGGTCGGACTTGAGGGCCGTAATGAGGCTCGCCCGGACCGCGTCGATGTCCCGGGGATCGATGATGTCCGTCCACTTGACGCGGCCGGAATTCAATTCCGAGGCGTTGTAGCCCGTGATGGTTTCGATCTTGTTGTCATAAAATTCGACCGACCAGTCGGCATACCCGCGAAAGACGACGCTGGGCAGGCTCTTGAGCAGCAGCCGGTATTCGCGCTCGCTTTCGCTCAACTCCTGCTCGGCCCGTTTGCGTTCGGTAATATCCACAAAAGTTTCGAGCAGCACGTCTTCGCCATCGAGGGCGATCCGGATGGCGCTTTTGAGAATCGGCACGCTGGCGCCGTCCTTGGTCAGCAGCACCCGCTCGGCCCGGTCCATCTCCTGCCCGAGATCGAGGACCGGGCACGCGTTTTCAGCGGTCGGACAGAGGGTTTGGTGGCAAACCCGGCCCAGAACCTCCGCATCGGTGCTGTAACCCATCAAGCCCAGCGCGGCTCGGTTGGCGTAGCGGATCCGTTTGTCCAGCCCTAAGATCAGCACGGGATAGGGCATGGAATCCAGCATGGTCTGCAAAACGGCCTTGGAGCGTTCGATCTGCTGCGTCTGATCGTGTACGAGCTCCTCCAGGTGATCCCGGTGGCGAATGAGCTCCTGCTCGATCTTTTTGCGGTGGGAGACATCGCGCACAATACCGCGGAAACCAGTGGGTTTGCCGCTGCGGTCGCGGATCAGGGCCGCTGAAGTCTCGACATGCATCGCCTTTCCATCGCGGTGGTGCAGGGTATAGTTCACCCCCTTGGCGGGCTTACCGGTATTGTAGACCTGCATGAACATTTCGACCGTCGGTTTGATATTGTCGGGAGCGACGTATTCCCGGTAGTTGAGGCCGATGATCTCGTCTTCGTCGTATCCTACCAGGCGGCAAAGCGCCCGGTTGCAGAAGGTCAGATCTCCCTTCAAATCCACCTCGAAAAAGGCGTCGTTGATTTCCTCCAGGATGCGCCGGTATTTCTCTTCGCTCTCCCTGAGCTTGTCCTCCACCGTCCGGCGTGAATCCAGAAGCGCATCGAGATCGTCCTTGATCAGGGTAATGGCGTCCATGACGGGCCGGAACGGGTGGTGCCGATCCACCATGCTCGGCCGCCGCAGTCCTTTTTTGTGCCATTCCACGCCGCCGATAAAATGCATGAGTTCTTCGACATGGGCCTGGGTGGACCGGTCGGCGGCGTGCTCGGGAATGCTGGGGTCCGATAATTGGGGGTTGGCCGTCATCGGTTTACCGGCGCGATCGCTAGCCACGATTTCCAGGGCCGCGTTCAGATTATCCGCCAGGCAGGTGGCAAAAGGCACGAAGCCGGAACTCATCAAGATGGCCGCCCGCAGGATCCGGCTGGCCCCATACATGACGCAGGTTTTAAAGGGGTAGGCCCGGTAGAGATCCTTCAAGGCGGCCAGGTGCATCTTGCGCGTTTTTAGATTGGCGACGCTGGCACCTTTGATGCCATGCAGCGAATAGTAGGCGCTTACCCCTGGCCCCAGTGATCGAGCCGCATCCCGCTGGGCTTCGAACAGGGGCTCGATGTAAGTCTCCCTCAGAACCCCGGTGCTCCTGGTATTCACGATATCGCCGTTGAGCACCTCGATGGTGGACGTAAAATCATCGAAGACGATTCGGCGACAAAACCTCTGCGACTGGTCATCATGGCCCTGAGGCAATGGATGCGTTTTCGAGGGGTGACCACTGAAGAAATCCATTGCCAGCATCTCACCCGCGCGTTTGACTGCCGCCGCATAGTCATCCACGAGCTCGACATTGAAATTGACGATATTCAAGGCTTTGCCAAGCCGCACGCTCAGATTCATTTGGAAGCCGGTATTGTAAAAAAGGACTGCTTTGAGGTGCGCTTCCTGCTCCTGGAAAAAAGCGATGTAACGCTTGCGGGCCCCGGATTCGGCCCCTTTGAGCTCGGAATAGTCCTCCAGAATGACGTATTGGTGCGCGGGATGCGGTTTGCGGGCAAACAGGTCCGCCATGATGCGGCAATAATGTTTCACCCCCTGGATATCGGTGAGCCCGATAGCCTTGGTGGTGATCAGGGCATCGGCCATAATGCCGGTGGTGTAGGCATGCTGGTCGGATACATACAACCCGTCCGGCAGGCGCCGGACGGGTTGCCCGGTTACCGGACAGGGCGGCTGATCCCGATGGATGGCTTTGATGGTTTCAACGGACTGCATGCGACAACCTCTTCAGTGGGCGATGCTCGCTGGCGATCATGCCGGTCTGATCGGAGGGCATCCGCGGCCCGGCCGACCGAAACACGGCCTGTCCGCAAGCTTCCCCCCAGTGCAACACCACGGGGCTGTTGTTTGGGTTCACAGGCGGTAGATGCCGATTTTCACTATAAAGACTATCGGTTAGACTTCGGGAACCCTTGAGGACTAATTGATCGTCACAGACGGGCGGGAAGGGATTGGTTGCAGAGGCGGAACTCCCGGGACGTCATTGCCCCCGAACCGCCGGCGCAGGGCCGTATAAACGATCAGGTTTCGCCGACGGTCGGGGCCTGCGGCGTGAATTCTTCGGGATAACTGCGGATATGGAGATCCTGCTGGGGGAAGGCGATCTCGATGCCCAGCTCGCGGAAACGCTTGTCGATCTCGAAGCGGATCAGGCTGGGGACGTCCCAGAAATTGTCCACGTGGACCCAGATGCGCAGACGGAAAATCAGGGCGCTGGGTCCGTGGTCGATGAAAATGACGTCCGGTTTTGGAAACCTGTAAACCCGCTTTCGATTGAGGGCGATTTCCAGAAGGGTCTTCTCCACCAGTTCCGTGTCCGACCCGTAGGCCACCCCCACCTCGATGTTGCGGCGCATGCGCTTGTCCTTGAAGCTCCAGTTGGTCACGCGCTGGCTGATGAATTCCGCGTTGGGGATGATCACCGCGGCGTTGTCGAAGGTCTGCACCACGGTGGAGCGCACGTTGATTTTCTTGACCTCGGCCCAGAGGCCGCCCACCTCGACGTAGTCGCCCACCTGGATGGGCCGCTCGAAGAGCAGGATCAAACCGCTGATGAAATTGTTGAAGATATTCTGCAGCCCGAATCCGATGCCTACACTGAGCGCCCCGAAGACCACGGCCAGCGAGGTGGTGTCGACCCCGATCACGGCCAGGGCCATAATGAGGCCGAGCCCCCACACCAGATAGCTTGAGACCGTCAGAATTGAATCCTTGAGGCCGCGTTCCAGCGATCTTTTTTCAAGGATCTGATAGCTGATCAGCGCGCGGCCCAGGCGAACGCCCAGGTGGGTCAGGTAGACGATGACGACGGCCATCAGGATGCCCTTGATATTGAGGTTGATTTTCCCGATGGCCACCGTGTGGTCGATGAATTTTCCCAGTTGGGCCTGGAGATAGCCGCCGTTGTCCCACGACAACAGGAGACCGGCGGCTAAAATAAATATCCAGACGAACCGGACCAGCTGGATCATGGACCAGCGCCACGGATGGGTCCCGCCCACGATGTGGTCTTCGTCTGCGGCGGCGGCTTGCGCTTTGTGGTCGTCATGCCATTCGCGGATGGCGTTCAGGCTGAGCCAGCCCCAGAAAAGCAGGACGATGGTGCTGATCCAACCCGCGAACCAGTGATCCGCCAGACGATTATAGCCCAGCAGGCTGAGCGCCAGGCTCCCGCCGATGAAAATGAAGCTCCCCCCTTTCAGCACGGCCATCTTTTGGGGGGCGAGGACCGGCTGACCACTGCGCGCACTTTCGGCCGCCACGGTCTTGAACCGCTGCCAGAAAACCACGCACCAGACCAAATAGGTCGTAACGCTTAAATCCCAAACCAACCCGGTCAGGAGACTGTCGAAGCCCGCGAACCAGCGCACGACGACGAACATGATGATCGTGGCCCGAAAAATCACAATCAGCTGCTTCAAGCGCCGGGCCGCAAAAAGCCGCAGCACCAGTGAGCTTGAGCCCATACCGTGTTTGATACCATCCGATCCCCAGCGGGTAATCAGCAATACGACGAAAAATTCGAAGAGCAGATGGCTCAGCCCGATACCGATGAGCGACAATTGGGCATAGCTGTAAACACCGAAAAGAACAGTCATTCCCAGATAGACCAGGGAGCGGCGCAGCAGCAGAAGTCCCAGGCAGCGGAAAAACCAGCCCGTCCCCTCGCATTTTTGCTCGACACGCTTGATAAAGGAACGGCAGCGGCCCTGGAGCGTCAACACCACGACCAGGGCAGCCAGGAAAATGACCAAGCGGTCCAACCCAGCCAGTTTGATCTGGCTCCACCGGGCTTTCCACTCCGCTGGCGAGAGGACCTTGCCGAGGCGATGTCCGAAGGATTCGAAGGCCTCCCGGATGGATAACCACTTGAAATAGCGAAGGGGGTCGGTGCGGGAAACAAAAGAGGTTTTTTTCCGGGCTGCGATCTGGGCCGCGATTTGGGTTGCAATCGCCTGTTTCTCTTCGACCGCCGCCTTCATCTGCGCCAGCAGGTCTTCGGATATTTTAAGGTAGCGATCCCCTGAACGAATTTTGCTTTCCAGAATCTGCAGCAATTTACGCGTCTTTGCTTCCAGCTGTTGTTTCTCCGCAGCGGAAAACTGCGACTGGGCGATATTATCGATCTGCTCCCGGGCCAGCCCCTGGCGGTCCCTGGTGCCCTGGTGTATAAGCGCGATCACGTCGTGGTTCTTCTGAAGCGCTTCCAAGCGATCCGCCAGATTCTTAGATGCCAGCCGGTTTTCCGAAAGCGCCTTTTCCAGATCCTCGATCGGCAGCTGGGTCGCCAGCAGCAGCTGGCCGTGGACCGCATTCTGAGACTCGTTCGCCTTGATATCGGTTCGAATCACCGCTTGCAGCGTGTCCAGCTGCTTGAGCTGCTCCTCCAGTTCCGTCAGCTCGGCCTGATTGCCGGCCAGGGCCCGGTTGATCGAGTCCTCCATTTGCTGGGCGGAAATCATTGTATCCGGAGCGCCAGGCCTTTCCTCCTCGGCCATGGCCACAGGGGACAGGACCGGGTTGAATATCGCAAGCACTAGGGTGGAAATGAGGAGGGCCGGCCACAGGGGGCTGGTTCCCGGACACGGTCGTCGGCGGGTTTGCTTCGACCAGCAGGTCTTCTCGCGGTTGGGCATGGCGATTCCCGAAACAGGTAGGAATGATTTCAAGGGTTTATTTGATGGGTTTTGTTTGGTGAATATTTGCTATCGTGCATCGGAAGTCAACCCCGCCGGCAAGGAAATCCGGTTTCATTCTTCGGAAAACGCCACGGTTTCTCGGGGTTGCAGTGGACACCGGGATCACTGTCGATTCGCATGGCCGTCATATTGACAGGAAAGCCCCAATGATTACTATAATTTCAAAATATTCAGTAATTCTTATAGCTTGCGATGGTACCGATCACCAAAGAGACTAACAGGAGCAACCCATGACCATTATCAAATGGAGCCCGGCAAGAGAGATTGCCAGCCTGCAACAGGGCATCAACCGCCTGTTCGAAGACGTGTTTTCCCAGGGCGGGGATCAAGACAGCGAAACCATGGGGGCCTGGCGCCCTTCGGTGGACATCATCGACACCGAGGCGGCCATCATCATCTACGCCGAAATCCCGGGGGTGGCCAAGGAGGCGGTGGCCATCGAGGTCAAGGAGAATGTGCTTTCGATCAGCGGCGAGCGCACAGTGGACAACGCCTTAGGCAATGGCAGCTATATGCGCAGTGAACGCGTATTTGGCAAGTTCGCCCGCTCCTTCGCCCTGCCGGCCATGATCCCCACCGAGAAAATCTCGGCCAGTTTCAAGGAGGGCGTGCTCAAGATCACCATCCCCAAACCCGAGCAGGAGCAACCGCGCAAGGTGTCCATCAATGTCGAATAGCCGCCGGGCCGACGGCCGCACACCCGAATCTGAAAAGGGCCCTGCCACGAGTCGCAGGGCCCTGACATTTTGGTGATCCAAACGGTTGTTTCAGGTACTGGCAAGCGGACCTGCTGGACGACCGGCATCGCATCGTACGCGTTATCGGGACTACTTCGCTTGCCGCCCTATTGAAGCTGGCTGGTTCGGAATTGATGGCACGTATGAGTCCCAGTCTTTTTGATCTGGGTATTGCTGTTACCGCTGGAGCTGCCGCCGCGTTTGCATACACTCGGCCCGGTGTGTCTTCGGCGCTCGCCGGCATCGCAATTGCTGTCGCTTTAGTGCCCCCGCTGTGCACTGTAGGGATCGCGCTTTCACTTGGACACAAGGCCGGCACCGATATTGGGTTTGCGATGGGGACGGTGAGCGCACGGGGACCCTTCCTGCTTTATTTGACCAATATATTTGGCATCGTTCTGTCAGCCGCTCTGGTTTTCTTTTGGCAGTATTTGAGACGTCAGGCCACTTCATTGGTCCCATTGATTATTCTTAGTGGTTGTTTGCTATTGGTCATCCCGCCATTGGGGATCAGTATGGATAACCTGCTGGTTCGTAATCT
>JASJBQ010000119.1 GCA_030066455.1 Desulfobacterales bacterium
CAGGTGCGCGTCCCGCAACGATTCCGTCTTGCCGGGGGCGTGCAATGGGTAGCCCCAGAACAAAAACCCGTCCACCGCCAACTGCCCGGCCCCGCCCAGCTGCGAGGCCACCCGGGCGCCCATGGATTTACCACCGGCCAGCAGTTTTTCCGTTTTGACATCGGTCCGGCTGCGGACCCATTGCACCGCCGCCAGCCAGGTTCGCTCGAGCACCCGTTGGCTGTCGGGGCGCCCGCGCCCCTCGCTGCGGTAGGGAAAGTTGAAACGCAACGTCCCGCAGCCCCGGGCCGTCAGCCCGGCGGCCAGATAGGCCAGGAGCGCTTCATGCATGTCGTTCCCGGCCCCGTGGGCCATCAGGACCAGAGCCTTGTGGTGCCCGGCACCGGCCGCCGGCAGATCGAACCGTCCGTCGACGGCGCGCCCGGGTTCGATTTCAATCTTCACGGATCGTGATTGTGTCATGGCTGCACCTTCCTCATCGTCAGGCCTGCCGCGCCGGTTACCGCTTGTCCTCTTCGGCCCGGGGTTTCCCGTAGGCTTTGAATTTTTCGATCACAACGTCCATCTCGTGCTCGGGCAGGATCACCGGCGCCCCCGCACACCTGGCCTGGTAATAGATCCGGGCCACGAATTCGACTTCCGCGGCCGTGTTCAGGGCCGCGCGCATGTCTTCACCCACCGCAACCAGGCCATGGTTGGCCAACAAAACGGCGTTGAAAGCCGTTCCCAGCGTCTCCGCTACGTTGGCGGCCAGTTCATCGGTGCCGAAAGTGGCATAGGGCGCCACCGGCACCTTGCGGCCGGCAAATCCAACCAGATAATGGACGGCGGGCAGCTCCCATCCCAGGCAGGCCAGGGTGGTGGCATAAACCGAATGGGTGTGCACCACCGCCCCGACTTCGGGTCGGCGGCCGTAGAGGGCCAAATGAAAACCCAGTTCGCTCGAAGGCCGGTACGCGCCTTCCACCCTGCGGCCGTCGAGATCCACCAGGGACACGTCCTCGGGTCGCATGGTGGGGTAGTCCAACCCGGAGGGGCTGATCGCGACCAGGCCCCGCCGGCGGCAGACCCGGCTCAGATTGCCACCGGTGCCCGTGGTGAGACCGGCACGCAGCATGGCGTTTCCACCGTCCACCACGGCCTGGCGTTCTTCTGCGAGCAGCATGGGTCTATTTCTCCTTAAGGGACTTCCAGAAAAAACAGGTTTGGGTTCCGTCCCCCACCGCCCGGCGGTGGGATTTCACATCTTATGTAGACACCGAGGTGTTCAATCAACCGCAGGTTTTTTTTAACAGCGGCGTAGCTAACGTCGTGAAGCGACGTGCAGACAAACGCTGTCGAGGATTTAAAAAAGCACGAAAACGCCGGGCGGGGCCGAAAGATGCCTTTTACAATTGGGCCTGCTTCAGGCAAACCCGCCATTGACCGCAATGACCTGCCCTGAAATCCAGCGGCCTTGCGGGCCGGCGAGAAAGGCCACCACGCGGGCGGTATCGAGGGGCGTGCCCAGCCGCCCCAGCGCGGCCATGCCGGCCAGGCTTTCAATCTGGGCCGCGCTCTTGCCGCGGCGGAAAAGGTCGGTGTCCGTGGGGCCCGGCGCCACCGCGTTGACCGTGATCGCCCGCGGCCCGAGCTCTTTGGCCAGCACCCGCGTCAGCTGCTCCAGGGCCCCTTTGGTGGCGGCATAGACGCCGTAGTTCGGCAGCATCACCCGGGTCACCGTCGAGGTGATGTTGACGATGGCGCCGCCGTCGGCCATCCGGCGGGCGGCCTGACGGCAGGCCAGAAAGGGGCCGCGCACATTGACGGCCATCAGGCGGTCGAAGTCCTCGATCGCGTAATCCCCGATAGGTCCGTAGCGCGCCAGACCGGCGTTGTTCACCAGGATGTCCAGCCGCCCGAAGGCCTCCTCCACCCCGGTGAAGAGGGCCTCGACCTGCGCGGCTTCGGCCAGGTCCGCCTGGAAGGCCCGGGCCTGGCCGCCATCCGCGGCAATGCCGTCGACAACGGCACCGGCTGCCGACGGGTCGGCCACGTAATTGACGGCCACGGCCGCGCCGGCCCGGGCCAGTTCCTCCGCCACGGACCGGCCGATGCCGCGGGAAGCCCCCGTGACCAGCGCCACCCGCCCCTTCAAATCGTGCGTCGCCATGCCTTCACCCTCCCTGTGCGTTCTTGAAATTGACATGCCAATATAATATTAAAAGATCAATCCAAAAACCCGCCGGCCCCTGATCGGCCGTCCAGAATCAACTGCCGGCCGCCCGGCCGCCCCGCTCACCACCCCACAAAGGAGAATGCCATGGCCACCAACTATACCCCCGATTCCGAGGCGTATCAGAAAGCCCTGGAGGTCGGCCGTCCGCCGAATATCGTCAAGCTTTTTCCGGAATCAAAAGCCCTCATCGTCAGCGGCAAATACATCGACCTGGCGATGCTGACCAAAGGCAACGCCATCGCCATGGCCGCCAACGGCCGCAGCCACTTCGTCATCCGCGGGGCGCTGCTGGCCGCCCAGCAGGCCAACGCCTGCCTGATCATCGAGATCGCCCGTTCCGAGGGGGGCGCCAGCGCCTACTGCGCGGTCAACTACTGGAACATCGCCCGCCAGGTCAACGCCGCCTGCAACGAACTGGGCATCACCGTTCCCGTGGCCATCCACGCCGATCACTACGGGATCAAAAAAGAAGCGGACATCGAACCGGCCCGCATGGAGATTCCCACGATCTTCGAGGCCGGCATGACATCCATCGCCATTGACGCCTCCCACATGCCCGACGATCTCAACCTGCTGACCAACCTGGCCCTGAATCCGTGCGTGCCGGCCTGGGCCGGGCTGGAAACCGAAGTCGGCGAGATCAAGGGCGAGCAGGGACTCTCCACGGCCGAAGAAGCCCGCTTTCTGATCCGCGGCCTGAACGCCCACGGGATCTTCCCCAACTGGATCGCCCTGAACAACGGCTCCACTCACGGGATCGAAGCCAGCGGCCAGGGTATTCAGGTGGCCCTCACCCGCGAGATCCACGAGGCGCTGACCCCCTATAAAGTCTCCGGGGCCCAACACGGCACATCGGGCAACAATTCGGACCGGCTGCGGGAAATCGCCAGCCGGACCCGCACCACCAAGGCCAACGTGGCCACCGCCCTGCAGATGATCAGCTGGGGGCTGGAAGTCAACGACTACGGCAACGCCCTCCTGGACGCCAACGGCGACTTCATCAAGGTCGCCAACGAGGGCGCGCTGGAGGCGGTCTGGGAGCGCATGGTGGCCCACGCCGCCGAGCAGGGCTGGAAAGGCGGCAATTACAAGAAGCTGAACCTGCCGTTTGAAAATGTGCTGCTGGGCCAGCCCCGGGAAGTTCGGGACCGGATGGTGGATCGGGTCAGGGCCTTTGCCTACGACATGCTGGTCAACGTATTCAACGCCCAGGATACGGCTCCGCTCTGCGTGGAGGCCATCCTCGCGGCCGGATCCTGCGATCCCGGACCGAAAGCGGAGCGGATCGAAAACCCCGAGGCGTGGGACGAGGCCCGGATCAGAGAGCGCGCCGCCGCGATCGTGAGTGACAAGGGGCCTGAAGGCGATTTTGACGACTGAGGCCTGCGATGCGAGCCGGGACGGGTGGGCGGCCAAACGCTTCTGCCCCCGCTGCGGGCAGCCGCTTCAGGACCGGCTCTGGGAGGGGGCCCTGCGGCGCTTCTGCCGGCGTTGCGGCCAGCCGGTGTACGAAAACCCGGTGCCGGCCGCGTGCGTCGTGGTGCCCGACGACGCAGGGCGCATCCTGCTCGTGCGCCGTGGCGTCGCCCCCCAAAAGGGCCTGTGGTGCCTTCCGGGGGGGTTCGTCGAGTTGGGTGAAGCCCCCGAAACGGCTGCGCTGCGGGAATTGAAGGAGGAAGCCGGACTGAAGGGCCGGATCGAACGCCTCCTGGGGTTGCACTCGACCCCCAGCAGGCTGTATCATACCATATTATTGGCCGCTTATCTGGTCCGGACGGAAGGGCAAACGCCCGTTGCAGGCGATGACGCCACCGCGGCGCGCTGGTTTGCGCCGGCCGATCTGCCGGCCATCGCTTTCGACAGCCACCGGGCCATTATCCGGCATTTTATAGACGGCCTGGACCGAAATACAGATTGACAGCCCTCTGGATCCCGGGCTGCGGTGACGGATACGCGCATGTTCATACCCAGCTACCAAATTCACAACATTCTGAAGGACTTCACCCTTCAGCTCAAAAAGAAACGCCAGGGCCTTCCGCCCCAGGCCGATATTCCAATCCCGCCCCCCACGCCCTCAATGGGCCCCGACCCGTTGCGGCTGACCAGTGTGGTGACCAAGGTGGCCGACAACATCATGCACCGGATCGCCAATCTGGGCCGGGAAGACGGGGACATGCCAACCGCGTCCGAAACCCCGTCGCGCATACCGAACGGGGGCAGCAAAAGCCATTCGCCCGCGTTTGACTACCATTTGATGGATCGCAACGGAGACAAATTGAGAAAGCGCTTGGTGGTCAGGGACAGCCGCAGCCTGGTCGAACGCTTTCAGCATTTGACCGCGCCCGACGAAACCACCGGGGACGACTCCGCCTGACAAACGCCTCGGTGTTCATCCGTCCTGCTCCACCCGCACCTTGGCCCGTTCCCAGGCGGCTTCCAGTTCATCCCGGTCAGCCGAGGCGATATCCCGCCCTCGGCGGGCGAAATCGCTTTCCATGGAGCGAAACCGCCGCTCGAATTTATCGACCGACGCTGCGAGCGCACTTTCTGGGTGAAAGCGGGCGAAACGCGCCACGTTGGTAAGGGTAAACAGGATGTCACCGAATTCCATGGCCGCGGCCTGGGGTGCCTTCGCATCCGTTCCGGTTTGCCGGGCTTGCTTGAATTCGCGCCATTCCTCCTCGACCTTGGCCATGACGCCATCCAGGGCCGACCAGTCGAAACCGGCCCGTGCGGCCCGCTCGGAAATGCGGTAGGCCCGCATCAGGGCCGGCAGATTTTTGGGAACGGAATCCAGCAGCGAACGGTCGGCCGCCATCGCCGCCGCCTTTTCCTGCTGTTTGATCGCATGCCAGTTGGCGCGAATCTCCTCGGTCGACATGTCCCGGCGCTCGCCAAAGACATGGGGATGCCGGCGGACCATCTTCTCGATGTTGCGCGCGGCAACGGCGGACAAGTCGAACGCGCCCGTCTCCTGGTACATCTCGACCATAAACAGGACCTGAAAAATCACATCCCCCAACTCCTCGCAGACCGCCTCCGTGTTGCCGGAGGCAATGGCGGCGGCCAATTCGTGTGCTTCCTCGAGGAGATAATTAACCAGGGATGACGGCGTTTGTTTGCGGTCCCAAGGGCAGCCCTCCGGCGCCCGCAGGCGGCGGATCAAGGCCAGAATGTCTTCCAGGCGGCCGTTGCCCCGCATCAGCGCTGCCTCTGCCATGCCCCTTCGAAGTCCTTCATTTTTAGGCTGAATTTTTTGCGCATGTCTTGGGGTACGATTTTGGCCAGCCGCGTGGCAATCAGACTGACGTGGGGTGCTAGAAGCGATTGTTTGATCAGGGGCGCGCCGCGGGGCAGAAAGGCCGTGAGGGCCATCAACAGGACGGAGACGACCAGAATCCCCTTGATGCCGCCGAAAGCCACGCCGCAGAGTCGATCCAGCCATCCCAGGGAGGCGATGTTGAGGAGGTATTTGATCAGAACCCCCAAAACCCCGACCACAATAAAAACCAATCCAAAAATGATCAGGAAGCTGATGATGTTGCGGTAGGCCGCTTCAGCCATCCAGCGGCTTAAAAAGGCCGCCCCCTGGGGGTAGTAGAAAACGGCCGCATAGATGCCGGCGAAAACGCCGAAAATCGAAGAAATCTCTTCCACCAATCCACGGAAAACCCCGCGGATCAGGCAATAGGCCAGGATGATGCCGATGGCGATATCCAAAGCATTCATACGAATTTCCAGTTTCGGTCTTAATGATACGCAGCCGCAAAAGAAATTCCTATACCCAACCGACAATGCCGGCGCAACCATAAAAAAGGGGGGTACCCGATCCGCAGACAATGCCCGGCAGAAAGATGTAAATAATTTTTTGCTTTTATTTCAGTATTTTAAAGGCTTATCCCAACCGGCGTTTGCATTCGAAAAATTGGTTGTGATATGAATTGGGTCAAGTCCAAATCGCGCCCCGCGTGCAATGGCCGAAACGGCCGCGCGACACCCGGGGCCAGACGGAACGCAGCGGGATCTGAACCTATATGCGCAACGACCTCCAAGAGCCGCCACTGAAGCTGACTTTTTCGGACATCGAATCCGCACGCCAGCTGTTTGGTGAGCGCAATGCCCACCTGGAGCGCATCGCCGAGGCGCTGCAGGTTCAGATCAACACCCGCGGTGAAAACGTGATCGTCGATGGCGACCCGATCGCCGCCGCCCTTGCCGTCACGACCCTCGAGCAACTCTACGGTCTGATCCAGAGCGGGTATCCCGTCTACCCCAGTGACATCGACTACGCCCTGCGGGTGCTGAGCGCCGACGATAACGCCCAGCTCAAGGACATTTTTCTCGACACCGTCTATATTACCGCCAAAAAACGGGCGATCACACCCAAAAGCCCCACCCAGAAAGCCTATATCGACGCCATGCGCCGCTCCGACATCGTCTTCGGCATCGGCCCGGCCGGCACCGGCAAGACCTACCTCGCCATGGCCATGGCCGTCTCCGCCCTGCAAAAGGGCCTCGTCGACCGCATCATCCTCACCCGGCCGGCCGTCGAGGCCGGTGAAGCGTTGGGTTTTTTGCCCGGCGATCTGACCGAAAAGGTGGACCCCTACCTGCGGCCGCTCTACGACGCCCTGCATGACATGATGCGTTTCGAAAAGGCTTCGGGGCTGATGCAACGCGGCGTCATCGAGGTCGCCCCCATCGCCTTTATGCGCGGACGGACCCTCAACGACGCCTTTATCATCCTGGACGAGGCCCAGAACACCACCTCCGAGCAAATGAAGATGTTCCTGACCCGCCTGGGCTACAACTCCAAGGCGGTGGTCACCGGTGATATCACCCAGATCGATCTGCCGGCCGCCAAATCCTCCGGTTTGATCGAGGCCTCCAAGATTCTGCGCTCGATCAGCGCCATCCAGTTCGTGTTCTTCACGCACACGGACGTGGTGCGGCATCGCCTGGTCCAGGACATCATCCAGGCCTATGAACACAAGGAGAAGAACCCGCCGACGGACGATGAGCGGCCCTAACAAGGGCAAGCGTATCCTGACGGGTTTAACGATTCATGCGAAACGATCCGCCGCTCAATCGTATCATTCGTCTCCTGCTCCAGCCGAAAAACCTGCGCTGGATCATTCTGCTGGCCTGCGTGCTCGTCTTCTGCACGATCCTCTATCCCGGTTTGGCCGACACCAAGCTGAACTACCAGATCGGCGACGTGGCCCAGCGCAACTTCAAGGCGTCGAGGGATTTTCTGATCGAAGACCGCGTGGCCACCGAAACGAATCGTGCCGATGCGGCGGCGGGCGTGCTGACCGTTTACGACCACGATGCCGAACTGGCCCGCCGCACGTCCACCATGATCGACCAGACCTTTGCCGAAATGCGCAACATTCTGGCCGAAGCCCATGAAGCGCTGGCACCGCCGTCGCTGAGGGAGGAATCCGCCCGGCTGGCCAACGCCGACGTCACCACGACACCGGCACCGGCCGTGAGCATCCCCCCCTCACCCCCCCCCGTCCCGCAGCCCACGATCGAGCAGATCATGGCGGATAAACGCCCGGGCTTCGAGGAGCGACTGGGCGCAAAGATGGACAGGGAAACCTATGGTTTTCTGATCGAATCCGGATTCGCGCCGGCCCTGGCCCAGCGCATGATCCACATCCTGACCGAAATTCTCAAAAGCGGGATCGTCACCAACAAGGATATTCTGCTCAAGGAAGGCGAACGCGGGATCGTGCTGCGCGAGGTGTCCAGCGACAAGGAACAGATCGTCCGCAACCTGCGCCAGTTTTACGGCCTGGACGAGGCCCAGACCATGGTCAGGATCATCGGGCAGCCGATGCTCAAGGATTTGGGCTATGCCGACTATCAGCTGATCGTGGACATGGTTCAGGATCTGTTGCGCCCCAACGTTACCCTGAACCGCAATGAAACCAGCAAACGGCGTGAAGCGGCCATCGAAGCCGTCAAACCGGTTTTCCATAAAATCAAGGCCGGTGAAATGCTGCTGCGCGAGGGGGAGCGGGTCACCGCCGTCCATCTTCTGAAACTCCGGGCGCTGGAGGAGGAACGGCGCGGCCAGCGCATCGCCCTGAGCAGCCTGGGGGCCGCCCTGATTCTGATCGGCCTGATGGTGGCGGCCTATCGGGTCCACTATGCCCGAATGGCATGGAGCGATCAGGCTTCGATCCGCAACCTGATCTTTATCGCCGCGCTTTTCTGCACCTTCTTCATCGTGGCCGAACTGACAGCCTCGCTGGCGCGCCCGCTGGCCCAGAACACACCGTTTGCCTTCAAGGCCAATTCCATCCATTACCTGGCTCCGATAGCCGCAGCCCCCATGCTGGCCTGCATCTTTTTAGGCCTCGAGGCGGCCATGGCCATCGCCGCCATCCTGGCGGTGGCGGCCGCGATCATTTTTCAGGGCTCACTGGCCGCCTTCGTATTCTTCTTCATCAACGGCAGCCTGGCGGCTTTTTGGATCCGCCACTGCCGTGAGCGCAAGGTCTTTCTCAAGGCCGGCATGCAGATCGGCCTGCTCAACGTGGCCCTGGTCACCGCCCTGGCCGTCTACTCCGGCCGTTTTTCAGTGGCGACCCTGGCGTGGGAGTGGGCCTTCGGCTTCTTCGGGGGCATCGGCGCCGGTATCGTGGCCTCCGGCCTGGTGCCCCTGGCCGAAATCGTTTTCGGTTACAGCTCCGACATCAAAATGCTCGAACTCGCCAATCTCGACCAGCCCCTGATGCGTCAACTCATGATCGAAGCCCCCGGCACCTATCATCATTCGGTCATCGTAGGCAGCCTGGTGGAAGCGGCCGCTTCGGAAATCGGGGCCAATCCGCTGCTGGCCAAAGTCTGCGGCTACTACCACGACATTGGCAAAATCAACAAACCGGACTACTTCATCGAAAACCAGTCCGGCGGTCGCAACCGGCATGACCGCCTGGCCCCTTCCATGTCGGCCCTGATATTGATCGCGCACATCAAAGACGGCATTGAACTGGCCCAGCGCCACAAACTGGGGCCGGTCATCACGGACACGATTCGACAGCATCACGGCACCAGCCTGATCCGCTATTTCTATGAAAGGGCCCGGCAGAGAAGGGGCGAAGCCGCCGTCAACATGGCGGATTTCCGCTATCCCGGCCCCAAACCGCAGACACGCGAGGCCGGACTGGTGATGCTGGCGGATGCGGTCGAGGCGGCCTCCCGGACCCTGGACAACCCCACCCCGTCCCGGATCCAGGGCCTTGTCCAGAAGCTGATCAACAGCATTTTTTCGGACGGCCAGCTGGACAATTGCGAACTCACCCTGCGGGATCTTCACAAGATCGCCAAATCCTTCAACACCATTTTGAACGGTATTCATCATCACCGCATCGAATACCCCGAAACCAACGGCCGGGCCGTTGACAGAGGCAGTTACCGCGATGGCAGTCCTGATCAGCAATCAACAAGACAAACGAATGATATCCGAGAAGAAGACGCAGAAGACGGCCCAGGCCATCTTAGACGCCTTGGCATCTCCTGAAGCCGAGCTCTCCCTGCTGGTCGTCGACGACGACGGCATCGCCCCCATGAATCAGCAATACCTCGGACGCCAGGGACCCACCAACGTGATCGCTTTCCCCATGCAGGAGGGCGATTTCGCCGCCATGAACCCGCACCTGCTGGGCGATGTGGTCATCTCCGTGGAGACCTGTCAGCGCGAAGCCGAGGCTGCCGGCATCGGCTTCGACCGGCGTTTCGCCGAGCTGCTGATCCACGGGATCCTCCATCTTTTCGGCTATGATCACGAAACATCGTCCGACGAAGCCGAGCGCATGTTCCGCAAGACGGATGACCTGCTTGCACAGCTCGATGTCTGAGCGGAACCTTGGACCGTAAATCCGGTTGCAGATAGGAAACCCCATGCCCGATCTCATCGTCAACATCGACCACGCCGCCGCCTTCCGCAACCTGACACCCGGCCGCCAGCCGGACCCGGTCAGCGTCGCCGTGCTGGCGGAGGTGGCCGGGGCCGTGGGCATCTCCGCCCGGTTTACCGAAGATCGCCGCCAGATTGGCGACCGCGACATCCGCGTGCTGCGTGAAACCGTCCAGGGTCGTTTCAGTCTGGGGGTGGCGCCCACCCCCGAGATGATGGGGCTGGTCCTCGATGTCAAGCCGGACGAGGTCGTGCTCATTCCGGACCGCCCCGAGGAGGCCTCGTCCGAGGGCGGCCTGGACCTGATCCTGGACCGGTCCGAAATCACCGATACGATCACCACGATCCGCGACAGCGGCATCCCCGTTTTTCTCTTTGTCGATCCCGATCCCGAACACGTCAAAGCTGCCCACCGCCTCAATGCCGACGGTGTCCAGATCAACGCCGGCATCTATGCCGGACACGCCTCCCCGGCCACCCGCGAACGCCTGTTGGCCCGGATCGTGGACGCCGCCAAGGTGGCCGCCCGCCTGAGGCTGAGGGTCCTGGCCGGTCGCCGCCTGGACTACCAAACCTGTCGGCCGCTGGGCGCACTGGAAGAAATCGAGGCCTGCATCGTCGGCCACAGTCTCATGGCCCGCGCCCTGATGACCGGCATCGAAACGGCCGTGCGTGAGATGGTCATCGCCCTTGATCGGGGCTGACGGCCGATGCAGCCCGAACCGTCCCTGCAACTCACCATCGATTCGGACTCGCCGGATGCCACCCGACGAATCGGCGCCCGCATCGGCAGGCGGGCGACACCGGGACTGGTGCTGGCCATCGAGGGGGATCTGGGCAGCGGCAAAACCTGTTTCGTCCAGGGTCTGGCGCGCGGCCTCGGCGTGCCGGCGGAGGTTTACGTCACGAGCCCGTCCTACACCCTGGTCAATTCCTACGAGGGTCGGCTTCCGCTGCACCACGTCGATCTGTATCGGCTTGCCGGATGCGATCTGGAGGACATCGGCCTTTATGACCTGATGGTGCCGCCGGCGGTCACGGCCATCGAGTGGCCCGAGCGCATGGCCGAAGACCGTCCCGCGCAAATCCTGACCGTCCGCCTGCAGGTCGTCGACGACGACCGCCGCCGTCTGATCCTGACCGGATGTGGACTTGAGGGGGTTAATTTGATAAGGGCACTGGACAAAACTGACGGGGAGTGAGTATGGCGCTGATCGTTCAAAAATACGGCGGGACCTCTGTCGCCGACCTCGACCGCATCGGCAATGTCGCCCGGCGCGTCGTGAATACCTATGAGCAGGGCAATGACGTGGTGGTCATTCTTTCGGCCATGGCCGGTGTGACGGACAACCTCATCAACCTGGCCCGGCAGGTTTCGCAAACGCCCGACCGGCGGGAACTGGATGTCCTGCTCGCCACGGGTGAGCAGACCACGGCCGCCCTGCTGGCCATGACCCTGAAGGCCATGCGCTACCCTGCCGAATCCATCCTGGGCCACCAGGCCGAGGTGCTGACCGACTGCGATTTCGGCAACGCCCGCATCATCGGTATCGGCGCGGAGCGCATCCGCCGTCTGGTCGGCGAGCGCAAGATCGTGGTCGTGGCCGGATTCCAGGGCAGCGACGCCGAGGGCAACATCACCACCCTGGGACGCGGGGGCTCGGACACTTCCGCCGTGGCCATCGCCGCCGCGGTCAAGGCCGATATGTGCGAGATCTACACCGACGTCGACGGCATCTATACCACCGATCCCAACATTTGTCCCAAGGCGCGCAAAATGACTCGCATCTCCTACGACGAAATGCTGGAGATGGCCAGTCTGGGCGCCAAAGTGCTCCAGATTCGATCGGTCGAATTCGCCAAGAAGTACGACGTGCCGGTGCATGTGCGCTCGTCATTCAGCGAAGAGGAGGGAACCATGGTTGTCAACGAGGACGCCAGCATGGAAAAATTGGTGGTTTCCGGGGTCACCTGCGACAAGAACCAGGCTCGCATCACCCTGAAGAAAGTGCCCGACC
This sequence comes from Desulfobacterales bacterium, assembly GCA_030066455.1. The sequence continues at coordinate 12,167 of JASJBQ010000119.1, forward strand.
AACCCGGGATTGCCGCCAAGGTCTTTGCCCCGGTGGCGGCCGCCGGCATCGTCGTGGACATGATCATTCAGAACATGCGCTCCGGGGGTCAAACTGATCTGACCTTCACCGTGCCCATGACGGACTTCGCGCGAGCCATGGAAATCGAACGCGAGGTGGCGCGGGAAATCGGCGCCGAGGACGTGCTGGGTGATCCTGAAATCGCCAAGGTTTCGGTGATCGGCGTGGGGATGAAAAACCACTCCGGCGTGGCTTCGCTGATGTTCACCGCGCTGGCGAATGAAAACATCAACATCCGCCTGATCAGCACGTCGGAAATCCGCATCTCCTGCGTGGTTACCGAAAAATACGCCGAGCTGGCAGTCCGGGTGCTTCATACCGCCTTCGGGCTCGACGAAGGCTGTTGACCCCTGTGCCCCTGCCGTCTTTCCGTCCGGATCAGCTGGCCGTCATCCTGGTGATCGCCGCCGTTGTCGCCGTCGTCACCCTGGTCCGCATGATCTCCTTTTGATAAGGTGGTCCCCAGGCGCACAGGCGGGTGCCGACCGCATCCCTGCCATCGCATTCAAGCGCCTGTCCTTAAAACGCCACACCTGCTGTATATGGGTCCGGTAGCGTTGGCACTTAGTCCGGCATCGATGCCATTCCTTCGAGCGCGGCCCCGATCTCATCGGCCACGCGCCGGGCGGCATCGGCCGGGCGGGCGGCATCCCGGATGGGCCGCCCGATCACCAGATAATCGGCACCCCGGCGGACGGCGTCGGCCGGCGTCACCACGCGTTTCTGGTCCTGGTGACCGACGCCATCCCAGACAGGGCGGATGCCGGGCGTCACGGCCAAAAAATCGCCCCCCCACCGGGCTTTGATCAAACCCGCCTCATGCGCCGAGCAGACCACGCCGGCACATCCGGACGCCTGAGCCATGGCCGCCCGCTGCAGCACCAGCCGCTCGAGACCGTTGCGGTCGTCATCCATCAGCCCCGCCCGGCGCAGGTCTTCAGCGGCAACACTGGTGAGCACGGTGACCCCCAGCACGCGGGTCCGCCCGCCGCCCGCAACGGCCGCGGCCAGCATGCGGGGCGACTCCCCGCAGTGCACGGTGGCCAGGTCCACATCCAGGGCCGCCACCCCGGCCATGGCCCGCTCGATGGTCACGGGAATGTCGTGCAGCTTCAAATCCAGAAAAATGGGCGCCCCGCAGGTGGATTGAATCCAGCGGATCAAATCGGGCCCCTGGCGGATAAAAAGTTCCAGTCCGATCTTGAACATGCCCACGTGCCCGGCCAGGGCGGCCACCAGGGTCTCAGCCTCCTCGCGGGATGCCACGTCCAAGGGAAAAATGATGTAGTCCGCAGGGTTTCGCATCGCATCTGCTCCCGGGGCTGGCTGCCGGATAGGGGGACGCGGCGCATCCAAGGCAGCAGACACAAGGATCGAAACACCGTCGACCGCTGCGCCCCATGCCGCGGGAAGCGCTCGTCAATAATTTGCGATTGAACTACTTAGCGCTTAAATGATAGGAAGTAAAGTTTGATAAATAACGTCAACCATTTGTATGGAAGACTGCATCCAAAACGATGTCTGCCCGTGATACCGATAAATCCGCGATGCTGCGCCGCCTGCCCGGCGTCGATCGCGTCCTTGCCGTTCTCGAACCGGACCCGGACGTCCGCGGCATCCCGCGTTCACTTCTGGTGAAGGCGGTGCGTGAAACCCTAGACGGCTTGCGCGCCCGCATCCTGAAAGACTCTCCGGAGCCGGACGCGGAATATCTGGACGCGTCCGCGGTGGCCCTGCGCGCTGCCGGCCTGGCCCGTGAGGCCATGCAGCCCAACCTACGCAACGCCGTCAACGCCACCGGGATCGTCGTACATACCAATCTGGGGCGCTCGCCTCTGGCCGCGGCGGCCATGGATCAGCTGCAGGCGATCGCCGGCGGCTACTCCAACCTCGAATTCAACCTGGCCACCGGGAAGCGGGGTTCGCGTTACAGCGCCGTGGAAGCGCTGCTCTGTGAAATCACCGGTGCCGAAGCCGGGCTGGTGGTCAACAACAATGCGGCCGCCGTCCTTATCGTTCTGGACACCCTGGCCCGGGAGCGCGAAGTCATCGTCTCCCGCGGGGAGCTCGTAGAAATCGGCGGCTCATTCCGGGTGCCGGACATCATGACCAAAAGCGGAGCCCGGCTGCGGGAAGTGGGCACCACCAACCGGACTCACCAACACGACTACGAAAATGCCATCAACGCGCACACCGCGCTTCTGCTGAAAGTCCACCAGAGCAATTTCACCATCAGCGGTTTTACCACGGCCGTCAGCCTGACCGAACTCGTGGCGATCGGCCGCCGCCACCAGATTCCCGTGGTGGAAGACCTGGGCAGCGGCACCTTCATCGACTTCAGCCGCTACGGCCTTTTTCCGGAACCCACCGTGCAGTCATCGGTGGCCGCCGGCACCGACATCGTCACCTTCAGCGGCGACAAGCTGCTCGGAGGACCTCAAGCGGGCGTCCTGGTCGGGCGCCGTGAATGGATCGACCGCATCAAGGCCAACCCGCTCAACCGGGCCATGCGCATCGACAAGATGACCCTCACCGCCTTTGAAAGCACGCTGCGGCTCTACCGCGACCCTGCACGGGCGGTGGCTGAAATCCCGACCCTGCGCATGCTGACCGAACCGCCGGCGGCCACCGCCGCCCGCGCCGAGCGTCTGGCGGCCCGTCTTGAAGCCCTGGCCCCGGGACAGCTGACGATCCGATCCGCGGCCGCCGTGGCCCGCGCCGGCGGGGGCTCACTGCCCCTGCTGGAAATCCCCAGCCACTGTCTTAAGATTCAGCGGGAGGGCCTGAGTGCGCAGGCTGTCGAACGCTTCATGCGGCGGGAGCTGCCGCCCATTATCGGACGCATCGAGAACGACTTTTTCATTCTGGATTTGAAAACCGTCCAGGAGGACGAATTGACCGCCGTTGAAACCGCTTTCCGCCATCTGCTGGAGAAGGAGCCGCAATGACCGATGCCGTTTCCGCCGAAACCGGCCGCAGGCCGGCCGAACAGCCTTTTCTGTTGTCCAAGACCCGTGCCGTGTGCCCCCAAGGCGATTGCCGCCCGTCCACGCCCGCGTCAGCAGAGGCCTTAGGGGACGATCCCCTTCTGCAGGAATTCCCCGGCATACAAAGCGGGTCCGCTTTCGTTGAAGCCGCCGCCGCCCGCCTTGAGGACAGCGCCGCGTTCAGTGTGCTCGCCCTGCGGCCGGACCGTGCCTCGGGTAGCGAGCCCGCACCGGCGTCCGAAAAGCTGCTCGCCTATCGCCTCAAAGCCGCCCGGGCCGTCGCGCAGGTGGCCGACGACGAGGGTGCGTTCTGGGGCCTCCTGACCGTCGAGACCTTGTGTTGCGTTCTGCCCGGGCGTGACCAGGCCTCGGGCGTCGCCGCAGCCAAGAAGGTTCAATCCCGGCTGAACGCCATCGACGGCCAAAGCCTCACGATCGGGATCGCCGCCTTCCCCTGCCTGCGCTTCACGCCGGCCGACGTGATTCACAACGCCGGCAAGGCTTTGAACCACGCCGCTTTTTTCGGCCCCGGCGGCCGGGCCTGCTTCGACGCGGTCAGCCTCAATATCAGCGGCGACAACCACTATGACCACGGGGAGATCGATGCGGCCATCACCGAATACCGCAATGCCCTCAGGCTGGATTCACGCAACGTCAACGTGCTCAACAGCCTGGGCGTTTGCTTTGGCGTGCGCCAGGAATACGACAAGGCCCTGACGGCATTCAGCGCGGCCGCCAAAGTCGACCCGCAGGAGGTGCTGGCCCTATACAACGCCGGCCTGGTCCACCTGCTGCGCGACGATCGGAAGACCGCCCTCAAATTCTGGCTGCAAGCCGCACCCCAGGGGGAAGGGGTCTTTGAACTCAATTTCCAGATCGGCCGCTGCCTGCTCAAAACCGATGAGGCGGAGAAAGCCCAGGCCTACGCCCAGCGGGCGACGTCCCTCCGCCCGGAATCGGCCCCGGCCCAGCGCCTGCTGGGCGACGCCCTGCTGGCCCAGCGCCTGACCGACCGGGCCATCGCGCCCTTCAAGACGGCGCTGCGCATCCATCCCAACGACGCGGCCGCGCTTTCAGGCCTGGCCCGCTGTTACGAACTGCGCAACGAAAACTTGGAAATCGCCCTATCCTTTTGCCGGCAAAGCGTCGAGATCGCTCCCGAAAACGGTCGAACCCACCTGCGGTTGGGCCGCCTCCTGGCGAAATCCGGCCAGTTGGAAGACGCCCTGCAGGCCTTCAAGCGGGCCCAAGCCCTCGGCGAGGATGCCCGCGGTTCGATCCAATCGGTGGAAGAACGTTTGATCGAGAAAGCCTCCTGAGATGCAAGCGCTCATCGACGCGATTCTGACGGAAAGCTTGCAGGTCAAGCGCGATGCCGTGACCGGCCAGCGTGAAACGCTGATAGCCGCCGCCGACATGCTTGTCACGGCCATCGCCTCCGGCCACAAGCTCCTGCTATTCGGTAACGGTGGCAGCGCCGCCGATGCCCAGCACCTGGCGGCCGAATTCGTCAATCGCTTCCAGATCGACCGCCGCCCTCTGCCGGCCATGGCCCTGACCACGGACACCTCAATCATCACCAGCATCGGTAACGACGAAAGCTTCACGCAGGTTTTCGCCCGCCAGGTAGAGGCGCTGGGCCGACCGGACGACGTGGCCTGGGCGTTGAGCACCAGCGGCGAATCCGCCAATATCCTGGCAGCCCTGGCTGCCGCCCGGCGGGCTGGGCTGCACTGCCTGGGGATGACCGGAGCCGGCGGGCGGATGCGAGATCACACCGATCTGCTGCTGGAGGTCGAATCCCCCCAGACGGCCCGCGTTCAGGAGACCCACATCACCATGGGGCACATCCTCTGCCAGCTCGTGGAGCACAAGCTGTTTCCCCACAAGGCGCCCGTCGAACGGGAACCCTGAAACGACGTGTATCCCTTGCCAAACAGGGCCAAGATGTGTAAATAAGGGCCCTTTTGAAGAATCCGTGCCCAATCAAGGAGGCCATCCATGCCGATCTACGAATATGAATGCCAGGACTGTGGCAAGACGTTCGAATACCTGGTCCTGGGCGATCCGGACCCCGAATGCGAGGCCTGCAAGAGCAAAAAAGTATGCCGCCTGATGTCGGTCTGCGGCTTTTACAGCAAGGGGACGGGGGGTGAGACGATCAAGTCGTCGGCCTCCGCAGCGTCCTGCGGCGGCTGTTCGGCCACCAGCTGTGCCGGGTGCGGTCACTGATGCCCGCGACGGCGCGCATCGGCACCCGCGGCAGCAAACTGGCGCTCTGGCAGGCCGAGTGGGTCAAGTCCCGTCTGGAAGACCTTCATTCCGGGCTCAAGGTCGAGCTGACGATCATCAAGACCAAGGGGGACAAGATTCTCGACGTGCCGCTGGCCAAGGTGGGCGGCAAGGGGCTGTTCGTCAAGGAAATCGAGGAGGCCCTCCTGGCGGGCCGCA
>JASJBQ010000117.1 GCA_030066455.1 Desulfobacterales bacterium
TTCCTCATGGGCATGTTCATCGACTGGGCCGCGATCCTGCTGATCACCGTGCCCATCTTCATGCCCATCGTCCTGGAGCTCGAGTTCAACCCGCTGTGGTTCTCGCTTCTCATGTGCGTCAACCTGCAGACTTCGTTCGTCACACCGCCTTTCGGATACGCGCTTTTTTACTTCGCCGGTGTGGCGCCCCAGGGATACACCATGATGCACATCTACAAGGGCATCATGCCCTTTGTCTTCCTGCAGCTCATCGGGCTGGCGATCCTGGTGATGTTCCCGGCCCTGACGACCTGGCTGCCGGCGCTCTTTTTCGGGGCCTCCTGAAGCGGAAGTCCGCAGGGGGAGTGAAAGGTGGAGCCGGCGTCCCACGGACGCATCGGCGCTTCACGGTCGCGGCCGTGCAAGACCACTCGACCGCAGACGCCAGCGGCATTGGCATCCGCGTGTACGGTCACCTGTCGGATGGGGTGCGCAACGGAGGGTTTGGCCTGCCGCATGATGGCATTGCCCAACAGATTGGCACGCAAGCGATGGCGGCCCGGGTCGTGGATACCGGGCCGACAGACAGGCGTGCAGATTTACGGCCGGCAGCATCCGACCGCCTGACATGCTCTCCGGGGGCTGGGCGACAACGACGACACGCCATGTCGTCGAACGGCCGCAAGAGGTCTATGACGCATGAATATTGAGCTCAAACCGATTCGACCCAAACGCATTTCCGATCAGGTTTTCGACCAGCTGAGGGCGTTGATCTTCCGTGGCGACTACCAGCCCGGGCAGAAAATCATGACCGAGCGCGAGTTGGCCGAAGCCCTCAATGTCAGCCGCAACTCCGTGCGCGAGGCCATCAACAAGCTGGTGACCCTGCGTTTTCTGGAGCAGCGCCAGGGCCAGGGGACGTTCGTGCGCCCCCTCGACGAAGCCGTTCAAATCCCGCTGGCCACGGTCATGGAGGCCCAGGATGCAAGCCTCATCGACCTGCTGGAAATGCGCATGGGCATCGAATGCACCGCGGCCTCCCTGGCCGCCCAGCGCATCGGCACCACCGAACTCGAAGCCATTGAAGAGGCCATCGCCGAAATGGAGCGTGATATCGGCTCCGGCGGGCTCGGTACCGAGGGTGATCTGGCCTTCCACATGGCCATTGCGGCGGCCACCAAGAACCCCTTGCAGATCTATATCATGAAGAATGTCTCCGATTTTCTGCATGTGGGGATTCGCGAAAATCTCCTGCATCTCTACCAGGACCCGAAGAACATCGAGACGATCCTGAGGCAGCACAAGGCCATCTGCGATGCCATCCGTCAGCGGGACCCCGATGCGGCCTACAATGCCATGCGCAGCCATATTGCTTTCGTCATCGACTTTTTCAGTCGCCGCCAATGAGGCGTTTCCAGGATGCACCGGGATGGCTGTCTCGGTGCATCCGCCCATCCTTGCTGGCGCCGCCGGTTCATGTGGCGCGCTGACAAGCTCGATCTAGCGTCAGAGTTGGCCGGCCACGGCCACGCCCAAACCGGCCCGGCGGGCCACGGCCCGCAACCGCCGGATGCCCCGGCCGTCCGCATCGGCCTGAACCCCCACCCATGCCACCAGTTTACGCAGCGCCTCGCCCTCGCGGATCAGATCACGAGCCTGCCGGACACCGTCGGCCAGCGTGCGCACCTCGTCCACGAGGTAGAAAAGCGCTCCGGCGTTCAGGCAGGTGATCTCCTCGCAAGGCCCGTTTTCAACCCCGGCCACGGTCTGCAGAAAACGAACCGCCTCGGTTTCGGGGTCGCCGGTGGCGGCGATTTCGCTATACCGGCGCCGTGGCAGCCCGACTTCTTCCGGCGTCAGGGTGAAGGTGGTCTCGCCGTCCGGGGCGAACTCCCGCACGCGGCTCTCCCCCAGGGTCGACAGCTCGTCCATGCCCAGGCGCCCGTCGCCGTCGAAACCGTGGACCACCAGGGCCCGCCGGTAGCCGATGGCTTTCATGACCGCGGCGGCCGGACCGATCAGGTCTTCGCGAGAGACGCCGCGCAATCCGTGGGTGGGGCGGCAGGGGCTGGCCAGCGAGGCGGCGATATTGAGGGTCGAACCGAAGCGGATCTGGGAGAGAATCCGCGCCAGGCCCCGGGGATGAATGGCGGGGCTCATGCCGTTGAAAAGTCCGATGCCGGCCTCGCGGATGCTGCGGGCCACGGTGGTGACGTCGCATTCGACATCGAGGCCCACCGCTTCGAGCAGGTCGACGGTGCCGCAGCTCGAGGTCAGGGCGCGTGCACCGTGACGGGCCATACGCACCCCGCCGGCGGCGGCCACGAGTGCGGCGGCCGAGCTGACATTGAAGGTCTTGAGGGCATCCATGCCGGTGCCGGAATTTTCCACCAGCGGGGTTCCCAGGTCCTCGTCGGCCCGCACCGTGTCGCGCTCGAAGATGGCCTGCCAGACCCCGGCGATCTCTTCCGGGGTTTCGCCTTTGGCCGCCAGGGCGGCCAGAAAGGCGCCCTGCTGCAGGTCGGGCTGTTCGTTGTCAAGGATCTGGCAGAAAAGGGTGTAGCTTTCGGTGCGGCTCAGATTTTCCCGGCTGATCAGTTTCTGGATATATTGGCCAAAGGCTTTGATTGATTCGTCAGCGTACATGCGATGTCAGTCCTCCTGCCAGGGGTCGAGAAGTATTTTCATGCCGGCCCGCTCTTCAACGAGGGTCAGGGCGTGGTCCAGTTGCTTGAGCGGCAGGCGATGGGAGATCATGTCGCCAACCGGCACACGGCCGTCGGCGATCATGGCCAGAGCATCCTGCCCGTGGCGGTAGCAGCAGCCGTAGGCGCCCACCAGGGTCTGCTCATGGTAGTGGAGCTGATTGAGGCTCACCGCCGGGCGGTCATTGCCGGGCGGCAGTCCCGAGAACACCACCAGGCGGCCCCGCGGGGCCAGGTGGTCCAGTGCCTCCCGATAGGCATTCGGGTCCCCCACCGCCACGACGGCCACATCGAAGCGGTCATCACCGGCCGTTTCCCGCCCGCCGACCAGCGCCCGCCGTCGCCGGTCGGGTTCGATGTGGCCGGGGCGGGCGCCGAAGACATGCGCCGCCCGGGCCAGCAGGGTGCCGGCCGGGCCGGCGCCCCAGATGCCAATCGTCTCGCCGGATTGCAGGCAGCCCAGCTCGAGGGCGTTCAGCGCGCAGGAGAGCGGCTCGGCTAATACGGCCGCGTCAAAATCCAGCCCGTCGGGCAGGGCAATGACGCTCTGGGCCGGGACGGTGACGTGGGGACCGAATCCGCCGTCGCGGTGAAACCCCATGATCTGCATTTGACGGCAGAGGTTCTCGGCCCCGGCCCGGCAGGCCGGACAGCGCCCGCACCACAGGCCCGGGTAGACATAGACCCGGTCCCCGGGGTTCAGATTCGCGACGCGGTGGCCCAAGGCCTCGACCGTCCCGACGACCTCTTCGCCCGGCACCCGGGGCAGCACCAGGTCACGATGGCCCACGCGGATGATTTTAAGATCCGTGCGGCAAAGTCCCGTCACCTCAACCCGGATCAGAACTTCGCCTTCCGCCGGGGGCTGAACCGGCATTGGTCTGAATTCAAAACAGCCGATTTCAACGACTTGAACCGACGGCATGGTCATATGGGGGGATCCTTTGCTCTTGGTTTTGATCTAAAACAACCTTCATTTGTGGAAGGCTTGGAGAGGTTCTACCGATCCGGTAAAAAGTTTTTCTAAGCCGACTCCATTTTCTTTCATAAAAATTGAAGATGAATTCGTAAAAATCATTTTCCGGACGGTTTCGTAAAAAGTTCGAGATCAAGGCTTGCGGATCTCGAGGAGTGAGGCGTACTTACGGTACGCCGCAATGACGAGGGATCCGCGTAACGCCGATATCGGGCTTTTTTCGAGACCGTCCAAATAAAAAAGGGCTCCCCGGGCCGATTGCAGCCCCAGGAGCCCTTTACCATCAGGTCCTTGACATGCCGAGCGGTCGTCTTCTGACTTTCGGATCCTCCGCAGGTGCCGGTCTTCCCGCATGGCTGCCATTGGCGCCCGACGGTGACCATGGTTGCACGGCCCTGCGTCCCCGATCACAGCGGCGGGTCCGTCACGGATTCGCACCGTGTTCCGTTACCGCTCGGTTGGAGTCGATCTTGTACCAATCCCCTTGACCGAAGTCAATGTGTGCGGGTCGCTCCAGCGGTAATCATCGCCGCAGGATCTTGACAATACGTTCTAGACCCCTATAGTTACCGCAAATATTCATGTGGAGTGGCGCGAGGGAACTGGCCTGATGACCGCCCGGCAACCTGACCATAAGGTGCCAAATCCAGCCCGATACGGGACACATGAGGTTGAGCGACAAATGGATCGAAACCTCTCCCCTGCGAGAGGTTTTTTTTTGCAGACCGGACAGCGAACGGAGGCCAGCGCAATGAGCGAACACTCTCAAGGATTCGGAACCCGCACCATTCACGCCGGGCACGCGCCCGACAGCCAGACCCTTTCCCGGGCCATCCCCATCTACCAGACCTCGTCCTATATCTTCGAGGACACCCAGCATGCGGCCGACCTCTTCGGTCTGCGCAAGTTCGGCAACATCTACACGCGTATCATGAACCCCACCACCGACGCCCTCGAGCAGCGCATCGCCGCCCTGGAAGGTGGGACGGCGGCGCTGGCGGTGGCCTCGGGACAGGCGGCCGAAACCCTGACCGTGCTCACCTTGGCCAAGGCCGGCGACGAGATCGTGGCATCCACCGATCTTTACGGCGGCACGGTGAGCCTCTTCACGCACACTTTCAGCCGCCTGGGCATCCAGGTAAAATACGTTCCCCCCAACGACATCGATGCCTGGGAGCGGGCCGTTTCGGACAAGACCCGCGCCTTTTTCGTCGAAAGCATCGGCAACCCCAAACTCGACATCATCGATATCGAAGGGATTGCCGAAGCCGGCCGGCGCCACGGTATCCCGCTGGTGGTGGACAACACGGTCACCACCCCCTATCTCTGCCGTCCGATCGAACACGGGGCCGCCGTGGTGGTGCACTCGGCCACCAAGTTTATCGGCGGACACGGCACGTCGATCGGCGGGTTGATCGTCGATTCCGGCAACTTCGACTGGGAGGGGTCGGGACGCTTTCCGGAGTTCGACGCCCCCGACCCGGCCTATCACGGCCTGAAGTTCGTCGAGACGTTCGGGGACCTGGCCTTTATCCTGCGGGCCCGGGTGTTGGGACTGCGTGACATGGGTGCCGCCATGAGCCCCTTCAACGCCTGGCTGTTCCTCCAGGGGCTCGAGACCCTGCACCTGCGCATGGAGCGTCACTCGAACAACGCGCTCCAGGTGGCCCGGTTTCTCGAAAACCACGGCTGCGTCGACTGGGTGCGCTACCCCGGATTGGCCTCCGCGGAGACCGCCCACCTGAAGGCCAAATACCTGCCCCGGGGCCAGGGCGCCCTGGTGGGTTTCGGCATCCGGGGCGGCAGGGAAGCGGCCGTCAAATTCATCGAAAGCCTCAAGCTCGTCAGCCATCTGGCCAATATCGGCGACGCTAAGAGCCTGGTGATTCATCCGGCCTCGACCACACACGAGCAGTTGACCGCAACGGAACAGCAGGCGGCCGGCGTGACACCGGACTTCATCCGGCTGAGCATCGGCATCGAGGACGTCGCGGACATCATCGCCGATCTCGACCAGGCCCTGGAGACCGGCGTGGCCTGCACGGCATAGAGGCGTCGAAGTCAATCGGAACGAGGAAAATGACGATGTTCATCGAACGACAATCGGTCGGCCGCGTCGTGCCCCGGCATTTCGAATTCGGCAGCCAGGACGATCCCCTGGTGCTCGATTCGGGCCGGACCCTGGGGCCGGTCGAACTGGTCTACGAGACCTACGGCGAACCCAACGCGGCGCGCAGCAATGCCATCCTGATCTGCCACGCCCTCTCCGGGGACGCCCACGCGGCCGGTATCCACGACCCCCACGACACACGCGTGGGTTGGTGGGATTCCATGATCGGGCCGGGCAAGGCCTTCGACACCGAACGTTACTGGGTGATCTGCGCCAACGTGATCGGCGGCTGCAAGGGATCCACCGGCCCCGGCAGCACGAACCCGGACACCGGCCAGCCTTTCGGCAGCGACTTTCCGCTGATCACGATGGGCGACATGGTCACCGCTCAGAAGCACCTCGTGGATCATCTGGGAATCGAGCGGCTTTTCTGCGTGGCGGGGGGATCCATGGGAGGCTTTCAGGCGCTGGAGTGGTCGCTGCGCTATCCCGAGCGGGTGCACACGGTGATCTGTATCGCCGCCGGCGCCCACCTCTCCACCCAGGGCATCGCCTTCAATGCCGTGGGCCGGCATGCCATCACCAGCGACCCCGATTGGCAGGGCGGTCACTACTACGGCACGCCGGGGCCGGTGCGCGGCCTGGCCAGCGCCCGCATGGTGGCCCACATCACCTACTTGTCCGAGATTTCGCTGAACCACAAGTTCGGGCGCCGACTGCAGTCCGCCGACCGCCTGAGCTACGACATCCGCAATGAATTTGCGGTCGAGTCCTATCTGAATCACCAGGGCACCCGATTCACCGAACGCTTCGACGCCAACAGCTACATCTATATCACCAAGGCCATGGACTATTTCGACATCGCCCGGACCTACGGGCCGCTCAAGACCGCTTTGGCCTCGGTCGCGGCCCGCTATCTGGTGATCTCCTACACCTCGGACTGGCTCTTTCCCACGGCCCAATCCAAGGATATCGTCCGGGCCCTGATCGCCAACGACCGGGACGTATCCTTCGTTGATATCGACTCCCCGCACGGGCACGATGCCTTCCTGATCGAAACCGAGCGCCTCACGCAGATTGCCACCGCCTTTCTGGACGGCAGCCAAAGGAGCCAACCGCTTGAGTAGCGAACGACAACGCGTCAACTACGTCAACACCCTGAGCCAGACCGACTGGGACCTGATCACGGCCATCATTCCCGAGGGGGCGCACGTGCTGGACCTGGGCTGCGGGGACTGTTCCCTGCTGGGCGAGCTGGTGGCGCGCAAAAACGTCCGCGGCCGGGGCGTGGACATCGACGGGGCGCGACTGATGGGGGGCATGTCCTTGGGGCTTCCGGTCTACCAGGGCGACCTGGACGAGGGTTTAGCGGATTTCGCCGACAACGCCTACGATTACGTGATCCTCAACCAGACCCTCCAGGTGGTCAAGCACCCGCAGGTCGTGCTGCGGGAAATGATGCGCATCGGCCGCTACGGCATCGTGGGATTTCCCAATTTCGGCCACTGGTCGCTGCGCGTCGGCATCTTCTTCGGCGGCCGGGCCCCCAAATCGCCGGCCCTGCCCTTTGAATGGTACAACACCCCCAATATCCGCGTGCTGACCATCAAAGATTTTCGGGCCTTCTGCCGCGAGGAGAAACTGCGCATCGTGACCGAGCACCACCTGATCATGAACAAGTGGCGCCGGCGCCTGCCGGCCCGCATGTCGGCCAACCTGCTCGCGCATATCGGGCTCTTCGTCGTCGCCCGACAATAGCGGGGGGCGGATGCGCAAATCGTCCGAGAGCAGCGTTACGCGGCCCTCTCGTCATTGCGGCGTACATTGCGTACGCCTCATTCCTCGAGACCCGCAAGCCTTGCTATCGAACGATTTACGCATCCGCCGGAATGATGAATTGTTTTACCGCGAGAAGTCATCTGCCGACCGTCGAAGGGAAATCAGTTACGCGATCAGAATATGTGTAACCATCCCCTTTGTCCCGCGCCGAGCATCGACGTATTGAACGGATCAGGCTTACGGACTTGCCCGAGCGATAGTGAATTCGGATACGCGCCATCCGCATAAACCGGGCAATGAAGCAAGCATCATGCTGTCAGGCAAGACGCCCCTATGAAGCGAGGCGCGCAGCAATCGTTAGATTGAGAGCACCCGAGCAAATTGGACAACGCCGCATGGCGGCATGAGGCGCCGCTTCATTGTCCGGTTTGACGACGCGCAGGAAGAAGCGGGGCAAGGGCGTGTTCTTTTGGTTACTTTTCTTGACGGTCTCGTAAAAAGTCCGATATCGGCGTTACGCTTCAGCCTTCGTCATTGCGGCGTACCTTAAGTACGCCTCATTCCTCAGGATTCGCAAGCCTTGATCTCGAACATTTTACGAAACCGTCTAAATCATGACTTTTTACGAGACCGTCTTTTCTTTCCCGGGAAAAAAAATGAACACACCGAACAACAAAATCACACCCCGGATCGGTCGAACCTCGTCTGGTCCTCCACCAGAGGTGGAGGGTTTAGATCAAGACTAAGATTCGCAACGCCTTTCAAGGCCGGGAGGTCATGCGGGCTGTAACCGCACCATCGACTAGAGAAGCACCGTTTCCAGGCGCGTCACCAGGTAGTCGATTTCATCGTCGCTGATGTTCAGGGGTGGCGAGACTCGGATGGTGTGGCCGCGGCTGTCGTTGATAATCAGCCCCAGCTTCACCAGGCGGCGGCAGAACGCCATCGCCCGCCCGCCCTCCACCTCGATGCCGATGAAAAGGCCCCGGCCGCGCACATCATTCACATGGGGCGATCGCCCGGCGATCTGCTCGATGGCGCGGCGCAGTTTTCTGCCCTGGCGCTCGGCCGAGAGCGCCAGTTTTTCGTCCTCGAAAACGTCGAGAGCGGCCACCCCGGCCACGCAGGCCAGGGGATAGCCCCCGAAGGTGGAGCCGTCCGATCCTTTGCGAAAAGCCATGTCCATCAAATCGGCGTGGGTCACAAAGGCCGAGAGCGGCACGAGACCACCGGAGAGCGCCTTGCCCAGCACGAGGCCGTCGGGGATTACGCCTTCGTGCTCGAAACAGAACCGGCGCCCGCTGCGGCCCAGCCCCACCTGGATCTCGTCGAAGAGCAGCAGCAAATCATGACGGTCGGCGATTTCCCTGAGGCCCCTGAGAAAGCCCGGCGGCGGGACGCGCATGCCCCCCTCCCCCTGCATGGGTTCCACCAGGATACCGCAGCAATTCGGGGTCACGGCGGCTTCGACAGCATCCAGGTCGCCATAGGCCACCGCAACAAAACCGGGCGTCAGCGGGCCGAAACCCTGGCGGTAGCGTTTCACCGTGGCAAACGATACCTCGGTGATCATACGGCCGTGAAAATTGTTCCTGAAAACGATGAGTTCCTGACGACCGTCTGCAATCCCCTTGGCTTTCCAGCCGTAGAAGCGGGCCATCTTGATGGCTGTTTCCACGGATTCGACCCCGCCGTTCTTGGGCAGGACCTTGTTGCCGGCCGCCCCGAAGCGCGGCGCCAGCGGGGGCACGAAATTCGCCAGGCGTTCCAGAAAAACCCCCAGCGGATCGGTGTAGACGACGTTGGAAATGACGGAGGCGTAATTGCCCAGAAGGGCCTTGACCAGGGCGTTGACGATTCTCGGATGGTGATGTCCCGGGTTGGCGGCCGAATAGGCGGCCAGACAGTCGAGGTAGCGCTTGCCGTTGATATCGGTGATCCAGCTGCCGCAGGCCTGGCGCACCACGACGTTCAGGCGGTCGTAGTGATGGGCGCCGCAGCGGTCTTCCATTGCACGAATGCGCTCATCGTCCAGATGGGAAAACCCCAGGACCGGTGGGCGTTCCCGTGGGTTGAATGCGCAGAACATGGTCGCCCCTCCATATATGTTGCTATCTATGTAGCAACTTAATTCAGATTTAGATGCCTGTCAAACACGGCCGTCATCATCGGCAGTCGGGAAGCCCTCCCGGTCGCGCCCTCCACGGCCGAACCGCCCACGGTTGACCTTTGCTTGGGGATGTGGATAAGACCGGTTAGGTTTCCTTTGGCCCGACGGCCAATCGGCCGCGACGCCAACGGGCAAACGGATGGACCGGCGGGTCGCCCGCCCCAAAGCAAGGAGAAGCCCTTGGAAATTGCCAGCCTGCTCAGGGATTTTGCCTTCAGCAAATACGAATCGGCCTGCTACCTCGCACTGGTGGCCCAGCATCCCTCCAACGGCTCCCAGTTGAGCAAACGTTCGGGGATCGCCCGCTCGCGGATTTACGACGTCCTGCGCGGCCTGCTCAGAAAGGGCATCGTCTTCGAAATCGAAAAGGGCTGCTATGTTCCCCTGCCCTTCGAGGAATTGAAGAAACGCTTCCGCAGTCAGTTCGAATCAAACCTGGAACTGCTTGAAAAGCAGCTTGCCGCGATCACCCAGGAGGTCGAGTACGAATACCTTCTCACCCTGCGAGGCCGTGATGCAGCATTGACCAAAGCCATCGAAATCATCGCGGCGGCCGAACAGGAACTTTATCTGCGTCTCTTCCTCCCGGCATGGAAGCAACTGGAGGCTTCCATCCGCAAAGCCGCCCACCGGGGGGTGGGGATACGCCTGATCGCCATGGGCGCCATTCCACCGGTTTTCGACATCCAGGTATCGCACCCCGAAGTGGCGGGCCTGTATGCCAAACTCGGGGGCGAGACCGTCGATATCATCGCCGACCGGGCCGAAGCGCTGGTGGGCATGTTCGAAAACGAGCGGCCCGAGCAGTCGGCGGTCATCTGGACCCGCAACCGCTGGTTCGTCACTGCCAACCGCGACAGCCTGCGTCACGACTTTTACCATTATTTCCTGGACAAACTGCACGAGAAGCGCCAGGACCTCGATACCCGCGACCTGGACATCTACGAGCGGATCAAGAAAGATGACTGAAGACTGCCGCCGCAATGCTACGGCTTAAGGTGTGCGGCCGCCGGGCAAGGTTTCCTCAGCGGATACCGGCCCCCGAAAGGCTTCCAGGGGCAGGCTGGGGTCGGCGTTGTCCATCAGCGGGCGACGCGCATCGGGCCGCGCGCCGTAGAGGTAGCGTACTTCGGCCGGTGGGACCAGCGGGCGTTCGAGATGGATTCTTAGCGTACGCGGGTCACGGCGCAGGACCGCCACGACGGAAACGCGCCCCTGGACGTCGACCACCTCCCAACCGGTGCCGCCGGACGCCGGACGGATATCGTCGCCGCCGCGATGCTCCAGTCGGGCCTCGAGCGTCTTCCCGCCCACGGGCTGGATCGAAGCGACCCGCGGGCCGCGATAATGGTCCTCGAGCCCCAGGACATGCAGGATCGTCTGGGCCACCCGGCGCCCCATGGTGGTGTAAGCCTCCGGCGCCAGGTGCTGCTTGCCCTGGTTTCTCAGGTCGAGGGTCGTGGCGGCCAGGTAGCATTCCGGCAGCTTGGCGGCCACCGCCCATTGGGCTTCGCGCAGGGCCTGGTGCGGTTCGTCGCGCCCCCCCGGCCTCTTGGCCATGCCCACCACCAGAAACGGCAGCTGCGGGCGGCTCGATCCGTTGGCCACGTCCCGCCGCACCTGGCGTTCGACGAATCGGGTCAGGCTGGCTGCGTACTCCGCCCCGGACACCGTGCCGCGGGCGGCATCGGCCGCGCCCTGAAGCCAGACGATAAATTCCAGCCGGCCGCCTGTGGCCGCCGTGTGGGTCACGAAGCGCCGGTAGATCGAATGCGACCGGGTGTCTTCCCAGAAACCCTTTCCCCAGTTGGCCTTGCGGTGCAGACCGGATCCGTTGACGGCAAAGTCGAGCAGACCGACCGGCACGCCCGTGCGTTCGACGATACGGTTGCCGCAGGCGATAGCCCCGTTGCCCGTCGTCCCCAAAGGCTTCCAGCCCTTACCGCTGTAAAGCCTCAGGAGCGCATGGGCCTCCAGGTCGGTGCCGGTGTGGAACCACTCCTTCATGTTGGACTGTCCGATGCAGGCGATCAGCATGCCGACACCAAAACGGTGCCGTCCACGAACGCTCAGATCCGGCCTGTCCTGGGCGCGCACCTCCAGGACATACCAGCCGCCCTGAGGCACCCGCGGCAGCAGGCCCAGATAGATGCCGTTGCGCGGGGCAGCGTCGACGATCGTCCAGGGCACCACCTCCAGGCCGCGGTCATGGTGGATCACCCGGGCTTCGATAGCGGCCACGGCCCCCCGGTAGCTTCCGGATACGATGATGTCGGCCGCCCGCCCCCGGCGCTGGAAAATGCGCCCGTCCGCGAACTCGTTGAGAACAAGGGCGGGTGATGCGGCTGGCGTTGTGTCGGGCGGGTTTGCGGTTTCAACCGCCGTGTCGTGCACGGCGGGGGGTCGGGGCGGACCGGAGGGCAGCGTCGCGGCGGGCTTCGGGGGTGCGGACGCGCCTGCCGGCCTCGCAGCGGCGACGACCATCGGGGCGGCCGCTGTCGGGGATTCGGCCGCAGGCCGGGAGCCGACGTCATCGGCCTCCGGATGAGCCCTGTCGGTCCCTTGGGGCGCCGCCTCCCGATCGTCCGCCGCCGGCTCCTGTTTATTTTTGGCCAACGGGGCCGAGGTTGGCAAGCTGCCGGCGGTCGCCGCAGGGGGCCTGTCCCGCAGCGCCCGGTCGGCGGCGGGTGCCTCGATCGTTGCGGCGTCACGATCCGCCACCACAGGCGCGGCCGTCCGGGCCGGGCGGCGCTCGCGGCCACAGGCGTCGGGGGCTTCCGAGGCGAAGCCGATGATCTCGGCCCCATGCAGCATCAGAAGCCCGGCCTGCTCCCCGGGCTGAAAGCGCAGCGTCACCCTGGATTTGACCGGCAGGGGCAGATACATGCTGAAACGGCCGGCCGGAAAGGGTCGCTGCGCAACCATGGGCGGATTCGTGCGGTACGCGACCGTCATCCGCTCCGGCTGGATCGCCGACAAGTCGAGCCGCAGCACCCGGAAGCAACGCCGATAGGAGCCGGGCAGGTCGATCAATGCGAAGGCCGAACGCGCCCCCAGCGTTTTGATCTCCACCCCTGCGGCGAACGTCTGCAACGCCGTATGGGCGACGACGCGCACGGCGGACAGGTCGACCGCCTTGCGTGTGACCGGGGCGGCCTCCGCCAATAATTGATCGTAGATCCGGTCGAGATCGATGCGCAGATGCCCTACCCCCGCTTCCGTCGTCTGGAGCAGGATGCCGTCGTAGTCCCGCCAGTCTTCGGCAATCTGCCGGGACGGGATCGTTTCGGCCGCGACGACATCCACACGCCGGGCCATTCGGCCCAGGTGCGGCAAAAGCCTTTCGCTTCCGCCGTCACCGTAAATCAGCAACCGCCCCAGGCCTTCCGTCCCCTCGCCGTCCAATCGGCGCACCGCGCGCTTGGCCGGGGACGCCGCAGCGCCCAGAAGCAACGCCTCGAGGTCGTCCGGCCGTTTTTCCACCGTCATCACCGGCGCCAGCGTATTGGTGCCGAACAGGCTCCGATGCAGGGTTTCGGCCGCCACGGCCGCCCCGCGCCCGTTCCAGTATCCGCCGGTGGGATCGTAAAGCAGATGCGATCGGAATTTCCCGCCCATGATGGCGGCCTCCAACGGCACCCAGGCTTCAAGCGGGAACGCGGCTTCCGCTTCGCGCATGAGGTCGAAAGCGCTGCAACGGCCCCCGGCCGGAAGGGGCACCCAACCGACATACTCCGGATAGACCGAGGCCTTGCTCGGTACCACGAGAAACCGGAAGTCACGCCCGGAGGCGGCAACCACCTTCGCGACCGCGTGCAATTCGAGCAGCCGCCGGTGCGCGTCGCCGGCGTCCGCGCAGCGATTCTGGACGTGGTTTTCGATGTCGGCGCGTCTGAAAAGCCAGCCCCGGCGACCCACGTGGATATTCCCGCTTTCGGTTCGTCCCCACAAGCGATAATCGATCCAGTTCTTGATCTGCCTGAGGCGGCCGCTGAACACAGCCTCCTCGTTGATGTAGCGGTCCAGCGCCCGGTAGTAGTCGGTTTTGAGCAACGCGCCGTCGTAGGGGCTGGGGAAATCCAGGACAGGGCCGAATCTGGGCTGGCCGGGTGGGGCCTCCCAAAGGATCCAGGCCGGTAACGGCGTCAGCACGGCGATAAGAAAAAAGAGGATGAGGGCTTTCTTCAGCATGGCGCTCAGAACCGGAAATAAATGAACGGGGCCGCCGGGCTGCTGACGATCAGCAGGCCGCACAGCGGGAAGACGACCACCACCAGCAGCACGGCGGCGAAGGTGGGGCGCGGCCGCGAACTGGCGATCAACGCACGATAGCCCGAGTATTCCGCCGGCAGCGCGAAAACGACCGCTGCCGCCACGAGGACGCCCAGGTCCCAGGGATTGAAATGCAGGCTCAGCGCATAAGCCAGCGGCAGGTCCTTCCAGGTGAACATGGCGCGCAGCAGCAGAGCCGCCTGTTCGACGTCGGCGGAACGGAAAAGAACCCAGCCGATCGTGACGACCAGCAGGGTGACGGCACGGCGTGTAAAGACCCACCGATCCGCCGGCAGGCGGCGCAGACCGGTGAGGCGTTCGACGATCAGAAACAGCCCATGATAGACGCCCCAGGCCAGGAAGGTCCAGTTGGCCCCGTGCCACAAGCCGCAAAGCACGAAAACCACCGCCATATTTAGACAGGCCCGCGCCGTTCCCCGCCGGTTACCGCCCAGGGGAATGTAGAGATAGTCACGAAACCAGCGGCTGAGCGAGATGTGCCAGCGCCGCCAGAAGTCCGTGATGCTGACGGCCGAGTAAGGCCGGCGAAAGTTTTCGGGCAGCACGAATCCAAAAAGACGCCCCAGACCGATGGCCATGTCCGAATAGCCCGAAAAATCAAAATAGATTTGCAAGGTGTAGGTCACAGCTCCCAGCCAGGCCGTCTTGGTGTCCACGGCCTCCGGCGGCAGGCCGAAAACGGTATCGGCAAAACGGCCCAGGCTTTCAGCGATGATGACTTTCTTGGCCAGTCCCCAGCAGATCCGGGTGAGACCGTCGAAAAAGCGATCCAAACCCTCGCGGCGGGTCCGCAGCTGCGCCTGAATTTCGCGGAACCGGACGATGGGCCCGGCGATCAGCTGGGGGAACATGGCGACGTAGAGCGCGAAGTCCAGCGGGTCGCGCAGCGGACGGGCCTCCCCCCGGTAGACATCGATGACGTAGCTCAGCTTCTGAAACGTGAAGAAAGATATGCCGATGGGCAGCATGACCTCGACCCAGGCAAGGGTGGGCAACCCCGACCGAGACCGCAGTTGGTCGATTTCGTGCACAAAGAAGTTGGCGTATTTGAAATAGACCAGCAGGCCGAGATTGACCACCAGCGACACCGTGAGCCACAGGCGTTTGCGGCGCGGATCGCCGGTCATGAGATGGGAGAGTCCGTAGTCGGCCAGGGTGGACGCCATCAGGATGGGCAGGAATTCGGCGGCGCCGTAGAGATAGTAGATATAGCTGCCCAGGAGAAGGACGAGGTTGCGGCCACGCTTGGTGGCCTGATCCGGCACGCCGTAATAGATCAGAATGACGGCCGGCAGAAAGATGAATAAAAAAACGGTGCTGGCAAAAAGCATGCGGTTAGCGGGTCCGGGCGACAGGGACGTCCGTTAGACCTTCCTTGCGGGCCGGCATGCGCCACACGCCGCAGCCAAGAGGCGATGTCGCGGGCCCGCGCGGTTTCGCTGCAATGGCGTCTAAGCGCTGCAATCCGGTTCAACACCCTCCGTCAGGCGGTTCCCCATGAAAGCGGCCAGATCATCGGCATCGTAGGTCAACTGATGGTCCCGGCGAAAGGCCGTCAGATCGGCGTAGATGTCGGCGGCCTGCTGATAGCGCTTGTCCCGGTCCTTTTCCAGGCATCGCATGACGATGCGGTTCAATTCCTCTGGAATCTGCTTCATGATGGCCGTCAGCGGTTCGATGTCCCGCTGGGGAATCGCCCGAATGGCCTCGATTTCATTTTCGAAACGATAGACCCGCAAACCGGTCAGGGCCTCGTGGAACAACAACCCCAGCGCAAAGATATCCGCCCGGCGGTCCAGGGAGTGCCCCAGGGCTTGTTCCGGCGACATGTAGGCCAGTTTGCCCTTGATGATGCCTGCCTGCGTGAGGTTGGGCTCGGACTTCGCTTTCGATATGCCGAAGTCGCTGATTTTGACCTCCCCCTTGCAGGAGATCAGCATGTTCTGAGGGCTGATGTCGCGATGCACGATGTCGAGCGGTGTGCCGGTGTCGTCATCCGTTCGGCTGTGCGAATAGTCCAGCCCCTTGCAGATCTCGCTGACGATATAGACCGCCTGCGCCACCGGAAGCCCGATCTTCATGGCCGCCAGGATGTCGCCCAGATTATTGCCGTCGATGAACTCCATGGCGATGAAATAAGTGCTGTCGATCTTGCCATAGTCGAAAATCTGAACGATGTTGGGATGTTGCAAAAGCGCCGCCAGACGGGCTTCGCGGGTGAACATCTTGACGAATTCGGGGTTTTCAGCCAGATGCGGCCGGATGCGCTTGATGGCCACCTTGCGTCGGAAACCGTCTTCGCGCACATAGTCGGCCTCGAAAAGCTCGGCCATCCCGCCCATGGCGATCTTGGCTTTGAGCACGTAGGGACCGATATGGTCCATGCGCTCCATCTCGCGTTGGGTCCGCCGCGCTTTCTTTTTTTTGCCCCGGTCCAACCAGAAGAGGGTGCCGAATCCTCCGACCAGCACCAATGCGGCCATGACCCCGTAGGCGCCACGCATGTATCCGATCTGCCCCCTGAGGTAAGCCGTGTCGAGGACGACCAATGCCTGACCGATGGTCACGTCGGCAAAACGAATCGTTTGGAAAAAGCCCACGACGTCCTGGTTGTCTTCGGTCAGGCCGGCGATGGCGCGCACACCCTCAACGGTTTTGACTTCGGTAGCCTGCCCCAAAGGCCGCAATTGACGGTTGATCTTATCGCCGTCGGTATGCGCGAGGATGACATTCAGATGGTCGACGACAGCGGCGAACGCGAGGGGCTTCAACGCGCGGACGTCGCGGATCAAGGCATTCAGCGAGAGCACGTCCTGATCCAGCACGAAGGGACGGCTCTTGGCGGCCAGACCGCGGGCGGCATCGAAACCGGACCGGTAGAATTCCTGATGGGCGCGGGAGGCGGTTGATCGGTAGACCAGGTAACCGCCAAGCATCACAGCCAGCGATACGCACAGAAACAAAAGCACACCTTTGCGGTTGCGGGCCACAAAGGGCGTCTCCGAAACCCGGGCGAAAACGCTGTTCACGATTTTGGTCGTCATCGCCCTCGCCTTGGCCATCGTCGTCATGGCAATATCGCTGACAAGCATGCAGGCCTCTCTGGCGTTGCACCGCGTCTTGAGGATGCCCTGGAACAATGTGGTAGAGCCGTGTCGCGGGAAAACGGTTCAGCCGAAAACATCGACCGGCGGATTGACGGCGTTGTATTTTTTAGAATAGGGCCGAATGCGGCCGACAGCAAGATCAAACCCAAACAGCACGGCGCCGCTTGACGCGGGGTGGTGTCATCGTCGTCAAGTGCCAGCGGGGTTTTGACCCCTCCTTGATTTCACTTGGACAGCTTGCGCACAATCTCCAGGCAACGTCGGATGACCTGCCGCTTTAAACCTGAAAGGTCCTTGCGATGGGAAAGGGCCAGCAAATCGATGCCTTCGCCATCGGCGAGAATATTGAGCCCGGTGGTATCCTTGGAGGAACCGACGTTGACCAGTTTTTCGAATTTGGTACGGCGGAAGACATCCGGTGCAAACGGTTTGTGGGCGCCGCACAGCGGGCAGATGATCGTGGTGATGCCGCGCTCTTCGGTCGCATCCGCCGCCGTGGCCGCCTGCAGCTCGGTTTCCATCCGGTTCACCCGCTCGGCCCGGGTGACCAATTGCACCGCCGTGAAAAGCAGAATAAATATGAGCACCCCGATGAGGGCCGCGATTTGAAAGCCGCTGCGGATGCGGTCGGCGTCCAGGGCCGACAAGGCCATGACCACCTCGCCGATGCGCGTGCCCGAAAAGAAAACATCGGCCGTGAATCGGAATACCTTTTGATGGCTTTTAAGCAGCCCCTCGAGATAGGCCACGTCGTCCGAGGGCGATGATGCCTGACCGCCGTCG
>JASJBQ010000005.1 GCA_030066455.1 Desulfobacterales bacterium
TATTCATAGATCTTCATGGCGTGAAACATCTCCTCGTGGTACTGCACCATGAACCAGCTGGCGAAGCCTTTGAGGCCCATGCCGTTGCTGTGGGAAGACATGGCCATGTAGAGGAAGGACGAATACATTTCCTTGTTGATCTGCTCATTCAGGGCGGCGTTCATCTTGTCGCTGATCATTTGAGGATATCTCCTTTCAGGTTTGGTTGCCACTGGCGTGGGTGGGCCGTAAATGCCACGGTGAAATTGTATGAACCTCTATGATTAGCATCGAGCGCTGGGGCGTCAATTGGTAACGCTGGTTTCGCAGCTCTCGTCCGGGGCGTTTGCGGCCGCGCAACCGGCCGCATGCGTTGGCCCCCTCACCCGTCATGAATGCGTTTCAGACGATTCGCGGTTCCGGTTCGAGATCGATACCGAAGCGCGACCGAACACTGGCGGCGATATCCCGGGCCAGTGCCAGGATCTCCTCTCCCCGGGCACCGCCGTAATTGACCAGAATCAGCGCCTGGCGGGGATAGACCCCGCAAGCCCCCAAACGCCGGCCCTTCCACCCGCACTGCTCGATCAGCCAGCCGGCCGCGATCTTGACGCTTCCGCCAGGCTGGGGGAAATGGGGCATGGGGCCGTGTTCGGCGACAAGGGCGCTAAAACGGTCGACTGCAATCCGCGGGTTTTTGAAAAAGCTGCCGGCGTTGCCCAGATCGCCCGGGTCGGGCAGCTTGCCCCGCCGGATGCGCCGGATGATCTCGCTTATCTTCGCGGCATCCAGTTCCGCGGGGTCCAGATGCTCGACCGCGCGGGCCACATCGGCATAAGCGGTCACCAGGCGGGCGGTCTTGGACAGTCGGAAAGTCACGGCGGTGATGAAGCTTCGGTCGCGCGGCGGCTGTTTGAAGATGCTGGTGCGATAGCCCAGAGCGCATTCGGCCGCCTGGAACCGGCGCGGGGCGCCGGTGGCCATATCGATCGTGTCGACGGTCTCCATAAAATCGCCGACCTCCACCCCGTAGGCACCGATATTCTGGACCGGACTGGCGCCCACCGCGCCTGGAATCAGCGCCAGGTTTTCCAGACCGTAAAGGCGATGCCGCAGGGTCCAGCGCACAAAACCGTCCCAGTCTTCGCCGGCACCCGCGCGCACCCAGGCATGGTCCTGGTCCTCCCGGACAACCCGGATGCCGCGGATCTCGTTCTTGATCACCAGACCGTCGAAATCGCGGGTAAAGAGAATGTTGCTTCCCCCCCCCAGAATGAGGTGCGGCCGATCACCGGCCGCGTCGAGCACCGCGAGCAAATCGTCGCGGCTGGCGACGGGGGCGAAGTAATTGGCCGCGGCGGCCACGGCAAACGTGTTGTAGGGCGTCAGATCGATGTGGCGCTGGATGGGCATGGCCGTCATGTGCCCTCGACCGGCGCGTAACGGCTGCGGCCGTCCGCCCGTCGCTGCCGGCGCAGTGCGTCGGCTTCCGAAAGGCGTCCCAGGGCTTCAAGGCAGGCGATGGACATGTCGGTCACGTCCGGTGTCGGCGCCATCCGCTGCAAGCCTTCGAGGGCCCGGGTAAAATCCCCCAGGTTCATGCGGTTGACGGCCAGGCAGGTGTTAAGCGCGATATTGTCCGGATTCTGGGCGAGTCCCTCCCGGGCCAAGGAGACGGCCTGCTCGAAACGGCCGCCCTGCTGCGCCAGCAGGGCCAATCCTAAAAACGCACGGGGATCGGGGTGGTAGGCGAGAGCCCGTTCGTAAAGACCACGGGCCAGGCCCTGCTTTCCCGGTATGGCCGCTATCCGGGCAAAATCCCCCTGCTGGAGGGTAAGACCCAGCCGCGAGAGAAAATCGGCGTGAAGCGGGTGAAATTCAGGGTCGTCCACCAGCTCGATCTGGCTCACGAAGTCGGGCAGCTGGCGGTAGAAGCCCTGGCGCAGCGCCCGGCCCCAGGTCACCACCTGATCCGGTGCCAGCTGCGGGTCGGTTTCGTGGTAAAGCAGGTCTTCGATGCGCTGGGACCAGATGTCGTCGTCGTTCCCGCTTCGCGCCAGGTAGTCCCGGTAGAGAGCCGTGCCCGGAAAAATCGTCAGAATATAGAAGATGGCATCGAGTGGTTGGATAACCCGGATCAGCTCCAGCGTTTCCTGGATGGTGGCGTCGCTGTCGCCGGGGCAGCCGTAGATGAAATAGGCCCGGGGGAGGATGCCGTAGCGGGTGGTCAGGGCGAAGGCGTTTTCGATGTCCGCTGCCCGGATCCGTTTGCCGAGATAGGCGCGGATGTCCGCATTTCCGCTCTCGACACCATAGCTGATCTGGATGCAGCCGGCCCGACGCATCCAGGCCAGCACATCGGCGCCCACCGTGTCCACCCGTGAGATGGCGGCCCACTCGATGCCCAGCCGACGCTCCATGATTTCACGGCAGACCGCGACAACCAGATCCTTGCGCAGCGTGAAGGTGTCGTCCGAAAAATAGAAAAAACGCACGCCCCGCTTGACCAGACGCTCCAGGCGGTCGACGAAGCCGGTGGCCGAGTGGAAGCGCACGCGACGGTCCCAGATGGCCGGCGAGCCGCAGAAGCGGCAGGCCGATGGGCAGCCGCGCGTCAGGGCGACGTGCTGAAAGGTGAAATGCCGGCCCGGGTCGGGCAGACGGTCGAGGTCAGCCTCCGGAGGGGCGCAGGGTGTTGCCTGCGGGCGGCCGTCGACCCGGCGGGCCAGCCCCCCGATCCGTTGAAACGGCTCCGCGTCCCCGGTGGCCAGGCACGCCAGAAGCGCCACGATGGTCCGTTCGCCTTCACCCACCACGATGAAATCCACCTCGGGATGGTGCCTCAGCAGGTGCTCCCAGAGAAAACTGGCCCCGACGCCGCCGAAGACCGTGGTGATGTTGGCATCGACCGCTTTGGCCCGACGGGCGATCTCAATCCCGCCCCAACGGTTGGCGTTCAGGATCGAACAGCCCACCACATCGGGCTTGAATCCCACGATCACCTCCCGGATGCGGTCGGTCTGCTCCCGGAAACCGTAGCCGTTGAACAGGGCCACCTCGTGGCCGGCCTCCTTGAGCGCGGCGCCGACGGCATAGATACCCATGGGCATCGCCCGCACATCATCCTCGTGGATTCGCGTTTCCAGAAAGGGGGGATAGATCAGCAGAACCCGCATCGTGACGCTCTCGTTGAACCTGGTTTCGCTTAGGCGGTGAATACATCCGGCCGGCCGGGATGATGATGCCTTTCGCCCGCCGGTCCGGTGGCTGTGTTCATAACACGTGCGGCGTTGGGGGCCAAACGGTTCTTGGCGGTCATTTTCGGATGAAATCAGAGAATAAAATTCTTTATATATTCAAAATTAGAGAATAAAATTCTTGACAAATCAAAATTTTTCTATATTTTATCTAAAAAAATGGAGTTTTGACTAATGATTGATCCCGTCGGCATCCAAATTCTCAAGATCCTGCAGCGCAAGGCCCGCATCCCCAACGTCGAGGTGGCCCGCCAGGTCGGAATGGCGCCATCGGCGGTGCTCGAGCGCATCCGCAAACTCGAAAACCAGGGGTATATCGACGGCTATGAAGTGCGCCTCAACCCTTCGCGTTTCCATCGCCGGCTGGTGGTGTTCGCCTGGGTCCGCACCGCCGACGGCCACGACGTCGAATCGCTGGGGGAGCGACTCGCCGCCCTGCCCGCCGTTCAGGAAGTCCATTACGTCAGCGGTGAAGACGCTTTCCTGGTCAAACTGCGGGTGGCCGACACGGGCGCCCTGGACCGACTGCTGCGGGAGAAAATCCTTGGGATCGCAGGCGTGCGGCGGGTCCGCACCCACATCGCCTTGAATACCGTCAAGGAAAGCGCGCACATCCCCATCGAAGCCGACGGCGATGGCGATGCCGTCCCTGTCGGAAATGCTTCCCCCAAACAATCCAAATGAATGCCGTGTCGGTGGCATGACACGCCGGGACGGGCTGCCGGCCATGACTTTCAGTCGCTGCCCGCCAGCCGGGACGCCCCATCGAAAGGAGAACCAACATGCCCATGTCAGACGATTTCAGCCGACGCCTGGCGCCGATTATCGCCACCGTCGCCGATCATTTCGGGACCCCCTTTCATCTTTATGACGAAAAGGGTATCCGTGCGAATGCAAGGGCCTTCGACCGGCTGTTTCAAATCCCCGAGGGTTTTCGCGAGTATTTCGCCGTCAAGGCGCTGCCCAACCGGCGCATCCTTGAAATCATGGCCTCGGAAGGATTCGGATTCGACTGCAGTTCGATTCCGGAACTGGTGCTCTCCCGAATGGTGGGTGCGGTTGAAGCGGACATCATGTTCACCTCCAACAACACGACCGTCGCCGAATTCGAGGCCGCCGGGGCCGAAGGCGGCAGCATCATCAACCTGGACGACATCAGCCTGATCGACAAGCTCGTCCCGTTCCCCGAAAGGATCTGTTTTCGCTACAACCCGGGCGCCCGCCGCAGCGGCAATGCCATCATCGGCAACCCGGTCGAGGCCAAATACGGCGTGAGCCACGACCAGATCGTGCCGGCCTACCGCCAGGCGTTCGAGCGCGGGGCCCGACGCTTCGGGCTGCACACCATGGTGGCCTCCAACGAACTCGACTACCGCCAAATCGCCGAGACCACCCGCATGCTCCTCGACATCGCGGCTCTGGTCGGCCGGGAGCTCGACATCCGCTTCGAGTTCATCAATATCGGGGGGGGCATCGGGATTCCCTATCGACCCGACCAGGCGGCATTCGATCTTGAAGCCCTGTCGCGTGAAATTTTAGGGGACTTCGAGCATTTCCGCCGCACCAACGGCTACGCCCCGCAGCTCTTTATGGAATGCGGCCGCTGCATGACCGGCCCCCATGGCGTTCTCGTCACCCGCGTGATCAACCACAAGGACATCTACCGCCGCTACGTCGGGGTGGATGCCTGCATGTCGGCGCTCATGCGGCCGGCGATTTACGGGGCCTATCACCATATCAGCGCTCCGGCCCGACCCAACGGCGCACCGCGGCAGGTCGTGGACGTGGTGGGCGCACTGTGCGAAAACAACGACAAGTTCGCCGTCCAGCGCGAACTGCCGGTGGTGGAGGAGGGCGAACTTCTCGTGATCCACGACACCGGCGCCCATGGCCACGCCATGGGTTTCAACTACAATGGTCGCCTGCAACCCAAGGAACTGCTCCTGCGCACCGACGGGCGGGTCGAACTGATCCGCAGGGAGCAGAAGATCGAGGATTATCTGGCTACCTTAACGTTCACGCCGGACATCATGCAGCCGGCCGAGATCGCTAAGGTTGCTTGACATAAGCGCTGCAAACCACTACTAAGCGGACGTTTTGAACGGACCCCGGCGGCCGCCCCCGCGGCCGCCGGTCAACACAGGCGGTCGGGGGAAATGATCCAATTACCCAGAGCATACCGCATCCAGGGCGTTCTGTTCGATTTCGATGGCACGTTGACGCGCCCCTTTGCCATTGATTTCCAGGCCATCAAAGCCGCCATTGAATGCCCCCCGCACCAGACCATTCTGGAATTTATCGACGCCCTGCCGGATGAAAACCGGCGACGCCAATGCCAGGCGACCCTCCACGCTATGGAAATGGAGGCGGCCGGGCGGTCGCGCCCCCACGAGGGCGCCGAGGACCTGATCGCGTTCCTCAAAACGCAGGGACTGCCCGTCGGCATCCTGACCCGCAACAGCCTGGCGGCGGTGGAGCGTGCGCTGGAAAATTTCGGCCGGACGCAGACGGCCGATTTCGACCTGATCATCACCCGTGATGATCCCGTGAGCCCCAAACCAAGCCCCGAAGGCGTCCTGCAGGCCGCGGGACGGTTCAAGATCAACCCGGACGAACTCCTGCTGGTGGGCGATTTCCATTTCGATATCCAGGCCGGCCAGGGCGCCGGGGCCTTGACCGTCCTGCTGGACAACGGGGATACCGGCCATCCGGTGCCGGACGTACGCGCCGATTTCACGGTCAAATCGCTTCTGGAGGTCCAGACCATCGTACGCTACGGCCTGCCGCTGCCGGCCGGCAAATTCCCGGCCGACCTGCTGGACGACTATTTCGAACGCCTGCCCGCAGGCGATCCACGCCTGCTGATAACCCCCGGCATCGGCGAGGATACGGCCGCCCTGGATCTTACCGGCAGCGACACCCTGGTGATCACCTCCGATCCGATCACCTTCGTCACCGACCGCCTGGGTTATTACACCGTTGTGATCAACGCCAACGACATCGCCACCTCGGGCGCCATCCCCCAGTGGCTCATGACCACCCTGCTTTTTCCGCCGACAACCAGCGCATCGGCCGTGCGCATGGTCATGCAGGACATTTCCCGGGCCTGCGGCCAATGGGGCATCACCCTCTGCGGCGGCCACACCGAAATCACGGATGCGGTCTCGCGCCCCGTGGTCATCGGAACCCTGAGCGCCGCCATGGCGCGCAAAGACCTGATCCACAAGGATCGCATGCGGGCCGGCGACCATATTCTGCTCACCAAGGGGGTGGCCGTGGAGGGGACGGCCATCATTGCCCACGAGTTCGCCGAACGCCTGCAAACTTTGGGCGTAGGCGAGGCCTTCATTTCCAAATGCCAGGAATTCGCCGAAGAGATCAGCATCCTGCCCGAGGCGGCCGCGGCCCGGCGTTTTCCCGGCGTCACCGCCATGCACGACGTCACCGAGGGCGGCCTGGCCACGGCCCTGGCCGAGTTAAGCACCGCCGGGGGGCAGCGGATGGAAATCGACCTGGCGTCCATCCCGATCTATCCCCAAACGGCCCGACTATGCCGCTTGCTGGGCATCGATCCATTGGGCTTGATCGGCTCGGGCAGTCTGCTGCTTACCTGCCACCCGGAAAGCAGCGCAAAGGTCGAGGCGGCGATTCGGAAATGCGGTGTGCCGGTGACCCGCATCGGGGAGGTTCGGGGAGACGGCGAGGGCATCGAAGCACGTCACTGCGGCCGTTCGGTGGAATGGCCCGTATTCGCCGTGGACGAATTGACCCGCTTGTTCTGATGGATGGAACCGAGCGCGATCACGGCGGCCCGGTCGGAGAACGGTAGATGAGGGCGTGGGCGCCCTGGAGGGGAATTATTCCTTGATCAGGCCCCGGTAAAAAATCTCAAAGGCCACTTCCAAGGTCTTGCGCAGGTAATCCTTCTGCTCATCGATGATTTTCTTGCTGGCTTCCCAGAGGACAACCCCGGAGAAAAGCGACCAAAAGATATCGGCCAGCGCCACGGCGTGGCGGTCGACGAACTTGCCGGCCTGGATGCCCTCGTCGAAAATGGCGGCGATGGCGCTGATCGATTTCTGGGACAGGGTTTTGATCTCGTTCATGAGCTCTTCGGAGAGGTTTTTGAGGGTTTCGCTGGACTGGAGGTGAAACATGTTGATGATGATCAGCGGGTCGAATTCATAGACATCGTACATGGCCGCCATCAGGGCCTTGACCTTCTCCTCCGGCCCGGAGACGTCTTCATTGTTGACGTGTTCGACCCGGATCAGCAGGTATTGCAGGATGCGCAGCGATAGAGAAGCATAAAGTTCTTCCTTGTTTTTAAAATACAGATACAGGGTTCCCGGGCTGAGTTCGGCTTCGTGGGCGATGTCCTCCATGGTGGCCTTGTTGAAACCCTTCTCGGAAAAAACGCGTTTGGCGGCCACCATGATCTGCTGCCGTCGTCGCTCCTTTTCCCTTTCTTTACGCTCCTGGATCCCCATCGATTTATCTCCTGAACGCTATTTTTTTTTTGATGAGTTCTACATAAGCTAAATCCGATATTTGGTCAAGCAAAAAGCGTTGTCCTTCCGAATTCCGGAAAACGAATTTAAACGTTTAGCATTACTATGTTTTTTTAAGATGGGTATCGCCGCTAGGGAGGAAAGGGCCGCATTCAGCGTGTTGCTGTGCAGACGTCGAGAAAATGCAGCCCAAGGCGGGCAGGAAAGCGGCAACACACGGCATTGAAAGCGGTCTGGCCGTTTGCCGTCATGAGGCCATGCCGAAAGGCCCGCTATCATCACCGCCAGGGACGGCACCTCGCCGGCGACGTGCGGCCCTTTCGGTCCTATACCACCCGCAAGCGACCACCGCCGTCGTCCGGCCCCACGCTTCCAATGGGAACGGCGGCAGGGATGCCGGCGCTGCCCAGCTCGCTCAAGAGGTCGTCTATCTGCTCGGGATTCACGGCCGCCAGCAAGCCACCGCTGGTCTGGGGGTCGTACACAATTTCACGCTGCCACGCCGGCCAGTCACCCTCGAAACGGATTGCATCCGCAACCATCCGCCGGTTATGGGCATTGACGCCGGTGGTCACGCCATGGCGATACATCTCCAGCGCTTCGGCCATGATGGGAAGCGCATCCATCACCAGGGTCAGCGTCACTCCGGCCCCACGGGCCATCTCGAAGGCATGACCGGCAAGGCCGAAGCCGGTGACATCGGTGGCGGCACTGATTTCGAAGCCCTGCAAAACTTCGCAGGCTTTTCGATTCAGGGTCGTCAAATGATCGATGCAGGCTTCAAGGGCCGCCGCAGAGACGTTACCTTTTATATTGGCGTTGAACAATACGCCACTGCCGATGGGTTTGGTGAGCACCAGGATGTCCCCGGACCGGGCCGTTCGGTTGGGCCAGTAGCGCTCGGGATGGACCAGCCCGTTCACCGCCAGGCCAAACTTGGGTTCGTCATCCTCGATCGTATGCCCTCCGACCAGAACGGCACCGGCTTCGGTGATCTTGCTGAGGGCCCCGGCCACGATCCGATGGAGCGTTTCCATGGGCAGCTTGCCGGAGGGGAAGGCGGCCAGATTCAGGCAGGTGACCGGCCGCGCACCCATGGCGTAGATATCACTCAGTGCGTTGGCGGCCGCAATCTGACCGTAGACATAAGGATCGTCCACAGGTGGGGTGATGAAATCCGCTGTGGTGACCAGGGCCATATCATCGGCGAGGCGATAAATACCGGCGTCATCGCTGGTTTCGAAACCCACCAGCAGATTGGGATCCGCGTGTTGCGGCAGATTGGCCAGAAGTTTGCCGAGCCCGACCGGGTCGATCTTGGCCGCTCAGCCGCAGGTTTTGGAAAGGCTCATCAGGGTGGGCTTCTTGAACATGCTTTTAATCATCGTCCTTGCTCGCTATCCGGGTGGGTGCATGGCCCAATTCATTGCCGCCATCAACTGCCGGTGCGCCGCCACGTCCCGGCCAGAATCTTGAGACCGGCCGCGGCGTTGGAATCCCGGCGCTCCAGATAGGCGTGGTCAACCCGGTGGCGTAATTCAGGGCGGGCTTCCAGCAGAATACGAGCGGCAATCCGGGCCGTTTCACCGCTGATGTGCGCACAGTGCGCTTGATGCGCGCGACTGCCATATTCGAATCCCTTGGTCAGTACGCGACAGCAGGTTGATGGATAACCACGACGGAAGGCCTGCATGAGGGCCTCGACCGCCGTCTTGACCTGCTGCCCGCGTCCCAGGCCGGGTCCGTTACGCCCCAGGTACAGGCCCAGGGCCATGACAGCCCCGGTGAGGGCGCCGCACAAACAGCCGCTGCCGGCAAGGCCTTCCGGAAAACCGGACGCCAAGCGCACCGCCAAGGCATCGGGAAGCCCACCCCTGAAACCGCGGTTGAGAACGCTGAATACGGCTTCGGCGCATTCCAGTTGGCGGGATGTGAATAGGTTCTCGACCCGTCTCCGGATCAGCTTTTCCACGCGTTGGTTTGACCGCTCCACGGATCGGCTCCTATTCACCATCGCCCCTGGTCGGCGGGCTAGGGTCTGTAACCCCTCGCATCAGGGCGTGCCCTTTTCCACCGGGAAACCGGCCCCTTTCCAGGCAAAAATACCGCCCGGATGCCGATAGACGTTTTTGTACCCGAGTTTCACCGCCCAGGCCGCCCCGTTGTGACTGCGCGTGCATTTAACGAACCCGCAATAAACCACAATGGTTCTATTCTTGTCGGCGCCCAGGAGCGCCGCGTAGTCGGTCGGCGTGCGGCCGTCGGTTTCACCGGCATCCCATGCGACCATGTCCGCTATGGGAAACAGGAACTGGACCGCTCCGGGCACGTGGTTTTTTTTGTAACTGGCATCCAAAGGCATCGTGTCCACGATGACCATATCCCTGCCGTCATCAATCCACTGTTTGAGTTCCAGCGTACCGACCACGTCGTAGCCGCCGCGCCGGATCTCGCGCACGAGCTTGATTGCCCCGGCCTCCTTTTCGACTTCCTTTTCGAATCGGTCCTTGGCAGTCGCCGATTCGGACACGCCCAGCAAGAGGATACCCATCGTGAAACACGCGCACAGCCATCCCAACCTTCTCATTTTCCAGTCTCCTTGCAGGGGTTTGGTGGTGAATCCCACCATCAGGTTAAGGCCAGCGGCCGCTGCCGAGCGGTATCAGCCCGGTCGGCCGCAGACCCCGCCGGTGGCGCCAGACATACAGCCACAGGACGACGACCAGCAAGATCAGATTGCGGAAAAGGGCTGCATCCAGACCGCCAAACGCGCGGGCCTCAATGTCCTGGGGACCGAAACAGCCGCAGTCGACGGCCAGCCCCATTTTCAGGCCAAAGATTAGAATCGCGATGAAAAGCACCAGCAGTCCGGTGATGACCGCCAGGCTGCCCCGGATGTCAACAAGCAGGCCCAGCCCGGCGGTAATTTCAAACACCGGCAGTATCCGGGCCACGATCCCGAGGAGGCTATCGGGCACGATGCCGAAAGCGTCAATCAGCGTTGCGAACACTTCCGGATCCAGAAGCTTCCGACTGCCGGCGTAGATGAACAGGGCGCCGAGCCCCCAGCGTCCGAAAGCATAAAAATGATCCAGGTATCGCATCCTGTCCCTTTGCGGTCCTTGTTCGGGATACCCGGCGTAACAATCCGGCATCCAGTGAGATTTCAATCGTTTTGCGCGCTGTGCGCTCGTGAGCAGCGGCCACGGAACACTTGGTTGTTTATTTTGTGCGCGCGTTTTGTCTCGCGGCCAGGCTTTGAAATAGACGAATTTCAGGGTTAAAACCAATCGTTTGCTTTGATATTTTCAAAAACAAACTATAGAAATTTTCTATAGTTTTTATCGGAGGGCGAAAAAGATCAACAATCAGGATCTTGACCCTTGTTCATTATACTAGACCCGAAATCCTATCCGCAGGTTTCCCAAGCCAGAGAGGCATTTACGAAGGCCGGCGATTTTAGTATGGTGTCCGCACGGTCAACCACGCTTTGGTCGATTCCCGTCGTCCGGTAAGAATGGCGCCAAGGTTTCCCGGTCGCGCTACATTCACCGCAAGCCGCAGTTCTCAATTGAAAGGACGCATCCCATGGGCGCAAGCAAACAATTTTTATCATCCAAGGAATTCGCCGAGCGATCCGGTCTACCTGTTTCCAAGGTAACCAAGCTCCTGCGGGCAGGCGACCTCAAGGGGCAGAAAAAAGGCCGCCAATGGATGATCCCTGCCAGCGAATTGGACCCGCTTCAGGGAACCTCCCCGCCTGCTCCCCGCACCGCCGCCGCCCCCCAACCCGTGACGGCCGCTCGTCCGGGCCAAAGCTACAGTGTGGCCGAATTCAGCGCCATGACCTATCTGACCGAGTTCGGCGTTTGCGACTGGCTCAGGAAGGGGCGGTTGCAAGGTACCCGCAGCGATGACGGTGAGTGGCGTATCGACGCCGCCAACCTCGAGGCCCCGCATATGAAAAACCTCGTGCGTTAGGGACGGCTGGCCCGAACGATGGCTGGCAAGCGTATCCCGCCCGAGCGCCTGGAATGGGTCCGCCGACGTGCACTGGAGCGATTCCAGCGCTATGTGGCGATCGACACGCGCTCCGATCCAACTAGCGGACGACACCCATCGTCGGACGGTCAGTGGGATCTCGCCCGCGCCCTGCAGGCCGAACTGACGACCTTCAACGGGCTTGAGGTCGAGCTCGACGATCACTGCTACCTTTACATCGCCCGACCGGCCCGCAAGGCCGCTGGATCGCCGGCGATCACCTTCTGCGCGCATTTGGACACCTCGCCGTCCGTCAGCGGCCGCGGGGTCAAACCCACCATCCACCGCGCCTACGACGGCGGCCCGCTGCATTTTCCCGACGATCCGTCGCTTGTCCTGACACCGGATGATTCACCCGAGTTGATGCGGTTTATCGGCGAGGATATCGTGACCGCTTCCGGCCGCACCCTCCTGGGAGCCGATGACAAGGCCGGCTTGGCGGCCATCATGACCGCCCTTGAATTCCTTCATACCGAGGCGGATTGGCCGCATCCCGAGTTGCGTATCGTTTTCACACCGGATGAGGAAATCGGCGAAGGCGCCGACCATGTCCGCCTGGCGTCCATGGGACAGGTGGGTTACACCATCGACGGAGGCGCATTGGGGGAACTGGAGGCGGAGTGCTTCCACGCACTCAGCGCTGAAATCGTCTTCACCGGGCTGAACGTGCACCCCGGGTATGCCAAAAACCGCATGATCAACGCCGCGGCCATCGCGGCCCGGTTCGCGGCGGCACTGCCCGCCCACGAGAGCCCGGAGCACACCGCCGGGCGCGAAGGTTTCTACCACCTGACCGCTATCGCCGGAGACGAAAGCAAGGCCCGCCTGGAATTGATCCTGCGCGATTTCGACGCCGGCCGCAACGAGCGACGCGTGGATATCCTCGAAAAGCTGTGCACGAGCTACCGGGCGCTCTATCCGGGAGTGGGTATTGATCTTTCGGTCAAGGAGCAGTACCGCAATATGAAGGAAGTTCTTGAGCGGCACCCGGACGCTATGGCCATGGCGCGGCGCGCCTTCGAAGCCGCCGGTGTCGCCGTTATCGACAAGGCCATCCGGGGCGGCACCGACGGCGCCCGTTTCTGCTTCATGGGCCTGCCGACCCCCAATATATTCGCCGGCGGCCTTCTCTTTCACAGCCGCAAGGAATGGATTCCGGTGCGGGCACTGCAAAAAAGCACCGAGGTCATATTGCAGCTATGCCGGCTGTGGGCCGAAACCCCGCCCAGCCCAACGATTCTCACGGATGCCGATGACAGCGGGACCTGAGAACCGCAACGGCCGGGCTCGACCGCGCCGGGGGGCGATGGACGCGGCCACCGCCAGGGAGGTGTTGGCCCTTCCCAATATCCGGCATTTCATTGCCTTTCGCGTATGCTTCAACGCCCGTTTCTACTATCCCGTATTCGCCATTCTCTTTCTGGATTTCGGGCTCAGCCTGGAGCAGTTTGCCCTGCTGAACGCCGTCTGGGCCGCGGCGATCGTCTTGCTCGAGGTCCCCTCGGGCGCCCTGGCGGATATCATCGGCCGCAGGCGCCTTCTCATCGGCGCCGCTGCACTGATGGTGGCCGAGATGGCGCTTCTGTGCCTGGCGCCGCGCGGGAACCCGACCGCCCTGTTTTTTTTCTTTCTGGCCAACCGCATCCTGAGCGGGGCGGCCGAAGCCGCTGCCAGCGGGGCGGATGAAGCCCTGGCCTACGAGGCTCTCAAACAAACGGGCCAGGCGGAAAAATGGGGGCTGGTGCTCGAACGCCAGATCCGCTATCAGGCCATCGGCTTTATCGTCGCCATGACCGTCGGCGCCGCCGTCTACGACCCCGATCTGCTCAACCGTCTCCTGGCCTGGTGCGGGTCACCCCTGCGGATCGACCAGGCGCAGACCCTGCGGTTGCCCCTCGTTCTGACCCTGGTCATGGCCCTGGCGACGCTGTACCAGGCCCTGTCCATGCAGGAGTTTCCGGCCCCGGCGGCAGAAGGCCTCGCGCCGGGCGACAAGGGCCCCACCCTGGGTGCGGCCTTTGCCCTCACCTTTCGGGCCGGGCGCTGGATTCTGCGAACGCGCTTTGCCCTGACCGTGATTCTGGCCGGTCTGCTTTTCGATCACATCATCCGCCTGGTGATCACGCTCAACAGCCAGTATCTGCGTCAGATCGCCCTGCCGGAGGCCGCTTTCGGCATCATTGCCGCCGGCTTTTCGCTGCTCGGCGTCTTCATCCCCCGCCTGGCCCGGGGCATGGCCGAACGCAACCGCCCGGCCTTCAATTTCGGCCTGCTCGTCCTCGTCACCGCCGTGGGGCTGTCCGGAACCGCCTTATTTATCCCCTTCTGGGGATTGCTGCCGCTGGCGCTGCTCTACAGTGTCATGGTCTTCAATCAGTTCTTTACCAGTCACTATCTCAACCAGGTCGCCCCTTCGGCCGAGCGGGCCACCGTACTGAGCTTCAAGGGGTTGAGCTACAACGTGGGCTACGGTCTGGTGGGCATCGCCTACGCTCTGGTTCTGGCCTATTTTCGTGGAAGCGCCGGCGACCCTGCCGCCGACGTCGAGGCACAGGTTTTTAAGCTATCCTTCGGGGCGCTTCCATGGTATTTTCTGGGCATTGCGGCGTTGTTCAGCGGTTATGCCTACCGTCACCGCGCCGCATACGGTCTGACCGGCAAAAAGGGAAGCGATGACGATGAAAACCATGCACGTTAAAATTTTTTACGACGGCGGCCATATTCCCAGCGACCGTTTCGAGTCCGTCATTTCCAGCTTGTCGCGCAAAATCAATGCCTGGCTGGAAGAAAACCCCGACATCGAGGTTACCAACATCCTGCAGTCGGAATCCCAGGGCGCCGAGAATGCGTGGAACCTGACGGTGACGGTCTTCTACCGCCGATAAGCGGTCCGATCGCAGCGCTTGAACGGCACGGCGCGCTCCGGCGGTGACCTTACCGGGCGGCACGAACAACCGGGGATCACCGCCATGCACCGGACGCCGTTGCATTACCCGTACAATCCCCTGGAAAGGATCCCCTCAACGGGCCCATGGATTCCTGGACCGCACCCCATGATTGGACCACCTGGATGAGGCGTGCCTTCAGCCTCAGGCCGCTTGTCCTCATACTTGTCATCGGCCTGGTGGGAATCTCGGAACTGCGTTTCGACTGGGGCGAACGGATGATCGGCCGCTTCCTGTTAACCACCAATGCGCACCGGCCCGAGTCCGGTGCCATCTGGGAGAAAGGTCACCGGGCGGCCACCGCCCTGCAGACCCTCAACCAGATCATTACCGACAAACAGTCGGTTCAACGCCAGGCCCGGGAGGCCCGGAGTTTTTCGCAAATCGCCCAGACCCTGGCCGAGGGGCACGACGTCGTCCTGGCCGCTTCGCATTTCCAGGGACTCTATAATGCCCTGCCGCCTGAGCGTGCCGACGAGTTGCTCTCGCCCTACAGCCTTATCCGGATGCGCAGCCAGGGGCAGTGGGACCGCACCTTTTTCGAACCGGCCGAGCAGGGCCTGACCATCTATTTTCTCAACCGGGACAACCGTGTCCTGCATCAACTCCAGATCGACACCCTTTTGCTGGAACGCATCGAACGGGACGAAAGCGAGAGGCGCGAAAGCCTCGAACATCTCCCGCAGTTCAGCGGAAGAATCTATAATGCCGAGCAGTTCTTTACCGCGCTTGAAGAAATGCCCGAGGATATTCAACGCAACATCATCCCCTGGCCCGAAAAGCTCCTCAAGACGCCCGGACGCATCCAGCGGGTCGGCGTTTCCGACGAAGTGCTCTCCGGGCACATCGAAATCGGTCTCGAGATGGAAGATGCCCGGCACACCCGTGTCGTCCTGCTTAAAGGGCGTGACTGGGCCGTGGCCCGTTTGCGGTCGGCGCTGGAAGGCGAACAGTTCCAAAATGAATTTGAGTTTTAACGACGGCCGTGGCGAAAGCCGCATGATGACCGGCAGCCCGAAGTCGATTCCGATGGATCCGCAACTTTCGGGCGCCGCGCCGATGCAGCGGCTGATGGCTTCCATCGGCTTGCGACCCGGTCCATCGCGCGGGAAACCGATAGCAGGGGCGCGCACCGCATGATCCGATGCCTGCGCACCCTTTTCTATGCCGGGCTCACCCTGACAGGCCTTGGGGCGGTGGCCGGTATGATCTTCTTCTTCACGGCCATCCGGGAGCTTCCACGGGTTCCGGAACCGCTGAGCCGCATCATCGAGACGCCCCCGACGGAGATCTTCGCTGCCAGCGGGGAGCGCCTGCTGGTCATCGGCGGACGCGAAGCCGTTCCCATCAGCCGCGTATCCTCTGATTTCATCAACGCCGTGGTGGCCACCGAGGACCACCGTTTTTGGCGCCATCACGGCATCAACAAACTGCGCATCGTCAAGGCCCTCGGCATCACGCTGTTCGTCCCGGGCAAGATCCAGGGCGCCTCCACGATCACCCAGCAACTGGCCAAGAACCTGTTCTTTAGCTTTAGACGAAGTTATATGCGCAAATTCCGCGAACTGCTGGTGGCTCTGCAGATCGAAGCCCAGTTCGGGAAGGAAGAGATTCTGGAGGCGTATATCAACCAGATCGCCTTCAATGCGCGCTCCCACGGCATCGAGCAGGCGGCCCGCACGTTTTTCGGCAAGGCCGCCTCCGAACTGAACCTGGCCGAAGCCGCCCTGCTGGCCGGAATGCCCAAATCACCGACCCGCTACAACCCCTACCGGCATTGGGAGCGGGCCAAACAACGCCAGGAGGTTGTCCTGGGACGTATGGTGTCCGCAGGCCATATCACGCGTGCCCAGGCGAATGACGCCTTCCTGACCCCCATTGATCTTGTCGCCCCCCGGGAACGCGCGGACACGGGCAGCTATTTCCTGGACATGGTCATCCGTGACCTCGAGACAACCTACGGGGCCGACATCGTCCATCATGGGGGGCTCAAAGTCTACACGACCCTCGACCCCCGTCTGCAGCTTTTGGCCACCGAGGCGATTCAGCGCGGCCTCAAGGACCTTGACGGCCAACTGCGGCTCCCGGCCGCCACACCGCCGACGGACACGCAAACCGAGAAACCCCAGGGCGCCCTGGCGGCCATCGACACCAAGTCCGGGGCGCTGCGCGCCCTCGTCGGCGGACGCGCCTATCACGAATCGGCCTACAACCGTGCCATCCACAACCAGCGCCAACCCGGATCGGGTTTCAAACCATTCACCTATTACACGGCCTTTGAAAAGCTGGACCTGTCGCCGGCCACCCTCGTGGTGGACCAGCCTGTGATCATTCCCGTCAAGGGATCGGCCGACTGGCAGCCCCGCAATTTCAACCGCGAATTTGGCGGACCGATGGTGCTCAAACTGGCCCTGATGAAGTCGGTCAACACCGTGGCCGCCCAATTGATCGAACAGGTCGATCCGGCCCGTGTCATCGACACGGCCCGGCGCTGCGGCATCGAAAGCGCCCTCGCGCCGTTTTTTTCGCTGGCCTTGGGCACCTCGGGGGTCAGCCCGCTGGAAATGGCCGGCGCCTTTGCCACCTTTGCCAACGGCGGCGTCCACCATCGGCCTTACTGGATTGCCCGCGTCGAGGACGCGCGGGGAAGAATCCTTCGGGACCATATCGTGAGCGGCCGGCGGGTGCTCGATCCGGTCAAAACGTTTCAGTTGGTGGATATGATGCGGGGGGTCATCGACAATGGCTCGGGGGCGGTCGTGCGCCGCCTGGGATTCGAACGGCCGGCGGCGGGAAAAACCGGGACCACCAACAACTATCACGATGCCTGGTTTACCGGCTTCACCCCCACCCTGAGCGCATCGGTCTGGGTGGGGTTCGACAGGGTGCACGCCCTCAAGGACACCCGCGGTGTGGGGATTACCGGTGGTCGCGGAGCGGCCCCCATCTGGACGGCTTTCATGCTTAAGGCCGTGGAGGGAGAGCCGACGCGCCATTTCACCGTACCGCCGGGCATCCATTTCGAAATGATCGATCCCCAGACCGGAAGGCGACCGGACGCACTGACGCGCGAGCCGTTGCAAGTGGCGCTGACCGCCGGCCAGATGCCCGACGGCAGTATGGCCCGGCGGGAAACGGGTGCACTGACGATTCCCCCTGCCGCGGAGCGGCTACCGGGAACCGAAGGACCGTCCGGGTCGGGTATTGTCGAAGAGGATCTGCCGCTTGACGATTGAGACGAGGCGATGCTTCCTTTCCTGAAAAACTGGGTTTTCCGTATCTGGGGAGCCGGACTGCTGGCCTTCACATCAAGCCTCTGGCTGCTGACCCAGACCGATGCGGCTGTCGCTCTCGAGGCGGCGTTGCTGGTTTTCGGCATCCTCTTCGGCGCGGCGTTCGGTGGTCTGGGATGGCTGAGCGACCATATTGTCCGTATCCAGCTCAAACCGCTTCTCCAGGAGGCGGAGATTCTGGAACGCGGCGGGATGGGGGCCGAGGCCGAACAGACCTTCCAAAAAGCCTTAACCCTTTTGGACAGTCTCCTGATCTCACCCCGACGCCGGCGGCATTTTCTCCGTGTTCTGGGGGAACAGATGGCCCGCTTCTACACCGCGCAGGCGGAGAAAAGCAACCGGGCCTTCGTGTGGATTGAACGCTATCTGATGGCCAATCCCGGGGACAGGGCCATCGCCGCCGCGTGGCTGCAAGACATGGAGAACCGGTCGCAATGGGCCCAAGCCCAGCAGGATCTGGCCGCTCGCATCGGTGAAGCCTGCCGTGACGACTCGGCTACCCAGGCGGCCCTCGCCCGAATCTACATCCGCTCCGGCCGCACGGACTTTCCGGCCCTGCAGACCTACCGGTATGTCATGTCCATACCCGGGGGAACCGCCGAGGCGCCGATCGCCGAAATGGCGGGATTGTTTTTAAAGGAGGGGCGCGCCGACGAGCTGGCCCTGCAGGCCTATGTCCTGGCCGCCGGTCAAAACACGCCCCCACCCGATCTGCGATGCGGACTGGCGGCCTGCCTGCGCTGGGTTCCGGACGCCGAGCGCAATCGCCAACCCCTCGCGCAGGCCCGCCGGATCATTGGACCGATCGAAGCGGACGAACTCGAGCGAATGTCCTCCGGTTTCGTGCCTCCCGGCGGGGGGTTCATACCGGCGGCGGAATCCGACCGGCAAAACGTCCGACGGCTTACCGTGGTTCGCTGGGTATTTGACCGCGGTGGTGCCATGGCCCGCAAACTGACGCAGGGCATGCGTCGATCCGTATCCACCTTTAAATCCCCGTATTGGCGCCGGTTTGCCAAAGCAATTCTAATCGGCGGCCTGGCCCTGTCCTCGGTAGTGATGATCTTCAGCACGGCCGGTCACCTGGTCAAACCAACACCGCCGCCCCCGGCGTCGAATACGATCGTAAAAAAGGCACCCGCCCCCTACACCCTCCAGGTGGCCGCCTACCTCAAACCCGAACATGCGGACCGATTTATCCAAACATTGAAATCCCGGGGACAGGACGCTTACCGGGTCGAAGTGCAGCGCCAGCAGAAAATCTGGTACCAGGTGCGCATCGGCCGTTTCCACACCAAGGATAGTGCCCGGGCCCAGGGCCAGCGACTG
This sequence comes from Desulfobacterales bacterium, assembly GCA_030066455.1. The sequence continues at coordinate 19,356 of JASJBQ010000005.1, forward strand.
AAAACCGCGGGCATCGTCGACGATTTCTACGTGGCCAACTACCAGACCCTGCAATTTGACAATCGCTGATTAAAACACTAAATTTAGCAGTTATTTGTTATGAATATTGACCAGTCTGAACGCTTTCAAGCGGGATGCGGGATGCACATTACCGGAAAGGAGTATGAGACGCGATGTCGTCAACCAAGAAAAAAGTCATCACCGATCTGCAACGACAGATCCTGGCCATCCGCCGGGAAACCGAGGAGAAGCAGGCTGAAAAGGCGGCGCTTCAGGAAGAAATCAGCAAACTGCATTTTACCCTCTCGCTCTATCAGGCCGAAAGGGGGATGGACGAAAACACCCTGGCCAAGATCGACGCTCTCAAGATTCGCATCAGCGAATTGGAGGACACCGCCAGTTCGCTGCCGCCCCAGATTCAGCAACTCGAGTCCCAGCACCGCAAGCTGCGCCAGTCCGCGCGCACCATTTGAAACGAAGTTCGCCACCAAAAACGGAGGGCATGCCGGGCATGCCCTCCGTTTTATATTTTGGGGAATGGTCCCGATGTTCTAATTTTTCATTTTTCTCCGGCTCACGACACCCAGGCCCAGCAGACCGGTTCCCATAAGCAGCATGGTGGTGGGCTCGGGAGTGGGCGTGGCTTTGTATATCTGGTCCTGCCTGCCGTCGTTCAGGGCCGTAATAAAACCATTTCCTAAACTTGATAGGCCTTCCAGGTACTCTTTGTTTGCCATATAGTCCCCGTAAATCAGTTCGTAGGCCTCGTAAAACCCTTCGCGTTGGTTTTCGTTCACGTCGATCAATTTCCCGAAGAGCACTTTCCAGATGGAAAGCTGAAGTCCGGCCGCAATTTGCTCGGCATCAAAACCCTTGCCGTCGTACCAGTATTTCCCCTCTGCGCCTGGAGTCGTGAAAGCCACAGCATATTTTTTCATCAGGTAGGCCGCGAAGGGCGCGTTGGCCGGGACGGGCGGAACAGCGGGTTTGGTGACGTCATACAGCTTGTATTCGACATAACGCTGCCGAATGGTTTCGTAGGGGTCGATACAGTATGAAACCGTCGAATACGTATAATCGGCACTATAATTTATTTCGATATCAAATTCACCCGCACCGAGATTCCTATAACCGGCGTCCCCGCCGAAACCATAATCGGAGTTGGCGAGCCTTTGCACACTCAATGAAGAGACAAGACTGGTTGATGTGATTTTTACCTTTGTGGCGTGTGCAGTGGTCGCGATAAGTCCAACACAGAGTACAACCGCTATTAGAACAGTTACCTTCTTCATCTCTCCTCCTCAGGTCAACTCGTGGGCAGCATGTATGGTCGGGTCAAAATTTCCAGTCTTAGTAAGCAAGGTGCATACCAGATCATCAAAAAAATTTTTCTTATTATTTTCAATTATTTAAAATATCTGTTTAGTTTTCGTTAAAGAAAATAGGCACTGCGCTACCTGATAACTATGAAAATTTTTTCACAAATGGTATGCGGCTACCCGGGTAAGCCTGGTGGCGGGAGCGAATATTGTTTTGGGGGGAGGGAAACCTGGGGCTGTCCGGCCTATTCAAGCTGTTAAAATGAAGGTTCGGCTTGTCCCGGCCCTATGCAAAATGCGGGGTCAGGAAAACGATTACGGCGCCGCTTTTGCGTTTGGACCGTTTTTCCCAGCGGTAGGCCAGGACGATGTCTTCCCGTTTGAGGTCCATCAGCAAATCCTCGATCACATCGGGCAGGACCGCTCCGCCTTCGGAGTGCAGGCCCTTGCCTACGATGACGTTTAGGGTGAAAAGGCCGTCAGCCTGGGCCGTGCGGATAAAGGCATCGGCCCGCTGGCGGGCTTTGGACGCCGTGAAGCCATGCAGATCCAGCTGGGCCTGGGGGGAAGGATAGCGGCGCAGTTTTTCTTTGAGCGAAAGCCGGCGGGTCGGGAAAAAGCCGCCGGTCTTTTCTTTCATCAGGCCGCGGGCATCATGCGCCAGGGATTGCCGCAGGGTTTCGCCCAAAGCCTCGCCGCCTTGGCTCTCATCAACCGCGGCATCGAAAAGCCGCTTCAGATCGGCCTGATTGTCCAGGCGCGGGATCCCGTGACGATCGGTGGGGATGTCCGCCATCAAGTCGCGGTCGGCTTGCTTCCGACCCCGGGTTTCCTCCCGCCGGGATCCTTTTTCCTCAAGGGCATCGTTGCCGGCGGACATGAAGTGGGCATGCAGATCGGCGTCGTCGTCCAGACGGCGGATGCCTTGCCGGTTAAGGGGTATTGACTTTTTCGGGCGTACGGAGGGCCCTTTTGTCCGCCCTCGCCGTTGGGACACCCCGCCGGCTTCTTCAGTCTCGGTGCGAAGTGATTTCCCCTCGGCCGCCACATCACTGAAATGATGGGACAGATCTTCGTCCGGTTTCAGAATGGGTATCCCCTGGCGCGAAACCGGGCGTTTATTTTCTTTCCCGGTGCCCGGGTAGCGGCCGTTATTGGTCTTTCTCGACGGCGGCACTTTGCTGGCAGGCTTTTTCGCCGCCGGCGCTTTGGCGGGGGGACCATCGCCTCGTGGTGGGCTGACCGTCGGGTCGGATCTGTGTGTTGCCGGAGAGGATGGGGCTTGGACCGCACGCGCCTTTTGACGATGGCGCCGAAACCATTTCTTAAGTTTGCGGAGATTCATGGGATTCGTCGGGGGCTGTTTTCGCCGCGCCTGTCGTTTCCTCCGGATTGCAACCACCCTGGTGCAACGTCGCCAGTTCGTCGATCCAGGTCCGCTCCCAGAGTTGAATGCCGCAGCGATAGGCCGCCCGGCCGATCACGTGCGCGGCCACCGGGGCCGTCAGGAGCAGAAAAAGGATGGCCGCCGCCGCGCGCAGGGTGATCCCGATTTCCATGAAATGGATGGCCACGGCCGCCATGATCAGGCCGGCGCCCAGGGTACCGGCCTTGGTGGAGGCATGCATGCGGGTGATCATATCCGGTAGCCGCAGCATACCCACAGCCGCGATAAAGCCGAAAAGACCGCCCGCCAGCACCAGCACTGCCGCCAGATAGTCCATCACGGGCGCCTCCCCTTGTTCGTCTGATCCCGGTCCTGACGCTCGCCGGTGCGCATCCGGAATCGGGCCAGGGCCACGGTGCCCAGAAAGGCCACCAGGGCATAGGCGATGGCCACATCCAGAAAGGAGGTTTCATCGGCCTGGATTGCCTGCACGGCCAGGAGGGCCACGATCAGAATGGATATCAAGTCGAGGGCCACGATCCGGTCGGCGGCGTCCGGCCCCTTGATCAAACGAACGAAAGCCAGCAGCATGCCCGCCAGGAGCAGCACCGATGTAATGGCCACACTTTGATCCAGAATCGTCTCCGCCATCGCTACCTCAGGGCCTCCAGCACCCGGCGCTCCAGGCCGTCCTTGATTTCGTGCCGGGCCAGCGCCGGATCGTCCAGAAACATGAAATGCACGTAGAGCACGCGCCGGTCATCGGAGATATCCAGGCTCAGGGTTCCCGGCGTCAGCGATATCATGTTGGCCACCAGCATGATCTCCATGTCGGTGCGGGCCGCCAGTTCGATGCCGATGATGCCGGGGCGGCTGCTCGGCCGGGGGGTGATCACCTCCCACATCACCCGGAAGTTGGAAACGATCAACTGGTAGAGGAAGTAGCCCGCCAGGTGCAGAATGCGGGGGACCCGCACAAAATAGGCCGCATCCGGGTAAAGCGGCTTGGAAATCCACAGGGCCAGGTAGCCGACCAGGAACCCCGTCAGCAGACCGCTCAGCGTGAACTGCCCCCGGACGGCGCTGAAACCCAGCGCCAGAAATAGATTGAGCATGAAAAGGTTCATGCGCCCCCTCCCATGACAGCCCGGACATATTCCATCGGATTGAGAAGTTCTTCGGCCGCGGCCAGGGCGATGTCCAACAGGGGCTGGGCCCCCAGGCCGATCGCCACGGTCAGGGCGGCCAGGGCCGCCACCGGCAGCAGCAGGGGCAGCGGCAATACCACTGCAGGGCGATCCACCTCCCTCCCCCCATTGGTGGGCGCAGGCTCCCAGAAAACCGCTATCCATATCTTGGTCATCGAATAGATCGTCAGCAAGCCCACGACGAGCGCCACCGCGGCCGCACCGTATGCCCCGGTCTCCAGGCTGGCCTGGATCAGGATGAATTTGGCCCAGAAACCCGACAGGGGCGGAAACCCCGCCAGCGAAAAGGCCGGGA
>JASJBQ010000113.1 GCA_030066455.1 Desulfobacterales bacterium
ATCGCCAAAGTCAAGGACAGCCAGCTGGAAGAATTCCAGATCGAAAGCGCCAGCATCGAAATCACCCAGGGCAATATCTACAAGGCGATCATCACGCGCATCGAGCCCAGCCTCCAGGCCGTGTTCGTCGATTACGGCGCCGAGCGCAACGGTTTTCTGCAGATCCAGGAAATCCACCCGGACTATTTTCACGACACCAGCGGCGGGCCTAAGGATATCAGCCACCTGATCAAAAAGGGCCAGGAGATCCTGGTGCAGGTCACCAAGGATCCGATCATGCACAAGGGCGCCATGCTGACCACCTTCCTGAGTCTGGCCGGCCGCTATCTGGTCCTGATGCCCGGCAGCGAATCCTTCGGCATCTCGCGCAAGATCGAAGACGAAGAGGAACGCCAGCGACTCAAGGACATCGTCGGTGGATTGAACGTCCCCGAGGGCTTCGGGCTGATCGTGCGCACCATGGGAAAGGGTGCCACCAAAACATCGCTGTCCAAGGATTTCACCTATCTGATGCGCCTCTGGAAGACCATCAAGGGCAACGTCATGCAGGTCAAGGCGCCCCACCTGATGAACAAGGAGCGCAACCTGGTGGTGCGCTCGATCCGCGACTACTTCACCCCGGATGTGTCTGAAATCCTCGTGGACGACACGGCCGTCTATCACGAAGTCAAGGATTTCATGAAAATCATATCCCCCAAGCAGACCAACATCGTCAAACAGCACAAATCGGCCAAGCCGATATTCACCCGCTTTCAGCTTGAACACCAGATTGCCTCGGTCTTCGAGAGCCGGGTCCCGCTCAAGTCGGGGGGCTCGATCGTCATCGCCCAGACCGAAGCGCTGGTGGCCATCGACGTCAATTCGGGCAAAGCCACCCAGAAGCAGTCGATCGAGGAAACCGCGCTGCAGACCAACCTGGAGGCGGTCGAGGAAGTGGCCCGGCAGCTCCGCTTGCGCGACCTCGGGGGGCTCATCGTCGTGGACCTCATCGATATGCGCGATCGCAAAAACCGCGCCGAGGTCGAAAAGGCCATGAAAAATTTTCTGAAAGCCGACAAAGCCCGTACCAAGGTCGGCCGAATATCCCGTTTTGGCCTGCTGGAAATGTCGCGCCAGCGGATCCGGCCCTCGATCGAGTTCAGCAGCTACCAGCCCTGCACCCACTGCCGCGGCAAAGGCCATGTGCCTTCCACCGAAACCCTGAGCGCGGCCTTTTTGCGCCGACTCAGTCTCGAAACGCTCAAGACCGAGGCTGAAGCCGTAAGGGGTTGGGTGCCGCCGGACGTGGCCGCCTACCTGTTGAACCGCAAGCGCAAGGAGCTGGCGGCTCTGGAGGAAAAACGCCATCTGACCATCATCATCGCCGCCGACCCGAAGCTCATGCCCGGCGAAAGCAAGATCAGCGCCGACAGGTCCGACGCGGCCTGATCGGGAGAGGCGCCGGCCGCCGCGACGCCTGCGGCAACGGAAACCGCGCAGCCTACCGAAGGCCCGCCGGCCGCGCCGATACCCCGCAGCCGCACAAGCTGCAAGGAATAATCCCATGGCCTCAATACCAACCCGCCGCAAAAAAAATTCACTGGTGATGATTGCCATGGCCGGCATGATCCTGCTGGCCATCCTCGTGGCCTACAAGCTCCTGTCGGCACCGGACGCCCCGCCGACCACCGCTGAACGACCGGATGCGACGGCCCGGGACGAAGCCGTGACGCCGCCATCCGTTTCGCCCTCCGGCCAGGTCATCGAATACGACAAGCTCGACACGGACGACGACCTCAAGAAAATGATGGACGCCCGCAAGGAAGCCTTCGAGGTCGGTGAAGGCATCGACATCATCGCCCGCTCCGACGAGACGCTGCAGATCGGCGACAACCGGGTGTCCATGAAGGAGATTCAGGACCAGATCCGCATCAAGCTGGGCGAGATCAGCGAGGAAACCCTGGGGCCGGACGGACAGCCGCTGCCGGTCGATCCGGAAACCTTCGGCATTCACGTGGTCCAACCCGGGGACAACATCTGGAACATCCATTTCGCCTTTCTGAAGAACTATTTCGCACGCCGCGGGGTGGATCTGGCCCGTTCGGCGGATGAACCCGACCGCAAGGGCTACAGCTCCGGCGTGGGCAAACTTCTGAAATTCTCCGAAAACATGGTGTATATCTACAACGTCAAGGAAAAGGATTTCAGTCAGGACCTGAACCTGATCGAACCCTTTTCCAAGATCATCGTCTATAAAATGGATCGGGTTTTTCAGCTTCTCGAACAGATCGACTACGACAACATCGACCGTATCCAATTTGACGGCGACACGCTCTGGATCCCGGCGGGATAGCACCGGGGTCGGCCACCCCCGGCGTTCGGGACCTTGGCGACAAACCAAGAAATGTTTGACGTGCGGCGGCCGAATACTGTATATCAGCGCCATTTTGCCGTAGCGTGGTCAGCATGCCGTCGCGACGGGGGCAGGATGCGAAGCGCCTCGGGCGGCCTCGGGTCGATACGATTTGACGGATCCAGCGAATGCGTGACGCGCGTGAAACAACCTAAGGAGGTTACATTTTGACAGGTATCGCATATGCAATGGGACAGGGCGGCGGCGCCGCCGGGCAGGGCGCCGGAGGCTTCGGTGGATTGATTCCCATCATCCTGATGTTCGTGATTTTCTATTTTCTGCTCATCCGCCCGCAGCAGAAGCGCAACAAGGAACATCAACACATGATCGGCAACCTCAAAAAAGGTGACCGCATCATCACCAACGGCGGGATCTACGGCCGGATCACCGGACTGGACGAATCCACCCTGACGGTGGAAATCGCCGACCGGGTCCGCGTGAAGGTGGTCCGCGCCAACGTGGCCGGCCTGGCCCAGGCCGCGGCGGCGCCGGCCTCCAAACCGTCGTCCAAGAAAGAGAAGAAGGAAAAACGTGACGCCGACAAATCCTGACGGCGGACGTCCTGTCAGACTGTCGTTTTAAAGGATTCAAATGGTTAAACCGCCAAGGGGCGGTTTAACCATTTTGCCATTTGGCGCACTCAGGAAAGGAAGCGAATCTGTGAACAGTATTTCATGGAAACCGGTCATTATCGCCGCGGTCTTTTTGACGGCCATCGTCTATGTCCTGCCGACCTTCATCCCCGGTTTTCCGCTTCAAAAAAAGATCAATCTGGGACTCGACCTGCAGGGGGGGATGCACCTCGTGCTGGAAGTCGAAACCGACAAGGCCGTCGCGGGCACCATCGAACGCACCGCCCAGGAGTTGAAAGAGCGCTCGCGGCGGGCCGAGGTTCGCCGGGCCTCCATCGAAAAGATAGACGATGCAAGCATCCAGGTCCGCGTCCAGGGTGGGGAGAACATCGAAGCGTTTGAAAACCTGCTGGATGAGGAGTTCCGCAACCTGCGCATCCAGGACCGCTCCCTTGAGGGCGACCGCCTCAGGCTCGTGCTCGATCTTCCGGACCAGGAAACCGAACGCATCAAAGAGCTGGCCGTCGGCCAGGCGCTGGAGACCATCCGCAACCGCATCGACCAGTTCGGCGTGGCCGAACCGGACATCCGGCGCCAGGGCGAGCGGCGCCTCCTGATCCAGCTGCCGGGCGTCAAGGACACCGAGCGGGCCAAGGAGCTGATCGGACGCACCGCCCAACTCGAATTCAAGCTGGTGGACGAACGCCTGCCCGCCCGTACCGCGCTCAAGGAAGGCCCGCCACCGGGAACGGAGATTCTCTACCAGGTGACCGTCGATCCGGCCACCCAGCGCAGGATCGAAGAGCCCTACCTGATCAAGAAGCGGACCATGCTCACCGGCGCCTACCTGACCGACGCCCGGGTACGATTCGACCAGGACGAGCGCAGCTACTACGTGGCCATCGACTTCGACCGCAAGGGCGCGCGTATCTTCGAGCGCGTCACCGGTGAAAACATCCGCAAGCGCCTGGCCATCGTGCTCGACGGCAAGGTTCATTCGGCCCCGGTGATCCAGGACCGCATTCCCGGCGGCCAGGCCGTGATCACTGGCAATTTCTCGGCCGATGAAGCCGAGGACCTGGCCATCGTGCTGCGCGCCGGCGCGCTGCCGGCACCGGTCGTGATCCTGGAGGAACGCACGGTGGGGCCGTCGCTGGGCAAGGACTCCATCGACAAGGGCCTGATTTCCATGATTGTCGGCGGCGTGCTCGTGGTCATCTTCATGATCATCTACTACAAAGGGGCCGGCCTGCTGGCCGACATCGCCCTGGTAATGAACATCGTCATCATGGGCGCCGGACTGGCGGGCTTTCAGGCCACCCTGACGCTGCCGGGGATCGCCGGCTTCATTCTCACGATCGGGATGGCCGTCGATGCCAATGTCATCATCTTTGAACGCATCCGCGAGGAACTGCGGATCGGCAAACCGCCGCGCGCCGCCGTCGACGCAGGCTATGACCGGGCCACGCTGACGATTCTGGATGCCAACGTCACCACCCTGATCGCGGCCCTGGTGCTGTTCCAGTTCGGCACCGGGCCGGTCAAAGGCTTTGCGGTCACCCTGAGCCTGGGCGTCATCGCCAGCATGTTCACCTCCCTGGTGTTCACCCGGTCGGTGTTCGATTTCATCCTGGCCGGCAAAAAGGTGGCCCGGATCAGCATCTGACACGCGACCGTGCCGGCAGGACGGTCAGAGGAGCTTCACCGGGCGGTTTTACGGACTACGAAGGACTTGTGCCATGCAATTTGTCAAACCCGACATCAATCTTGAAATCATCGGCTATCGCAAAATCGCGTTCGCCCTTTCCGCCGTGATGATCATCGTCAGCATCGGTGCCCTGGCGGTCAGCGGCGGCCCGCGCTACGGCATCGACTTTGCCGGCGGCACGCTGATCCAGGTGCGCTTCGACGCCCCGGCGAACGCCAACGTGATCAAGGACGGCCTCGATCGCCTGAACATGGGCAGCTACACGGTCCAGCAATTCGGCGAGGAGGACGCCCACGAGATCCTCGTCCGCACCGATCAGGCCGGCACCACGGACAAGGGTTTCAACGAACGGTTGCGCAGCGCCCTGGCCGAGGCCACGGGGGCGACAGCGGAAATCCGCCGTGTGGAAATGGTCGGTCCCCAGGTGGGCAAGGACCTGAGAGAAAAGGCGCTCAAGGCCATGTTCTACGCCCTGCTGTTCATCACGGTCTATATCTCGGGACGTTTCGAAATGAAATGGATGTTGAGCGCCGTCCTGGCGGCGGCCCTGATCGGCGCCATTTACGGGCTGAGCTTGTTCCAGGTCAGCACCCCCTTCCTGATTGCGGTGGCGCTCATCGTGACGCTGGCCCTGTTCTGGTTTCTCAACCTGCGCTACGCCATGGGGGCGATCGTGGCCCTGATCCACGACGTGACCATCACGGTGGGACTGTTTGCGCTCTTTGACAAGGAGTTTACCCTGCCGATCATTGCCGCCCTGCTGACCATCATCGGCTATTCCCTGAACGACACGATCATCGTTTTCGACCGCATTCGCGAAAACCTCAAAAAGCATCACAAAAATCCGCTGGCCTTCGTCATCAACCGCAGCATCAACGAAACCCTGAGCCGCACCCTGCTGACGTCGCTGACAACGCTGGTGGTGGTGGTGACACTGTTTCTTCTGGGGGGCGGCATCATCCACGACTTTGCCTTTGCCTTGATCGTCGGTGTTCTGGTGGGGACCTACTCGTCGGTTTTCGTCGCCAGTCCGATTCTTCTGGCCTGGCAGAAGAAATAGGCGCCGAGGCGGGCGGTTCGGATATAAGGCATGCAGGCAGGTCCAACCCCACTCGAGGCTTCCCGGGATGATTTGGCGGCCTGGTTCCGGCTGCGTTCCGTCACCGGGATCGGCAACCTGCTTTTTCGAAGGCTGATCCGGCAGTTTGAAACCCCTGAAGCCGTATTCGCAAGCGGCGACAAAGCCCTTCTGGCGGTCGAAGGGGTTTCCACCCGTGTGGTGGCCGCCTTGCGGCGTTCGCGCCCTCATTGCGATACGGTCCGGCGTGAACTGGATCGCACCAGACGCCTGGGGATCAGGATCATCACCCAGCGGGATCCGGCCTACCCGGCCCTGCTGTTGGAAATCCCGGATCCCCCCCCATTCCTTTACGTCCGGGGGGACCTGACGCGTTGCCGCTGCCCGGTGGCCATCGTGGGATCACGCCATGCCACCCCTTATGGCCGCAAAACAACCAAACGCCTCAGCCGGGATCTGGCCGGCCACGGCATTACGGTCGTGAGCGGCATGGCCCGCGGCATCGACACGGCCGCCCACGAAGGCGTGATCGCGGCCGAAGGCGTCACGGTGGCCGTATTGGGCAGCGGCCTGGAACGCGTCTATCCACGCGAAAACCGCAAGCTGTTCGAGCGCATTGCCGAGAGCGGCGCGGTGATTTCGGAATTTCCGCTCGCGGCCGAACCGGAGGCGCACCATTTCCCCCAGCGCAACCGCATCATCAGCGGCATGTCGGCGGGCACGGTGGTGGTCGAAGCCACCCGTCGCAGCGGTTCGCTGATCACCGCCCGCCTGGCCGCCGAACAGAACCGGGAGGTGTTCGCCGTCCCCGGCAGCATCGACTCCTTCAAGAGCATCGGTACCCACGGTCTGATCAAGAGCGGGGCCAAACTGGTGACCCAGGTCGGTGACATCCTGGAGGAGCTGCCCGCTTGGGCCTGGGGCGATGGCCGCCCATCGGCCGACGCCGTCCCCACCGGCCGCAGTACCAGCCCCCCCCTTTCAGGGGACGAGGCGCGGGTGCTTGAAAATCTGACAGTCTACCCGATTCATGTTGACGATCTCACGCGCCGGCTTAAATTGGAGCCGGGGCATCTGGGCAGCATCCTGCTGGCCCTCGAACTCAAGGGGGTTGTCCGGCAGGACCCGGGCAAACTTTTCAGCCGCATCGACGCGGACCCGGGGGATCGGGCTGAAAAATCCCCGCCAGGCTGAAGCGGATGTCCCCCGATCGGGGTCCAATTAACGCCCTGCGAATAGCGGGCGATAGAGATAGTTGAGGGGGTGCGATCGACGTGCCCCTGAAAACCGCAGGCACCGCCGTCGCCGCACCCCGGCGACCCGGTGTTGCGAACATTTAAACCGAACCAAACGATAGAGGATTACCCGTGACTAAACCGCTTGTCGTGGTGGAATCACCGACCAAAATCAAGACCTTGCAGAAGGTCCTGGGCAAGGATTACAAGGTGGCCGCCACGGTTGGACACATCAAGGACCTGCCCCAGAAGGAAATGGGCGTCGACATCGAAAAGGGGTTCAAACCCAAGTACCGCATCATTGGCGGCAAGCAGAAGGTGATCAAGAATCTGAAAGCATCCGCTGGCGAGGCCGAAGACATCTATCTGGCCCCCGACCCCGACCGCGAAGGCGAGGCCATCGCCTGGCATACGGCCGAGGTGCTCAAGAAGAAAGGTCGCCGGTTCCACCGGGTGCTGTTTCACGAACTGACCGGCAGCGCCATCAAGGAGGCCATCGAGCGCCCCACCGAACTCGACCTCAGTAAATACGAGGCCCAGCAGGCCCGGCGCATCCTGGACCGGCTGGTGGGCTACCAGATATCCCCGCTGCTGTGGCGCAAGGTCAAGGGCGGCCTGAGCGCCGGCCGGGTGCAGTCGGTGGCGGTCAAGATCATCTGCGACCGCGAGCGGGCCATCCAGGCTTTCGAACCCGAGGAGTACTGGAGCATCACCGCCGCTCTCGAAGGCGAGACGCCCCCGCCTTTCAGCGCCAAGCTCGTGCGCCACGGAGGCCGCAAGATCACCATTCCCGACGGCGACACGGCCCGGCAGATCACGGAGCGTCTGTCCCAAGCCACTTTCACCGTCAGCCAAGTGGTCAAGAAAACCAAGCGGCGCAATCCCCTGCCGCCGTTCACGACGAGCAAACTGCAGCAGGAGGCCATTCGCCGGCTGCGGTTTTCGGCCCGCAAAACCATGATGGTGGCCCAACAGCTCTACGAGGGGGTCGAGCTCGGGCCCGGCGAGACCGTCGGCCTGATCACCTACATGCGCACCGACTCGACGCGTATCGCCGACGAGGCGGCCCGCGAGGCCCTGGGACTGATCAAGACGCGCTTCGGCCCGGACTACGCCATCGGCCAGCCGCGTTTTTTCAAAAACCGCAAGAAAGCCCAGGACGCCCACGAAGCGATCCGGCCCACCTCGGTCCTGCACACGCCCGAATCCGTCAAGGCCTTCCTGACCAGCGACCAGGCCGCCCTCTATTCGCTAATCTGGAAGCGGTTCGTGGCCTCGCAGATGCAGCAGGCCCTGATCAACCAGCTCACGCTCACCATCAAGGCCGAGGATTACATCTTCACGGCCAGCGGTTCGTCCGTCAAATTCCCCGGCTTCATGGCCCTTTACACCTCGGCCGAGGAAGAGCGCAAAAGCCGGCAGGAGAAAAAGAAGGAAGCGCTGCCCGAACTGGCCGAAGGCGCGGTGCTCGCGCTTCAGGACCTCGTCCCCAAGCAGCACTTCACCGCCCCGCCCCCGCGGTTTTCGGAAGCTTCCCTGGTGAAAGAACTCGAGGAGAACGGCATCGGGCGCCCGAGCACCTATGCGTCCATCCTTTCGACCATCCGCGACAAGGGCTACGTCGAACTGCTCAAGGGCTACTTCCGGCCAAGCGAACTGGGTTTCATCGTCAACGACCTGATCGTCGCCAATTTTCCGGATATCTTCAATGTCGAGTTCACGGCCAAGATGGAAGACAACCTCGACCGCATCGAACAGGACGAAGCCGACCTGCTGAGCATCCTGGAGCGCTTCTACACCCCCTTCAAGGCCAAACTGGAGGAAGCCGCCGACGGCATGCTCAGCATCAAGGGCGTGGGCTTTGCCACGGATCTGAAATGCCCCGAATGCGGCCAGACCCTGCACATCAAGGTGGGAAAAAACGGCCCCTTCATCGCCTGCAACGGCTATCCGGAGTGCACCTATTCACGGGACTACACCCGGGATGAGAAAGGACGGATCCAGACCATCGAACCCGCGGTGGACAAGGAAGTCGACAAGACCTGTCCCAAGTGCGACCGCCCCATGGTGGGCAAACGCGGCCGCTACGGGGAGTTTCTGGCCTGCAGCGGATACCCGGAGTGCAAGCACACCGAATCGGTGGGCAACGGCGGCGGGCAGTCCACGGGCGTGCCCTGCCCCCAGGTTGGTTGCGACGGCGAGATGGTGGAACGCAAGTCCAAGCGCGGCAAGATCTTCTACGGGTGCAGCCGCTTTCCCGACTGCACCCAGGCCATGTGGGACCGTCCGGTAGCCCGTCCCTGCCCGGTCTGCAAAGCGCCGTTCATGGTAGAAAAATCGACCAAGCGCGACGGGCATTTCTATGCCTGCCTGACCGAAGGGTGCGGGCATCGGGAGGCGATGATTCCGGACGAAAAAGCCTCGTAGTGCCCGTACAGAGGCGGCATCTTTCAGCGCCATGCAGCGTTCTCGCCTCTTGTCCGTCCTCGACGTAGCTTTAGCTACGCCTGCGGGGGCCAATCGGCTGCGGCCTTGCCTGCCGCCGAAATCTACCACCTCTGAACGGGCACTGGTTGCTGGCCTGGGGCAACTTTGGGCCCTGAACGGCGTTCTCGTTCACTGTCGTTCCTCGACGTAGCATCGCTACGCCTGCGGACGCCATTTTCACTGCGGCCTTGTTCAGAACCGAAATCTAACGCTCCTGGGGGGTCACGCCGCGTTTCATGGGGCATCTTTCAGCCCCGGGCGGCGTTCTCGCTTCTTGTCCGTCCTCGACGTAGCCGCCAGACAGCTGAAAAGCGGCGCCTCACGCCGCCATGCTGCGTTTCGGCTCTTGCGGGCGTGCTCACAACCCAGATGGTTGCTGTGCGTCCCGCCTCGAGCCGCGCCTTGCCTGACGGGCTGATGGGTCTTTCAAGCTCCCTGGACAGCGCCTGCGGGGGCCCATCGGCTGCGGCCTCGGCCGGTTGCCGCGGGCGAGGCTTTCAGGCTTCAGGTTTCGTTGTTCAAATGTCTGCAATCCGTGGCTTGAGACCTCAGGATTCTAACTTCTGGCTTCAGAATTCTGATTTCTTCTTGCCTGAAACCCGGCGCCTGGTTCCCCTGGATATGCCGCCTTTTATCGACACCCGATTACGGAACCGATTCCGGCAGCACCTGTTGGGAAATGTCTTGACAACTTTGAAAGGGGCTGTTAACTGTTTCCGAAATTTACAGATTTCAGACGCTCATGAAACTTATTGCCCGCATCAACATCCTTGTCGGCCTTATTCTCGTCCTCGTGGTAGATCTCCTCATTCTACCGCGGGGCAAGGGGTTGATACCGGCTTAGACACGCCATAGCGCCAAATACCAAA
>JASJBQ010000114.1 GCA_030066455.1 Desulfobacterales bacterium
ATAGCGGTGACGTGCTTGCCTTTACCCCCGCAGACGGGCGTGAGGCGGTTGTGCCCGCCGAGCAGGGAACGGTCGTTCGGGCCGTGCCGTCCCCTCGCACCCGGGGCGACTGTCTGGAAAGCGAAGAACTCGCCCGTCTGTTTGCCGCCGTCCGTGAAATCGAAGCCTGTTTCGGGGGGCCCCAGGACGTCGAGTGGACTTTAGACGATAGCGGTTTTACTTTTCTCCAGGCGCGGCCGATCACCGCCACGGCAGACGGCGGACGCGACCAGCGGGGCTGGTATCTAAGCCTGCGGCGCAGCTTTGACAATCTCTGCGATCTGCGCGCCAAGATCGAGGACGACCTCATTCCGGAAATGATCCGTACAGCCGAAGCGCTGGCCGAAGTCGATCTCGAAGCGCTTGCGGACGATGAACTGGCTGCAGAAATCAAACGGCGCGGAGACATCAACCAGCACTGGGGCAATGTCTACTACGCCGATTTCATACCCTTCGCCCACGGGGCGCGGCTGTTCGGCCAGGTCTACAACGATGCGCTCAAGCCCGAAGACCCCTATGCTTTCGTGACGCTGTTGACGGCCACCCCCATGGAGAGCCTGGCGCGCAACCGCCGCCTGGAGGATTTGGCGGATCGGGTGCGTGCGGACGCCGAGCTGGCGAAGACCCTGCAAGCCGGCCGGCTGCCGCCGGCCGGCCATCCGTTCCAGCGGGCCCTGGATGAATTCCTGGCGGCCTACGGCGATCTTTCCTCGGGCGTCACCGGGGATCTGGCCGACGATCTGGCCGGCGGCACGCTGATCCCGCTGCTGGTGGAGATGGCCGGCGTCCAGCAGACGAGCGAGCCCCAGGCGGCGGGGGCTCAAGCCAGGGCCGAAGAACAATTCCTGGCCTGTTTCCCGGGTGAGGAGCGTCGGTGGGCCGCCGGTTTGCTCGATTTGGCGCGGGCCAGTTACCGCCTGCGTGACGACGACAACATTCATCTGGGGCGCATCGAGGCGCAATTGCGTCGCGCCGTGCGCACCGGATCCCGAAGGCTCGCGGCCGCGCCCCATGCCGCTCTGGCGGAAATGGTCGCGCGCTTCCCGCTGTCTTCCGCGCCCGCGGCTGCCCCGACCGCATCGCCGGAAACGGCCCCAGCCCTCAAGGCGCGCCAGCTGGTGGGCCAGCCGGCCGGTCCCGGACTGGCCCGGGGACGGGCCCGGGTGGTGCGCTCGCCCAGGGATCTGGGGCGGTTTCGTTCCGGTGAAATTCTCATCTGCGACGCGGTCGATCCCAACATGACCTTCGTGGTCCCGTTGGTGGCCGGGATCGTCGAGCGGCGCGGCGGCATGCTGATCCACGGGGCCATCATCGCCCGCGAATACGGGTTGCCCTGCGTGACGGGCGTGCCCGAAATCATGCGGTTCGTCGCCTCGGGCGACGCGGTCACGGTGGACGGTTTTCTGGGA
Organism: Desulfobacterales bacterium; assembly: GCA_030066455.1. The sequence goes on from JASJBQ010000114.1 coordinate 1,449, forward strand.
ATCGTCATCCTGGGAACCGCGGACGGAGAAGACGCCAAGCGGCATCGGCGCGATTAAATGGTCGCCGGCCAGCGCTTGGAGACAGGTTGCCGTCAGGGAGGATCAGCCGCTTGGCGGCTTGAGGCCACAAATTGGAACCGGCCGATTCATCGGCACGATGAATCGCAACACCACAAGGGAGATCAGCCATGTCCACCAAAATCAAGATCGGCATCAGTTCCTGCCTGCTCGGCAACGACGTGCGTTGGAACGGGGGACACAAGCGCGACCGCTATCTCACGGACACCCTGGGGCATTTCGTGGACTGGGTGCCGGTCTGTCCGGAGGTCGAGATCGGCCTGGGCATCCCGCGCGAAACCCTGCGACTGGTCGGGGATCCTGAAGACCCGCAGCTCGTGACCACCAAGACAAAAGTTGACCACACCGACCGCATGAAGACGTGGGCCCGCGGGCGCCTGAAGGAACTGGCGCAGGAAGAACTGTGCGGGTTTATCTTCAAGAGCGACTCGCCGAGCAGCGGTATGGTCCGGGTCAAGGTCTACGGCAAAAAAGGCATGCCCCAGAAAAAGGGGGTCGGTATTTTCGCCCGGGCTTTTATGGACCACTTCCCCCTGATCCCGGTGGAAGATGACGGGCGCCTGCGCAATCCCCTGATCCGCGAGAATTTCATCGAGCAGGTCTTCACCCTCAGGCGCTGGCGCGAAAACCGCAAGCGCCGCTCCTGCGTGGGCAACGTGGTCGATTTCCACTCGCAGAACAAGCTGGTGCTGATGGCCCACAGCCCCAAGCTTTTGAAACAAATGGGCGCCATGACCGCCCAAGGCAAAGGGATGGGCTGCAGCCTGCTCTATCTAGAATATGAGAAATTGTTGCTGGAGGCCCTGCGGCTCAAAACCACCGTAAAAAAGCACTACAATGTCATGCTGCACATGCTCGGCTATTTTCGCAAGAATTTGACGGCGGATGAGAAGCAGGAGTTGCTGGAGGTCATGGGGCATTACAAGGAGCAACTGGTGCCTCTCGTGGTGCCGCTCACGCTTTTCCGGCACTACGTGCGCAAATACGACCAGCCGTATCTGGAGCAGCAGTCCTATTTGAACCCGCACCCGGTGGAGTTGAAGTTGCGCAACCACGTCTAACCCAAGGCCGGATCGCGTTGAGATGTCCCCGGGCGGCGTTACCTCAGGTTCACGGTACCGGGGTACCGTTTCACCTTCGGATGCCTTGCCCGGAAACATCTCAACGCGATCCAGCGGCCGGGTGCGCACTTGAATGGGGAGCGTGCGATGACCCCGGGCGGTCTTTTTTGAACCGTGATCGATGGCTTTCTCGCGCTTATCATCGGGGTCGGGATCGAAATCGGTATCGGGAACCAAAACGAATTTTCAACTCGGGATTGAGCGCCATGCCGATAGCGACCCCGACTCCGAATAGCAGAAACCGATAGGGAAATTGCTACCATGATGGAAAGACCCATACTGGTGACGGGCGGAACCGGTTACGTGGGCGGACGGTTGATTCCCCGCCTGCTGGATGCCGGTTTCAAGGTGAAGGCCATGGCGCGCTCGCCCGAACGCCTGCTGTGCCGGCCCTGGGGCCGCCATCCGGCGCTCGAGGTCGCGGCCGGCGACGCCTTGGACCGCGAGGCCTTTGTCGAAGCGGCCCGGGGCTGCGGTGTGGCCTACTACCTGATCCATTCCATGAATGCGGCCAAGGGCAAGTTTGCCTGGGCCGACCGCACGGCCGCCGAGAACATGGTGGCGGCGGCGGCGCAAAACGGCCTCACGCGCATCATCTACCTGGGCGGTCTGGGCGAGCAGGACCACGAGGCCTTGAGCAAGCATCTCAAGTCCCGCCACGAGGTGGAGGAGATCCTCATGGACGGGGCGGTGCCGGTGACCAATCTGCGCGCGGCTATGATCCTGGGCTCGGGCAGCGCTTCTTTTGAGATGCTGCGCTATCTGGTGGACCGCTTGCCCATGATGGTCACCCCCCGCTGGGTCGGGACGCCCTGCCAGCCGATTTCGATCCGCAATGTATTGGACTACCTGGAGCGCTCCCTGCTGGCCCCGGCCACCATCGGCCAGACCCTCGACATCGGCGGCCCCGACATTCTGAGCTACCGCGATTTGATCCGGATTTACGCCGAAGAGGCCGGACTCCGGAAGCGCCTCATCATCCCCGTGCCGGTGCTGACGCCCTGGTTGAGCGCCAAATGGATCCACCTGGTCACGCCGGTGCCGTCCTCCATTGCCCAGCCGCTGGCCGAAGGCCTCAGTATCCCCGTGGTCTGCAAGGACAACCGCATTCACGAGATGGTGCCGGTGAAACTGAACGACAGCCGTGAAACCATCCGAACCGCCCTCGAGAGAATTCGCCAGGAGCAGGTCGACACCTGCTGGTTTGACGGCGGGGGGGTGCTGCCGCCCGAGTGGACCACCTGCGGCGATGCCGATTATGCCGGCGGCACCGTGCTCAACGAAGCCCATCGCATCGTGCTCGAGGCCTCGCCGGAGGATGTCTGGGACACCGTCCGGCGGATCGGGGGGCGCAACGGCTGGTATTTCGCCCAGTCGCTGTGGTGGCTGCGGGGGCTATTGGACCGGGCCGTGGGGGGGCCGGGGCTGCGCCGCGGGCGGCGGGATCCGGTGGATCTGCGCGTCGGTGACGGGCTCGATTTCTGGCGCGTGGTGGCCCTCGAGCCGCCGCACCGCATGCTGCTGCTGGCCGAGATGAAGGCGCCGGGCGACGCGCTGTTGGAGTTTCGGATCGATAGCGAAGGCCCCATGCGTACCAGCCTTCAGATGGCGGCGCGCTTTCTGCCCCGGGGTCTGGCGGGCATGGCCTATTGGTATTCCCTTCTGCCGACCCACACCTGGCTGTTTCAAGGCATGCTCAAGACCGTTGCGCGGCGCACGGGGAAAAGCGTGCTGGACGGCCCCGAAGCCGTCGATGTGGAACAGGCGGTGACCTGCAAGCTTTAATCGCTATTCGGGTGCCGGTATCGAAAGCATTTCGGGTTTGATCAGTATCGATTACGATCCCGATCCCGATTGCGGATCCGATGACAGAAATCCCTTTACCCCGAAGGTCGCCATGAAAACCTTCACCCTCAACCGTCGCCAGGTTCTGCCCACCGATCTGCCATCGGCCTGGGGGTTTTTCTCCGATCCGGCCAACCTGCGCGCGATCACGCCGCCCTGGCTGGATTTTAAAATCACTTCCCGGCTGCCGGCACGCGTCTACCCCGGCCTGATCATCACCTATCGGATCCGCCCGCTGGCCGGTATCGCCGTTCCCTGGGTCTCGGAGATCACCCAGGTGGCGGCGCCCCGCTATTTCGTGGACGAGCAGCGCCAGGGACCCTACCGCTTCTGGCACCATCAGCATCACCTGCGGGAGGTGCCCGCCGGCGTCGAAAAGACCGATCAGGTCCATTACAGCCTGCCCTACGGCCTCATCGGCATCGGACTGCACGCGATTTTAATCCGGCGCAAGCTGGACGAAATTTTTCGTTTCCGTTATCATGCCCTGCAACGCATCTTTGGATCCCCTGCCTGATGCCTTGACCCTTTTGAAGGAGGTTGCCGTGATTTACCGCCGGTACGTATTGATTGCCATCACCCTCATGCTCTGGCCCGTGGTTTCGTTCGCAACGGAAGTCCCTCTCAGCGAAGCGACCCAGGAATGCCTGGAATGCCACGCTGTCTTCCATCCCGGCATCGTGGAGGGCTGGAAAAAAAGCCGCCATGCCGCCATCACGCCGGCCGAGGCCCTGCAGGCCGACGACCTGGCGCTCAAAGTGTCCAGCAAGGACATCCCTGAAGGCTTGCAGAAGGTGGCCGTTGGCTGCGCCGAATGCCATAACCTGCGGCCCGATGCTCACGGCGCCGGCACTTTCGAGCACAACGGCTATGATGTCCACACCGTGGTCAGCCCGGACGATTGCCGCACCTGCCACGCTGTCGAAGCCGACCAGTATTCGCGCAACATCATGGCCCACGCCTACGCCAATTTGGTCGACAACGAGATCTACAACCAGCTCGAGCATTCGATCCTGGGCAACCGCACGCTGGAGAAAGGGCAGCTCAAAATAACGCCGGCCGACGCGGACACCCGGGCCGAAGCCTGCCTTTACTGCCACGGCACCAAGCTCGCGGTCAGCGGCACCGAGGTGCGCGACACCGATGCCGGCGAGCTTGAGTTTCCCGTCACCGAGGGCTGGCCCAACCAGGGGGTCGGGCGTATCAACCTGGACGGCAGCAAGGGCGCCTGCTCGGCGTGCCACACCCGGCATTCCTTTTCGATCGAGGTGGCCCGCAAGCCCCATACCTGCAAGGAGTGTCATGTGGGACCGGACGTGCCGGCGTTCAAAGTTTACAGCGCCAGCAAACACGGCAACATCTATTCTTCCAAGAAGCAGGAATGGGACTTCCAGGCCGTGCCCTGGACGGTGGGCAAGGATTTCACGGCCCCGACCTGTGCCACCTGCCACGTCAGCCTCCTGGTTAATACCGATGACGAGGTGATCAACGAGCGCACCCACGAGATGAAAAATCGCTTGTCCTGGCGGATCTTCGGTTTGATCTATGCCCACCCCCAGCCCAAATCGCCGGATACCACCATCATCCGCAACAAGGACGGTCTGCCCCTGCCGACGGACTTCGAAGGCGGCTTTGCCGACGACTATCTGTTGACCCCCGAAGAGCAAGCCGCCAATACCCTGACCATGCAGGCCACCTGTCTGGCCTGCCACGGCACCTCCTGGGTCGAGGGCCACTGGCGCCGCTACCACAACACCATCAAACACTCGAACGCGGCCGTGCGCACCGTCACCGATCTCATGGTCGAGGGCTGGGAGCGGGGCTACGCCAAGGGGCTGGGCCAGGGCGCCAATCCCTTTGACGAGCACGGCGAACGCCGCTGGAGCGATACCTGGTTGTTCTACGCCAACACGGTGCGCTTTGCGGCGGCCATGGCAGGGGGCGGCGACTACGGGGTGTTTGCCGACGGCCGTTACCAGCTTTCACAGACCACCATCGATATGCACGAATGGCTGGAGCGCATGAAGGCGTTTGAGGCATTGAAGGCGGGGAAGCAATAATTGGATTGAGCATGCACTCGAATGCGTTGATTCCGCCGCGACTGGCGGTGGCGATAGGATAGTATCTCCACTTTCGCCTGCGCGTCGGTGAAAGGTTCGGCGCGAGTCAAAGGGCTTTTTGCCCGAACGCCCCAGGGGCGTTGGTCCCATTCTGCCTCTCCTTGGATGGTGTCCAGGGTTTTTTCGGAATCGGGGTCGGAATCGGTATCGGGTCTCGAAAGAGAAGGAGTGTTGCGAAACGCTTCGATTCCGATTCCGATAGCGATACCGACGGTGAATAAAGAGATCAAGGCGACCAAGGATACGTGCCTGGTAGCGGTCCCCGTTTCGAGTTAGGAATGTTCCATGACTGTGGCCGATACGCGGATACAGGTGTTGAACGACCGCGAGGTCGCGGCGGGCGACTACGTCCTCTACTGGATGCAGCAGTCCCAGCGGGCCGAGCACAACCCCGCCCTGGATCTGGCCGTACGCGAGGCCAACCGCCTCAAACTGCCGGTGGTGGTGGCCTTCGGGTTGATGGATGACTACCCCGAAGCCAACCTGCGGCACTATCGCTTCATGCTCGAAGGGCTGCAGGAGGTCGCGGCGGCCCTGCAGCGCAAGGGTCTTCGTCTTGTGGTGCGGCAGGGGGCGCCGGCCGCGGTGGCGCTTGAACTCGGGCGCCGGGCGGCGCTCATCGTTTGCGACGTGGGCTACACCCGCCACCAGCGCGAATGGCGCCGGGAACTGGCGGAGGAAGCGGGCTGCCGGGTCGTGGCGGTGGAGGGCGACGTGGTCGTGCCCGTTGGGGTGGTATCGAACAAGGCGGAGTATGCCGCCCGCACCATCCGGCCCCGGATTCAGAAGCAATTGGACGACTATCTCAAATTGCCGCGGGCCGTCAATCCGCGTAAATCCTCTCTCGATCTGGATTTGGACGGCATCGGACTGAGCGATATCGACGCGGTGCTCGCCGGGCTCAAGATCGACCGCAGCGTTTCGCCGGCTACAAGCTTTTTCAAGGGCGGCACGGCCGAAGCCAAAAAACGGCTGCGCCGGTTCATCCGCAACAGCCTTGCCCATTACGATACCCACAGCAACCAGCCCCAGACCGACGATGTCTCCATGATGAGCCCCTACCTGCATTTCGGGCAGATCTCCCCCGTCTATCTCGCACTGCAGGTGCGCAAAGCCCGCGAGGGGCAGGGGATCGACCGGGCCGCCTACCTGGAGGAACTAATCGTGCGGCGTGAGCTGGCCATCAATTTCGTTTACTACACGCTGGACTACGACCGCTACGCCTGCCTGCCGGACTGGGCCCGCAAGACGTTGGCCGAACATGCCGGCGACCGGCGCACGCACGTCTACACCCGGGAAGCGCTCGAAGCCGCGCGGACTCACGACCCGTACTGGAACGCGGCCATGCGCGAGATGAAGTTCACGGGGTTCATGCACAATTACATGCGCATGTACTGGGGCAAGAAAATCCTGGAGTGGACGCCCGATCCCGAAGAAGCCTTTGACATCACCCTGGCCATCAACAACAAATATTTCCTCGACGGCCGCGACCCCAATTCCTATGCCGGCGTGGCCTGGATCTTCGGCAAACACGACCGCGCCTGGTTCGAGCGGCCGGTTTTCGGCAAAGTCCGCTACATGGCGGCCAGTGGGTTGGAGCGCAAATGCGACATCAAGGCCTATGTCCGTAAGGTCGACGCGCGTGCAGCCCGCAGCGAGGAGGCCTCATGACCACGGCCAACACCCTGCGCCTGATCCTGGGCGACCAGCTCAACCCGCGTCACTCATGGTTCCAGACGACCGATGACAATATCGTCTATGCCCTGATGGAGGTGCGCCAGGAAACCGACTACGTTCTCCACCACGTCCAGAAGATTCTGGCCTTTTTTGCGGCCATGCGCGCTTTCGCGCAGTGGCTGCGCAAGAAAGGCCACCGCGTGGAATATCTCCACCTCGACAATCCGGACAACCGGCAGGATTTTGAGACCAACCTCAAGCACCTGGTCAAAAAGCATCGCATCCGACGCTTCGAATACCAGCAGCCGGACGAATACCGCCTTGATGCCCAGCTCAAAGCCATAGCCGCCGACCTTCCCATCGAGGCGGAGGTTTTCGACAGCGAGCACTTTCTCACCGGCCGGGAAGATGTAGCGAAAATGTTCGCCGGCAAGAAACGCTACCTCATGGAGCGCTTCTACCGCGAGATGCGCACGCAACACGACATTCTGCTCGAAGGCGGCAAGCCGGTCGGCGGCAAGTGGAACTATGATGTCAGCAACCGCAAGCGTTATGATGGCAAGGTGCCTATTCCGGTCCCCAAACGATTCCAAAACGACGTCAGCGATATCGTTAAGATGCTGACGTCGATGAAGGTCCGGCATTTCGGGCGCACCACCGGCAGCACCCTCCTGTGGCCGGTGACAAGACGCCAGGCGCTGGCGCAGTTGAAACACTTCCTGGATGAAGGTCTGCCCCATTTCGGCACCTATCAGGATGCCATGACGGTCGACGGCTGGAGCCTGTTCCACAGCCGGATATCCTTCGCCCTCAACGTCAAACTGCTGGATCCTCTGGAAGTGATCCAGGCCGCCGTCCAGCGCTGGGAAGACGATCCCGACGGTATCACCATTGCCCAGGTGGAGGGTTTCGTGCGCCAGATCCTGGGCTGGCGCGAATATATGCGCGGGATCTACTGGGCCTTCATGCCGGAATTCGAAAACAAGAACTTCTTTGCTCATAAGGGAAAGCTGCCTGATTATTACTGGACCGGCGACACCCGCATGCACTGCCTGGCGCAGGCCATCGGGCAATCATTGGATTACGCCTACGCCCATCACATCCAGCGCCTGATGATCACAGGTAATTTCGCACTGCTTTCAGGCGTGCACCCGGACGAAGTCGACGCCTGGTACCTCGGCGTCTACGTGGATGCGATCCAGTGGGTCGAGATGCCCAACACCCGTGGCATGAGCCAGTTCGCCGAAGGCGGCCTGATCGCCACCAAGCCCTATGTCTCCTCGGCCAACTACATCCACAAGATGAGTGACTACTGCCCGGGTTGCTTCTACGATCACAAGCGGCGCCACGGCGACAAGGCCTGCCCCTTCAACAGTCTCTACTGGCACTTCCTCGACCGTCACCGCAAGCTTCTGAGCACTAACCCCCGCATGGGCACCATGTACCGTGTGCTGGACCGAATGGAAACGGGCGAACGCAAGAAGATTTTGACCCAGGGGGACGCTTACCTGAAAAACTGCGAAGATCTTTAAGCCCTGTTGAGGCACGTCTGACCAAGCCGAGGAGGCAGGGCTCCATTTCAACCCGTATTTCGATGGATATTTATAAGGCGCTCTTGTCAACATATTTGGCAGAATGCACTTTGTTTTCTGTCAGAAGTTGAGAACGGCTCCCTTTTCAACAACGCTATTTCAGAATCGACTGGTCAGCAGGCTGTTTCGGAAAGACGGGTCTAGCCTTAAACAGGGAGTGCCATGGGGCGAAATGAATTGCTAACCTCTTGGAAAGTCACGCGCTAGAGAAGTAAACCGCATTCGGTCGGTAAGGAAAAAGACGGCCTATCGAATATTTTCGCAGGCGGTTAAATCACGCTTCAACCCATACGGATACCTTGCCGCCTCTGGTTTCAAACGATGCCCACCCCCATTCATTGGTTTGGACCGCCGTACCAACATGTCCTGTGATATCATGGTAGGTGGCGTGCGGCTTGCCGGTCTGCATCCATTTGGTGCCGTCCCCGTCGTTGGTCATGAGCACGGCCATGCTTTTGTG
>JASJBQ010000115.1 GCA_030066455.1 Desulfobacterales bacterium
GGTGTTTCTCCAGCGCATCGGGCGCAAGGAACTGGCCGGCGAACTGGCCGACCGCACCCAGTGGCAACTGATCACGGCCCGCAGTCCCCACGAGAAGAAAACCCGCCAGACGCGCGCTATGGCGACCTTCCACCAGGAAGTCTGGGATCAGGAGCTGGGCCGCGGGGGCATCATCGGCGATCTCAGCGACCAGGACCGCAGTCAGATCCCGGTGGTTACCACCGGAGAACTGCGGCGGTTCGTGCCGGTTTGGGAAAACCGCAAGTACGCGGCCCCCTGCGAGGCCACCTGCCCCAGCGGTATCCCGGTTCAAGAGCGCTGGCGGCTGGTGCGTCAGGGGCGGATGGACGAGGCCGTGGACCTGGCGTTGAGCTTCACCCCGTTTCCAGCCACGGTCTGCGGCTACCTGTGCCCCAATCTATGCATGTCGAGTTGCACGCGGCAGTCGGCCTTCATGGCACCGGTGGATATCCGCGGACTGGGCCAGGCCAGCATCGAGGCCGGGGTGGAAGAACTGCCGCCCCTGAGCGGCCGCAAGGTGGCCGTCATCGGCGGCGGGCCTGGTGGCATTTCGGTGGCCTGGCAGTTGCGCCGCAGCGGCCACGAGGCCACGGTTTTCGATACATCCGCCATCCTGGGCGGCAAGATCGCTTCGGCCATCCCCAACAGCCGCATTCCCGAAGAAGTGGTTTCGGCCGAACTCGAACGCGTGCGCGACATTATCCCCCATGTTCACCTGCAGCAGGCCGTCAGCCAGGACGATGTGGCCCAGCTGCGCGAAGACTACGACTTCGTCGTTCTGGCCACCGGGGCCCAGAAGCCGCGGGTGGTGCCCGTGCCCGGCAAGGAACGTCTGATCACGGCCCTTGACTTTTTGACGGATGCCAAGGTGGGCCGAGCCCATGTGGGCAAGCGGGTGGTGATCATCGGGGCCGGCAACGTGGGCTGCGACGTGGCCACCGAAGCTCACCGTCTGGGGGCCGAGGACATCACCCTGATCGACATCCAGGAGCCGCTCTCCTTCGGCCAGGAACGCGAGGATGCTGAAAAGGTGGGGGCCAAATTCGTCTGGCCCTGCTTCACCCAGGAGATTACGGCAGAAGGCGTCGTGCTGACCAACGGTGAGCTGCTGCCGGCGGACACGGTGTTCATTTCGATCGGTGACGCGCCCGATCTGAGCTTCGTTCCCGCGAACGTCGCCACCGAACAGGGGTTCGTGGTGGTCAACGAACACTACCAGACCACGGATGCCAAGGTCTTCGCCATCGGCGATATCGTCAAACCGGGACTTTTAACCGATGCCATCGGCGCCGGGCGCCAGGCCGCGGCCGCCATCGTGGAGATGCTCGCGGGTCGCCGCCCGGTGAGCGACATCCGCCCGATGATCGACAAGAACCGGATCTCGCTGGAGTACTTCGATCCCCGCATTCTGGACTACGAAGACATCGACCACTGCGGCTCGCAGTGCTCCTCGTGCGGCGCCTGCCGCGACTGCGGCATCTGTTCCGCGGTCTGCCCCTACAGCGCCATCAGCCGCGAGGAAACACCCGACGGCGACTACGAATACGTGGTGGACGCCGATCGGTGCATCGGGTGCGGATTCTGTGCGGGGGCCTGTCCCTGCGGGATCTGGGACCTGGTGGAGAACACCCCGCTGGTTTGATTGCCGGGTGCATCACGCCAACGACCGGATCCGGCCGCACCCCCCCCAGCAGCGGGGCTGGCGGCCGGTTTTCTATTGATAAAACGGCACGCTTCCAATACGTAAAGCTAACCTTTACGGCGGAAGCCCGCTGAGTGAATGAACGAACTCCCACATCCTTTCAGGTGATCGAACGCTCATGAACGCGCTACTGGCACTCGAAGACGGGCGGACGTTTAAATGCCGCTCTTTTACCGGCCCCGGGGAAGCCCGCGGCGAGGTGGTTTTCAACACCAGCATGACCGGCTACCAGGAAGTGCTGACCGATCCTTCCTACAGCGGTCAGCTGGTGACCATGACCTACCCTCTGGTCGGCAACTACGGTATCAACCGTGAGGATATCGAATCCGGACGGATCCAGGTGGCCGCTTTTCTGATCAAGGAATACCAGCCTTTTCACAGCAACTACCGGGCCACGGCCTCCCTGGCGGAATACCTCAAATCCCAGGACATCATCGGCGTGGAAGGCCTGGACACGCGTGCCCTGACCCGCCATATCCGCAAGGCCGGCGCCATGCGGGCCATTCTGACCACCCACGATCTGGACCCGTCGGCCTGTGTCGCAAAAGCCTGCGCCGTTCCCGGCATGGAGGGCCAGGACCTGGCCAGCACGGTGACCACCGGCGCCCCCTACCGCTGGGCGGACGATCAGGCCGTGCCGCTGGATGTGCCCGGTGGCGCCGAAGCCCTGGACCGCAACGTCTGGCAGGCGCGCGACCGCCGGCATGCGGTGGTGGCGCTGGACTTCGGAATCAAGTACAACATCCTGCGCTGTCTGGACCAGGCCGGGTTCGAAGTTGTCGTGGTCCCGGCCGCGACCCCGGCCGAAACCATCCGGGCCATGGCGCCCCGCGGCATCTTTCTGTCCAACGGGCCGGGTGACCCCGAACCGGTGCACTACGCCATCGAGACCATCCGGGCGCTGGTCGACTACCGGCCCATGTTCGGTATCTGTCTGGGGCACCAGCTCATGGGGCTGGCCCTGGGGGGAAGCACCTACAAGCTCAAATTCGGCCACCGGGGGGCCAACCAGCCCGTCAAGCACCTGGCCAGCGGGCGCATCGAGATCACCTCCCAGAACCATGGGTTTGCCGTGGACCTCGATTCCCTGAAAGACAGGGACGTCGAGATCACCCACATCAACCTCAACGACAACACCCTGGAGGGATTTCGCAGCCGCCGCTACCCGCTTTATGCCGTGCAGTATCACCCGGAGGCCTCGCCCGGGCCTCACGATGCCCGCTATCTTTTCGCCGCGTTTAACCGGCTGATGGACGAAGCCTCCAGATAAAACGAGCACCCCAGGCCGGGCCCGGCCCCCGTAACGGTCCCCAACGGGAGCGATAGACAGAGATCGGATTTCATGCCCAAACGAACGGATATCCAGAAGATACTCATCATCGGCGCCGGCCCGATCATCATCAGCCAGGCCTGCGAATTCGACTACTCCGGCACCCAGGCCTGCAAGGCGCTCAAGGAAGAGGGTTACGAGGTCGTGCTGGTCAACAGCAATCCGGCCACCATCATGACCGATCCGGAAATGGCCGACCGGACCTACATCGAACCCGTGACGCCCGAGACCGTCGCCCGGATCATCGAACGCGAGCGCCCCGACGCCCTCCTGCCCACCCTGGGCGGGCAGACCGGATTGAACACGGCCGTCAAGGTGGCCGAACGCGGGGTGCTGGAGCAATACGATGTCGAGATGATCGGGGCCACCTTGGGATCCATCCAGAAGGCCGAGGACCGCGACCTCTTCCGCCAGGCCATGGCCAACATCGACCTGCGCATCCCGGAAAGCGGCATCGCCACCACCATGGCGGAAGCGCGGGCGATTGTTGAAGAAATCGGCTATCCGATCATCATCCGCCCCAGCTTCACCCTGGGCGGTACCGGTGGCGGCGTGGCCTACAACCCGGATGATCTCGAACGCATGGCCAAGGCCGGCCTCGATGCCAGCCTGATCACCCAGGTGATGCTGGAGGAGTCCGTCCTGGGCTGGAAGGAATACGAACTCGAGGTGATGCGCGACAAGCACGACAACGTCGTGATCATCTGCTCGATCGAAAACCTGGATCCCATGGGCATTCACACCGGGGACAGCATCACGGTGGCCCCGGCTCAGACCCTGAGCGACCGTGAGTACCAGATCATGCGCAACGCCTCGCTGGCCATCATGCGCGAGATCGGGGTGGACACCGGGGGCTCCAACGTTCAGTTCGCCGTGCATCCCCAAACCGGGGAGATGATCGTCGTGGAGATGAACCCGCGGGTCTCGCGCAGTTCGGCCCTGGCCTCCAAGGCCACCGGTTTTCCGATTGCCAAGATCGCGGCCAAGCTGGCCGTGGGCTACTCCCTGGACGAAATTCCCAACGACATCACCGGCGAGACCCTGGCCTCGTTCGAACCCACGCTGGACTACTGCGTGGTCAAGATCCCGCGCTGGACCTTCGAGAAATTCCCGGAGACGCCCGATTTCCTGACCACGGCCATGAAGTCCGTGGGCGAGACCATGTCCATCGGCCGCACCTTCAAGGAGGCCCTGCAAAAGGGGCTGCGCTCGCTGGAGATCGGACGCCATGGCCTGGGGGCTGACGGGCGCGACCCCCGGGACACGGCCGAAAACCCATCCGCCGTCCTTACCCGGGCCGACATCGAACACCATCTGGTGACCCCCAATTCCCAGCGGATCTTCTACCTGCGGCATGCCCTCCAGCAGGGTTTCGCAGTCGACGCCATCCATGAACTCACCAGGATCGACCCCTGGTTTCTTTACCAGATCCGGCAGATCGTCGATCTCGAGGGCGAGCTGGCCGCGGCCGGCGCCGAGCTCGACGATCGCCTGCTCGAAAAGGCCAAAGCCTTCGGGTTTTCGGACATGCAGCTGGCCCACCTGACCGGCAGCGATGCGCTGGCCATCCGGTCGCGCCGTCAAGACGTCGGCCTGCGGCCGGTCTACAAGCTGGTGGACACCTGTGCGGCCGAGTTCAAGGCCGCCACCCCCTATTTCTACTCCACTTACGAGGAGGAGGATGAAGCCCGGCTGACCGAGGGGCCCAAGGTCATGATTCTGGGCGGCGGGCCCAACCGCATCGGGCAGGGCATCGAATTCGACTACTGCTGCGTCCACGCCTCTTTCGCACTGCGGGAGGAAGGCGTGGAGAGCATCATGGTCAACAGCAACCCCGAGACGGTAAGCACCGACTACGACACGTCGGACAAGCTCTATTTCGAGCCCCTGACGCTGGAGGACGTGCTGCACATCGTCGAGACCGAAAAGCCCAAAGGCGTGATCGTGCAGTTCGGCGGCCAGACGCCGCTCAACCTGGCCGCGGGTCTTTTGCAGGCCGGGGTCCACATCCTGGGCACCCACCCCCACAGCATCGACCGGGCCGAGGACCGCGAGCAGTTTCAGGCCATGCTCAAAAAACTCGGTCTGGTGCAGCCCGACAACGGCACGGCCATGGACGTGGCCGAGGCCGTCAGGGTGGCCGAGGCCATCGGCTATCCGGTGATCGTGCGGCCCTCCTACGTTCTGGGCGGCCGTGCCATGAGGATCGTCTACGACCGGGCCGCCCTCGAAAACTTCACCCGCCTGGCCATCAGCGCCTCCCCGGGGCATCCGGTGCTGATCGACAAGTTTCTGGAAGACGCGGTGGAGGTCGACGTGGACGCGCTCTGCGACGGCGCGCGTACGGTGATCGGCGGCATCATGGAGCACGTCGAGGAGGCCGGAATCCATTCCGGGGACTCGGCCTGCATCCTGCCGCCGCATTCGATTCCCGCCCCGGTAATGGACGAGATCGCCGCCGCCACCCGGGCCATGGCCGCCGAGCTCAACGTGGTGGGGCTGATGAACGTGCAGTATGCCATCAAGGGCGAGCAGGTTTTCGTCCTGGAGGTCAACCCCCGGGCCTCGCGCACGGTGCCCTTCGTGAGCAAGGCCACCGGCGTGCCCCTGGCCAAACTGGCCACCAAGGTGATGCTGGGCCGCAGCCTGGACGAACTCGGACTCACCGCGGAAACCATTCCGGGCCATATTTCGGTGAAGGAGGCGGTGCTGCCCTTCGATCGTTTCCCGTCGGTGGACACGCTTCTGGGACCGGAGATGAAGTCCACCGGCGAAGTGATGGGCATCGATACGGATTTCGGCTCGGCGTTTGCCAAGGCCCAGCTGGGGGCGCGCCAGCAGCTGCCGGTGGAGGGGACGGTGTTCATCAGCGTCAAGGACCGGGACAAACCGGCAGTGGCTGATCTGGCCCGGCGGTTTGCGGACCTGGGCTTCGGCATCCTGTCCACCCGCGGCACGGCGGATTTTCTGGAGGCCCGCGGAATACCGGCACGGTTCGTCTACAAGGTTTCCACCGGGCGCCCGCACGTGGTGGACGCGATCAAGAACCGCGAAATCCAGATGGTGGTCAACACCGGTTCGGGAGACGAAACCAAACGCGACGGCTATGAGATCCGCCGCGCGGCGCTCAAATTCAACCTGCCATACGCCACCACCGTGGCGGGGGCCATGGCCATGTGCGAGGGGGTGGCCGCCCTCAAGGGCAAGCGTCTGGGGGTGATGTCGCTCCAGGAATACCACGAGCAGCTTGCCGCCCGATCCGGTGTGCGCCGCACCGGCTGAATCGAAGCCAGGGGCAAGTCATACGACCGGGAGAGGATCCGATGATGATTCTTGATGAAAAGCCCCGTGAGGCCTGCGGATTGTTCGGGGTTCACGGGCATGCGGATGCGGCCAAACTCACTTATTTCGGGCTTTACGCTCTCCAGCACCGCGGCCAGGAAAGTGCCGGCATCACCGTTTGTCAGGACAAGAGCATCGTCGGTCACAAGGGCATGGGCCTGGTTTCGGATGTCTTCACGATGAAACATCTCGGGCAGCTGGTCGGCACCTCGGCAGTGGGGCACGTGCGCTATTCCACCACCGGCAGTTCGATTCTCACCAATGCCCAGCCCTTCTTCGTGCGCCACCAGAAACGCTCCTACGCCGTGGCGCACAACGGCAACCTTGTGAATGCCCACACCCTCAAGAACGAACTGGAGCAGTCGGGTTCCATCTTTCAGACCACCATGGACAGCGAGGTCTTTCTGCATCTGTTCGTCAAGAACCTGCGCCATGGCTTTGAAGGGGCGCTGATGGAAACCGTCAAACGCCTCAAGGGGGCCTATTCCTTCGTGCTCTTGACCAGCGAGGGCGAGGTGATCGGGATCAAGGATCCCGACGGGTTCCGGCCGCTGTGCCTGGGCAAGCTCAACGGCAGCTATGTCCTGGCCTCGGAGACCTGTGCGCTCGACCTGGTGGAGGCCGAATTCGTCCGCGAGCTCGATCCGGGCGAAATCGTCATTATCAGCGACGCGGGCGTCAAGAGCATCCAGACCCGGCCCGAGGGGGCGCCGCGCTCGTTCTGCATCTTCGAATTCATTTACTTCGCCCGCCCGGACAGCACGATTTTCGGCAAGAACGTCTATCTGACGCGCAAGGCCCACGGCCGCCGTCTGGCCCAGGAATCCCCGGTGGACGCCGATCTGGTGATGCCCTTCCCGGATTCGGGTACCTATGCGGCCCTGGGCTATTCGGAGGAAGCCGGCATTCCTTTCGAGATGGGCATGATCCGCAACCACTACGTGGGGCGGACCTTTATCCAGCCCACCCAGAGCATGCGCGATTTCGGCGTGCGCGTGAAGCTCAACCCGGTCAAGGACCTGCTGCGCGGCAAGGACATCATTATCATCGAGGACTCCATCATCCGGGGCACCACGGCCCAAACCCGTGTCAAGGCCCTGCGCGAACTGGGGGTCAAACGGGTCCATATGCGGGTCAGCGGCCCGCCCCACCGGCATCCCTGCCACTACGGCATCGATTTTCCCACCGAAGGGGAGCTGATTGCGGCCAGCATGTCGGTGCAAAAGCTGGGCCATCACCTGGGATTGGACTCCCTGTCCTATCTGAGCCTGCCGGGCCTGCTGGAGTCCACCGGGGTGACGGCGCCGGCCAGACATTTTTGCAAAGCCTGTTTCGATGGTTGCTATCCGGTCGATTTTGATGGATCATTGTCCAAGAACTGTATGGAAATGATTTAGACGCCGGGAACACGAAGCCGACCCGGCCGGCATGCGAGGCCATATGCAGGAAACGCGTTATCTCAAAGACAGTATCGAGAACATCCAGCGACTGCTTACCATTCCGGCGCTGCGCAATTTTGAGACCAGCAACCTGAGCCGACTGCTGCGCCTCAGCAAAATCCGCGAATACCAAAAAGGCGAGCAGATTATCCGTGAGGGGGACAACGACCCCTGGTTGTATTTTCTGCTCGACGGCCAGGTGCGTATCGAGAAGGGGGGCATCGAAATCGGGGTGTTCTCCGAGCGGGGCGAAATTTTCGGCGAAATGCGCGTGATCGACAGCCGTGCCCGATCGGCCACCGCCATCGCCTTGGACCGGGTCGTCTGCCTGGCGGTCAACACCTCCGCCGCCGAACGCATGGAAGGCAAGGACGGACGCGACGAGCGGCTCGATTTCCTGCTGTTGCTCTACCGCATCTTTGCCGAGTTTCTTTCCATCCGGCTGCGGCTGACCAGCGACGAGCTGATCAAGGCCCAGAAAATTCTCAAAACTCTCAAATAGTTCGGCATGGCCCCTAAACGCACGGTGGCGTTCTCCCGCAACGCCGTCAACCTCTTCTTCCACCTGTTGACCCGCTGCAACCTCAACTGCCGCCACTGTTATATCAATCCAGCCCAGCACGGCACGCAGACCCTGCCGTTGGAAACCGTCCGCCGCTGGCTGGCGGCGTTCCAGGCTCGCAGCCGGGAGACCAACCTCGTTCTGCTGGGCGGGGAACCCACGCTGCACCCGGATCTGGCGCAGATCATCCGCCTGGCCCGCGCGATGGATTTCGGGTCTGTGACGGTGGATACCAACGGCTACCTGTTTCACGACATTCTTGACCGCGTGACCCCCGCCGAGGTGGATTATTTCAGCTTCAGCCTCGACGGGCCCACGCCGGCGGTCAACGACCCGCTCCGCGGGGAGGGCACCTTCGAGGTCTGCTGCGCCGGGATCCACAAAGCCGTGGCCCGCGGCTTCCACACCAGCCTGATTTACACGGTAAGCAGCGCCAATATCGGGCATCTCGAAAGCATGGGGCCGCTGCTGGACCAACTGGGCGTCGAGCGGTTCTTTATCCAGGTGATCGGTCTGCGGGGGCAATCCGCAGCGAAGCAGACGGGCTCGCCCCCGGACGTCCCGGGGCAGGTCTCCCGCGAGCAGTGGCTGGAGGTCGTTCCCCGGGTGGCGGAACGCATGGCCGATGCGGGCCTCACCGTGATCTACCCCAAGGTTTTTCTGGCACCGGGCGAAGCTTTTGCCTGTGCCGGCCGGGTGGCGGACAATTATTTCGTCTTTCCCAACGGGCGGGTCTATCGCTGCCCGCTGTGCGAGGACTATCCCCTGCACAGCCTGGTGTTCGACGACGATCGGCTCGCGGCCACGCCGCCGATCAACGAAGCGGATCTTTTCGAACTCTCGATCCCCGAGGGCTGTGTCATGCACCGCCTGGTGCAGCCCGGCAATATCGACTACGCCCCGGACGGCCGGCCCTTGTATCAGATCGCCTGCTGCCTGCTCAAAGAGGAGGTGCGCGGCGAATGACGACAGGGACAATCCGGCAGCGGATGGTGGCGGTGCTCAAGGCGGGTGAGTGGGATGTGAGGGGGCTCTCCCAGGAGTTGGGGATTGCGGAAAAGGAGGTGATCGCCCACCTGCCCCACGTCCAGCGCAGCCTGCAGGGCAGCGGTGCGCGCCTTGTGATCCGGGAGGCATCCTGCCGGTCTTGCGGATTCGTCTTCAAAGGCCGCGGGCGTTTTACGCGTCCCGGACGCTGTCCGCGGTGCCGCCGGACGCACATTGCCTCCCCCGCATTTCATGTCGCCTAGCGGCCTGCAAGAAGCTATTTCCGGTACCATTCCCCGCTGGGTTTCTGGAGCCACTCGCCGGCGCCGGCCACCTGGGCGCGTTTGGCCGCCGCGCGCTGGCCCACCTGCGCCACGCTGCCGCCGGTCTTGGCGGCGATGGCTTGATAGACCATCTGCCGGTCCTTGTTTTCGGCCTCGACCAGGCCGCCCGCGCCGCCGCTGTCGCCGCGGATTTCGAGATACCCCTGGTTGTTTTCGCCGACGAGGCCCTGGGATTTGAGCTTGAGGATTTCAGGCGCCCGGGCCGCCATGCGTTCTTTCACGTCGCCGGCCAAGGCCGCAGCGGGGCTCGCCAGAAAGAATGCGGCCATGCTCATGACCAACCAGCCGATGATTCTGCGCTTAAATGCCGTCATCGTGTTCGTCTCCTCCCTGATCACTCCTGCGTCGCATTTTCCTGCTTCTGGCGCAGGGCCTCTTCCTGTTCGAAAAGGTCGCCGAAATAATCGTCGATTTCCCGATCGATCTTCACGTTCACGTCGATGGTGATGTGAATCGGCTTGACCTCGACCGGGGCGACCTCGACGCGGTGTTCGGTACAGGCGGCGCCGATGCCGGCCAGCAGGGCGACCGTCAGCAAAAGCCATTTGGTGTACATGCGGATCTCCGTTCTGTTAGGAGAAAAGTTTCAGCAGGTCTTTGTACTCCAG
>JASJBQ010000116.1 GCA_030066455.1 Desulfobacterales bacterium
CCCGGCGAGCTGCGGATGGTGATGTCGCCGCCGTGGGCGCGGGCCACGGCGCGCGCCAGGCTGAGGCCCAGGCCACTGCCGGAAGCGGCGCGGCTGGGATCACAGCGGTAGAAGCGCTCGAAAACGCGTTCCCGGTCTTCGGCGGCAATGCCGATGCCCGTATCGTGGAAATCGATCCGTGCGCCGCCGTCGGGCGTGGCCTCGAGCGCGACATTGACCCGCCCGCCGCTCGGGGTGTAGCGAATCGCGTTGTCCAGCAGGTTGGCGATCATGCGTTGCAGCATCCGGGCGTCGCCCTTCACCCGCGCGTTCGTCGCCGCCGCGAAGGTAAGCCGCAGTTGTTTGTCGGCTGCCGTGGTTTCGAACAAAAGAACGGCATCGCCCACCAGGGCCTCCAGGGCGATGGCTTCCGGACGGATTTCACGGACGCCGGCCTCGGCCCGCGAAATGAACAGCATGGCGTTGATCATTTCCAGCAGCCGGTCGCATTCCTCGATGGTGCTGGCGGCCATGTTCTCGTAATCGTCATCGGACTGGGCCGTGGTCAGCGTGATTTCGGCCAGCCCCCGGATGCGGGTCACCGGGCTTTTGAGGTCGTGGGCGATGTTGTCGCTCATTTCGCCAATGCCGCGGATCAGGGTCTGGATGCGGTCGAGCATGTGGTTCAGGGTCCCGGCCAGCTGGTCGATTTCGTCCTGCCGGCCGGTGATTGGCGCCCGGGTTTTCAGGTCACCGTCCGAAATCTTGCGGGCGGCGGCAGCGATCCCGCCCACCCCGGAGAGGGCGCGTCGGGCCAGGAACCACCCGATAACGACCGCCAGCAGGAACATGCTGCCGATCGTGGCCAGAAACAGGCGCTGAAAGGCGGTGATCAGCCGGATTTCATCCGTCAGCGAGTGGCCCAGCTGCATGATGACGCCCGGGCCGATAGTCCCGTAGATGATGCGCAGACTGGCCCGCCGCTCATCCAGCATCACGGTTTCGATCACCGGGCGGCCGCCGGTGAGCAGCCTGCGGATGGCCTCGGCGTTCACCCCGACACCCTGCCAGTAATCGCTGCCGGCGGTCGTGAACTCGGTGCCAAAGCGCGAAAGAAGCCGGATCAGGCGTTTTTCCTCCCCTCCCGACAGGGCGTCCATGGCCGCGATCTGCTGCACCCCTGCAATACCCTCCAACTGCATGATACCGCTGAAGGCGGTCAGCTGACGGCGCAGGTTCCCGTCAGTCTGCTCGCGCAGGACGTCGATGATCAGATAGTAGAAAATGACGAACGCCAGGCAGGAGGAGAGGGCGAAGATGCCGGCGTACCAGAGGGTCAGGCGGAAAGCCAGCGAACGGCTAAGAACGCTCAGGCGTTTTAAGAACATAACCGACCCCGCGGACGGTGTGGATCATTTTGGTGTCGAAGCCCTTGTCGACCTTTTCCCGCAGATGGTAGATGCGCGATTCGACCACATTGGTCTGGGGATCGAAGTGGTAGTCCCAGACGTGCTCCATGATCATGGTCTTGGAGACCACCTTGCCGGTGTTGCGCATCAGATACTCGAGCAGGGAGAACTCCAGGGGCTGCAGTTCGATCTTGCGGCCCTGACGGAAGACTTCGCGGGTGATGAGATTCATGCTCAACTCCCCGGCCTTGAGTTGGGTGGGCTCGGCGGCCCCGCTGCTGCGGCGCATGAGCGCCTGCAGGCGGGCCAGGAGCTCCGAGAAGGCAAAGGGTTTGGTGAGATAATCGTCGCTGCCGGTCTGCAGCCCGGTCACCTTGTCTTCCGTCGACGCGCGGGCGCTGAGAATGATGACCGGCGTGCTCCGGTGGTGGCGGCGCATTTCCTGGATGAGCTCCAGTCCGCTGCGCCGCGGCAGCATGACGTCGATGATGGCGGCATCGTAGGGTTCGGTCAGCGCGAGGTGCAGGCCGTTTTCACCGTCTTCGGCGTGGTCGACGGCATAGCCCTCGGCTTTGAGTCCCTTGACGACAAATGAGGCGATCTTGACGTCGTCCTCGACGAGCAGAATACGCATGTCGGCTCCCTTTCAGCCAGGTGGCGATCAATCTTCAAACTTCCTGCGTCAAGGCAGCGTCCGTTTACCTGGTCCGGTTCTTGATCGGGATCGGTATCGCTATCGGAATCGGATGATCCAGCACTTCAGCGAGACGCGATCCCGATGCCGATACCGATCCCGAGCGAGTCCGGCGGGGCACGGGGGCCATCCCGCTCATGCGGGATGCACGGCCTGCCTGAATGTCTCCAGGCCGAGCCGGTCGATCATCTGGCCGATGCGCTCGCCCTTCTTGCCGTTTTCGCGGTAGTAGTCGATAATCCGGTCGATCATCGCCAAGGCGGCGTCGTCGTCCAATTCTTCGGCCATGTGGTCGGCCAGGCGCGGTTTCTTGGCGCCGTTGCCGCCGGCGGTCACGGTCCAGCCCTTTTTTTTGCCCATCAGCGCAATGTCCTTGATGCAATTCTCAGCACAATTGTTGGTACACCCGCTGACGCCCATCTTCATTTTGTTGGGCAGTTCCATGCCATGGAAACGGTCGTCGAGCCGCATGCCCATCGCCAGGCTGTCCTGGAGGCCCAGGCGGCAATAATCCGTCCCCGGACAGACTTTGATGCTGCGCACGCAAAGGCCGACGGCATGGCCGGGGACCATGCCCAGGTCGGCCCAGATTTGATCGATGTCCTCTTCCCGCAGACCGATGATGGCGATCCGCGCGGCACTGGTAAGCTTCAGGGCCTGGCAGTCGTATTTCTCGGCCACGTCGGCAATGGTGCGCAGCTGGGCCGGGGTGGTCATACCGCAGGGGATGTGGGGGGCGATGGCATAGGTTTGCTTGTCGCGCTGCAGGATGGTTCCCTTTTCTCCAAGTTTGAGCATAATGATTCCTCACTTTTTATCGGGTCTGATATGAATACGGGCTTTGCGAATGCGGCATACTAACCTGTTTCGCGGCCGTTTTCAAACCCTACCCGGAGACCCGCAGCCTTCCGTTTCGTCGGATAATGGTTTATACACAATCCGCAACCATTGTTGCCGCCCGACGCGGCTGCAGCCCAGAGGGGGCTGGGCCGCACGGCTGGAAAAGACTTCAAATGCACAGGACGGTTGAGAGCATGCGTTTAATGGTTTGGCTGGGGATTGCCCTCGCCATGGTGGGCATGACCGGGAGCGGCGCTGAAGCCGCTTTTCCCGAAACGCCCGAAAGCCTGCGGGAGGCCGTCGCCGGCCTCCAGTTGGCGGACGACCGCTACGACCCGGGGGAAGCGTTGCTGCGTTTTTACGCGCAGCGCGCCTTTCAGCCGGCCTGGCAGGACCCGGCCCACGTCAGGGCCATGGTGACCGCCGTCCGGGCCGCCGAGACCCACGGTCTTGATCCCGAGGCTTTTCATCTAACGACCCTTCGGCGAAAGGCCGACCAGGGTCCGTCCGTCGCCCCGGTTGCGGGGCACCAGGATGCCCATCTGGACATCCTGCTCAGCGCCAGTTTTCTGCGGCTGGCGCATGCGCTGGCTCATGGACGCGTCGACCCCGTCCGCCTCAATCCGGACTGGAACTTCCCGCCGTCGGACGCCGGCATCGAGGCGGCCGAACTGCTGACGGCGGCGCTGGCGGACGGGCGGATTCGGGCGCACCTCGATGCGCAGGCGCCGTCGCATCCGCTGTACCGGCGTTTGCGCACCGCGCTGGCCAACTATCGCCGGATCGCCGCGGCAGGGGGTTGGGGCCCGATCCCGGAAGGGCCCCTTCTGGAAGTCGGCCGTCGCGACCCCCGTGTGCCGCTGGTAAGAGAGCGGCTGAACCTGAGCGGTGATCTGAGCGTCGACACCGACGGCGACCCCCTCGTATACGATCGGCCGCTCGCGCGCGCGGTGCTGCGTTTCCAGGAAAGGACCCGGGTCGATCGGGAGAGCGCCCCGGGCGACGACGAATACGGTGAGGTCGACGAGGCCACCCTGGAGGCGTTGAATGTTTCGGTCGCAGACCGTATCCGCCAGCTGCGGGTCAACCTGGAACGCTGCCGCTGGCTATTCCATGACCAGCCGGCTTCGTTCATCCTGGTCGACATGGCCGGTTATCGGGGATATCTCTTCAAGGATGACGAGATCGTCTGGCGGGCCCGGATCCAGGTGGGCGATATCTACCGCATGACCCCGTCCTTTCGCTCGGCCGTCACCCGCATCGAGTTCAACCCCACCTGGACGGTGCCGCAGGGCATTCTGCACAAGACGATCCTCCCCAAGATCAAGAAGGATCGTGCCTACCTGGAAAGGCAGCACATGCAGGTGTTCGATCGCGACCGCCGCCCGGTCGACCCGGCCACGATAGACTGGCAGCGCTATACGGCCGCCAGTTTGCCCTACCGCATCGTCCAGTCGCCGGGAGCGCACAACGCCGTGGGGCGGGTCAAGTTCATCATGCCCAACAAGCACTTCATCTTCCTGCACGACACGCCGCACAAAACCAAGTTCGGGCAGACCGACCGTGCGTTCAGCGCGGGGTGCATCCGGGTCGACAAGCCATTCAAACTGGCCAAGCGCTTGCTCGACAGCCCCGCCGACCCATGGACCATCGGCCGCATTCGGGAGATCCTCGCCACCGGGCAGACGAAAAGATTTCGACCGGTCAGCCCCATGCCCGTCATGATGGTCTATTTCACGGCCATGGTGGACGACCAGGGGCAGGTACATTTCCGCGAGGACGTCTACGCGCGCGACGCGGCCGTGGTGGAGGCGCTCGATCGGCCCGATGGGCCCGCAAAGCCGAGAACGCCTCATTCGGCGGGATAAATCCAATCCGGGCGGCCCTTCAGCCTGATGGCCACGTCACTGAACCAGACCCTGAAACCATCGGGGCCGTGATGATCGAGGGAGATCAAGAGCGGTCCCAGACGCCGGTGGTCTTCCCAGGTGCTCATGCGGGTCGGCCGCACATCGCCGCCGCGGCGGTAGACCCATTCGGCGATCTGCCCGTCGATGTCGATAAAGAGTTCGTAGACATCCCCCGGGGTATAGCCGCCCGTGCTCGGATAGCGCACTTCGATGCGGCGGGCTTCGCCCCCGCCAATGGGACGCCGGGCACGGCCCTGATCCTCGACCTCGGCCGTCTGGTCCCAGACCAGGTGCAGCGGAAACAGGAGCCAGTAGCGGTCGTTGACGAACTTGGCGTCCAGGTCGCGCTGCCCGCTGTCCGCGGCGTCGGCCGCCAGGGGATGGAAAAACGTCACGGCCTCGGACGGGCGGTCCGCCCCGTAGACGACTTCCCCGCTGGCGGGCGTCCACAACCAGGACCGACGGACCTGCTTGGCGCCGACCCGGGCGTTGAACGTGAAACGGAGGGCTTCGACCTGACCGAAGCCGTCGATGCCGTAGGTCCGGGCGATCTCGCGGCGGACGTCGGCGCCAGCTTTGCGGGCCTGCGACGCGCAGCCCCAGACGAGCGCGGCCGTCAGGACCGCCAGCATGAATGTGTACAGACGCTTGATTTTCATATATACGCTCCTCCTCAAATTTGCGGGGAGCCGCAGCCGACGGCTACCCTCGCAGGAAACATTATGGTAGAAGTAAGGCGGCCAAAAGGAGAATCAAGCCGCCGGCAGGCGCCCGGTGTGATCGAACGTTATGAAAAAACTGGCACTTAAAACGCAATTCCGGCTGGGGACCGGACTCATCCTGCTGGTGGTCTGCATCGCCACCTCGCTGGTGGTCTATTCGGTGGGCAAGCAGCAGGTGGAGGCCGACATCTACAAGGAGACCGAGATCTACATTGCCGCCGTGGAGGCCACGCGCACCTATGTGAAGGATGTGTTGCGCCCCCAGATGTATGCCCTGGTGCCGGGCGACCATTTCATCCCCGAGGCCATGTCGACCTCTTTCGTGGGGCGTGAGATCATGGGGCGGGTGCACGACCGCTTCAAAAATTTCCGCTACAAGCGCGCCGCCCTCAATCCGATCAACCCGATCAACAAGGCCGATGCCATCGAAACGGAACTGATCGCGCGCCTCAACCAGGAGCGCGGCACGCGGGAGTGGTCAGGGCTCATCGAAAGGCACGGGCGTTCCTTCTACGCCCGGTTCCGGGCCATCTACGCCGAGCCCGAATGCCTGCGTTGCCACAGCCAACCGGCGGCGGCCCCCCCGGCCATCCTGGCGCGGTATCCCGACATGGACAGCGATTACAGCGACCGTATGGGCCAGGCCGTCGCCGCGGATGTGGTCTATATCCCCGTGGACATCGCGTTCACCAAGATCAAACGCCAGGCCTGGATGACCTTTGTTCTCGGCGGCGGGCTGCTTTTCAGCCTGATCGTGCTCTTCTACGCCCTGTTCAATTACACCGTCGTGACCGAGTTGAAAGGGCTGCTGCACAATTTCAAGAAACTGGTCGCCAAGCCCGGCGACGCCTCCGAACCGGCCGATATCGAGGCCCACGGGGGAACCGACGAAATCGACCAGCTCAAAGATGCCTTTACCCATGTCGCCGGCGAGCTGCAGCAGACCCACGAGGAATTGAAGGCCTCGGAGTCCAAATACCGGCGTCTGTTCCAATCCTCCCGGGACCCCAATTTCATCTGGGATATGGAAAGACGTCTGGTCGACATCAACGAGGCCGGGGTCCAGATGTTCGGGTTCAACGACAAGACCGAGGCGCTGGCCATCGAGACCGGGCATCAGCTTTTCTGGGACTGGCAAGCGGGGGACACGCTCTTCGGTGTGATCGAGGATCAGGGATTCGTCAAGGAATACGAGATTTCACTGGTCAATCGCTGGGGCTCCCGTCTGGACGCCCTCGTCACGGCCAACCTGAAGACGGATGAAACCGGTACGGCGGAGGGCTTCGAAGGCATCATCCGGGATGTCACCGACCGGCGCAAGCTGGAAAAACATCTCGCCCGGACCGAAAAGCTGGCCGCCATCGGGCAGCTGGCCGCCGGGGTGGCGCATGAGATCAACAACCCGCTGGGGGTGATCAAATGCTACGCCAACCTGATTTCCAAGAACACGGCCGACACCGAACAGGTGAAGACGGACGCCGGTGTTATCAAAAAACACACCAAGGCCTGCTCCACGATCGTCGAAGACCTGCTCAATTTCGCCCGGGTGCAGGAAACGCAGAAAACCATGGTCGACATTCACCCCGGCATCGAGGCGGTGGTTTCGATTCTGGAACCCCAGTTTCAAAAGCAGGACATCGCGATTACACGCCACTTTTCCGCTGACCTGCCCCGTGTGCTGATCGACGAGGAGAAAATGAAGCAGGTCTACATGAATCTCCTGCTGAATGCCAGACAGGCCATGGACCAGGCGGGTGAAATTACAATCGCCACGGGCGTGGACCGCGCGGCCAACACGCTGACCGTGGACATCGCCGACACCGGTGCGGGCATACCGCCCGACAAGCGCGAACAGATTTTCGACCCTTTTTTCACCACCAAGAAAACCGGCCAGGGCACCGGCTTGGGACTATCCATCAGCTACGGGATCATCCAGGAGCACGGCGGCGACATTCAGGTGGACAGCACGCCCGGGGCGGGCAGTTGCTTCCGCCTGATCCTGCCGCTGGATCGGGGAGACGCGCATTGAAAGACCGCATCCTGATCGTCGAGGACGAGATCGACCTGCTGCACGGACTGCAGCGCACCATTCCCCTGGAGATCGACTGTAGAGTGCTGATTGCCGCCAGCGCCCGCGAGGCCCTGGCGATCCTTGAAAGCGAACCCATCGACCTGCTGCTGGTGGACATCCAGATGCCGGAGATGAGCGGCATGGAGCTGCTGCGGCGCACCCGCCGCATCGACGACGCCATCACCATCGTCATGATGACGGCCTACGGCACGATCGAGCAGGCGGTCGAGGCCATCAAGGAAGGGGCCTACGACTTTATCCGCAAACCCATCGATGAGGAAAAGCTGGTCCATTTGCTCCGGAAGGGGCTCGAGCGCAACCGCCTGGTGCGCGAAAACCAACGCCTGCTGAAGCAGCTCTGCGACATTTCGCCATTCCAGGACATGGTCGGCCAGAGCGAGGGGATGCAGAAAATCTTCAAGGCCATCCAGACCGTGGCCCAGACCGATGTGACCCTCCTGATCCGGGGCGAGAGCGGCACGGGCAAGGAGATGGCCGCCCGGGCCGTCCACCGGCTGAGCCCGCGCAGCGGCCGCGCCCTGGTGACGGTCAACTGCCCGGCCCTGCCGGAGAACATCCTGGAAAGCGAACTTTTCGGCTACCGCAAAGGGGCCTTCACCCACGCCACGGCCGACAAGAAAGGGCTTTTCAGCGAGGCCGACGGCAGCACGATCTTCCTGGACGAAATCGGCGACCTTTCGCCGATCCTGCAGACCAAGCTTCTGCGCGTGCTGCAGGAAAAGGAGATCAAGCCGCTGGGCGAGACCAAGACCCGCAAGGTGGATGTGCGCATCATCGCCTCCACCAATCAGGACCTGGAAGCCAAGATGCAGGCCGGTAGTTTCCGCGAGGACCTCTATTATCGTCTGAATGTGGCCACGCTGGTCATGCCGCCGCTGCGCGAACGCACCCAAGACCTCCTGCCGCTGGTCGATCACTTCATCCGCAAGACCGCCTGCGAACTGGACATCCCCCCCAAGACCATGACCGAGGGGGCCCGTGAAATGCTGCTGCGACACGGATGGCCGGGCAACGTGCGCGAACTGGAGAACACCATCCGGGGCGTCATGGCCATGACCCCGGAGGCGGTGATCGACACTGGCAGCTTTCAGAACTGGACACCGGTCGAGAGTCCTGCGGAAACGACGCCGGACACCGACCTGCCCTACAAGGTGGTCAAGGACCAGGTCCTGGAGCAGTTCACCACGGCATACGTCACCCGTCTGCTTGAAAAAACCCATGGCAACGTTTCCCTGGCAGCCGAGCGCAGCGGCATCAAACGCCAGTCCCTCCAGAAGATCCTCAAACGCTATCAAATCGACCCGGAGCGGTTTCGCCCGGTCGCCTCCTGCTGATTGCCCCATCCTCTGCCATCACCGCGGATATAGACCGCGGCAATCAAGGCCCGTTTGAATACCCCCGCGGAACCAAAGCGATGCCCCCCGGCGGCGGCAGTGCCGCCGGCCGGTTGCACCTTGAGCGATTGATGCTTAATAGAGAAACGCTGGAAATCTTTTGATATTTCAGCCTTCAACCATTTTGCCCCCGAGCGGTGCCGCCCCGCGGTGGCACCATAGGGTCCGTCGTATTTGGGAGGGGTAATAAAAAACATAAACATATCAATTAGATATTGGTTGTAACCGTCTGGCACACAAATTGTTAAAGTAATGGTTGGCTAATCGAAACCTAACAAAGTCTTCACGAAAGGAGGTTTGCTTTCGACCTCATCCGCCGGACAGACCGGATCGGATGACAAACCAACCAGTTAAGACGTTTCCATTATTTGTGTGCAATCAGGGAGGATTGACATGTCATTGGTTCGCAAAAACATCCCGCTCTACGTCATGAGCGGCATTTTATTGGTATACGGATTTATAGTCAGCACCGGCGCGCTTCTACCCGTGCTGCAGGACCTCAAATCCCACAAGGCCATGGATCTGATGGTGACCATGAGCTACATCCTGGGCGGCATCGGCTTGATCGGCGCCATTGTCAACTCGATCCGGCCGCCCCAGAAAACCATTCTGGACCGCTTCATTCTGGAGCCCTTGGCCGGCATCCTGCTGCTGCTTATTCTGGCCATGGCCATCCGCTGGTACGTTGAGCCGCTGGTCAAGATCATGAGCACCAGCCTCGTTCCCATTCTGGGATTTAAAATCTACAAAGTGCTCAACCTGAACTACGTGGTTCTGGGCATTCTGGTAGGTGTCTTGATCACCAACACGATCGGTATCCCCAGCTTCGCCGCCGCCGGTGTCAAGACGGCCCGCTTCGTGCTCAAGATGGGGGTCATTATGCTGGGCGCGCGCTACAGTTTCGCCGAATTGGCCAAACTGGGCGTCTACAGCATCTGGCTGATCGGCTTCTTCGTGCTCGGCACCGTCTTCATGGTGCTCTGGCTGGGCGGTTTGTTCAAACAGCCCAAGTCCATGACCGGCGTGCTCTCGGCCGGCATGGGGGTCTGCGGTGTCTCGGCCACGGTGGCCGTAGCGCCGGTGGTCAAGGCCAAGAGCGAAGAAATGGCCTACACCATCGGTACGATTCTGTCTTTCGGTATCATCTGCATGTTCATTTTCCCCACCGTGGGCAAGATCGTCGGCATGAACGCGGTGCAGTTCGGAGCCTGGGCCGGAACCGGCATCCTGAACTCGGCCCAGGTGGCGGCCGCCGCGCTGGCCTTCAACGCCGTGGACATCAAGACGTTGAAGGT
>JASJBQ010000112.1 GCA_030066455.1 Desulfobacterales bacterium
GCCAGATGGAAGCGCACACGCTCGACAGCCAGGTGCTCGGGCGGTACAAGAATTTCTACAGCATCTACCAGAAGATGATCTCCCAGGAGCTGGCATTTGAAGATGTCTACGACATCATCGCCTTCCGGATCATCCTCGAGTCGATCCCCCAGTGCTACGAGGCGCTGGGCATCGTGCATTCCCTCTGGAAACCCATCGACATCAAGTTCAAGGATTACATCGCCCGGCCCAAACCCAACATGTACCAGTCCCTGCACACCACGGTCATCGGCCCGCGGGGCGAGCGGGTGGAAATCCAGATCCGCACCCACGAGATGGACCGGGTGGCCAAGTCCGGAATCGCCGCCCATTGGCGCTACAAGGAAGGCGGGGCGATGGACGAATCCATTGGCCGGCGGTTCGCCTGGATTCAGAACCTGGTCGAAAACCAGGAAAACTTCCGCAACCCGGACGAATTTCTGGAAAACGTGCGCATCGATCTCTTTCCGGACGAAGTCTATGTCTTCACCCCCCAGGGCGATGTCAAGACCATGCCCAAAGGGGCCACGCCGGTGGACTTCGCCTACATGATCCACACCGAAGTGGGCAACCAGTGCACCGGTGCCAAGGTCAACGGACGCATCGTGTCGCTCAACCACGAACTGGAAACCGGCGATACCGTCGATATCATCACCTCCAAGAGCCACCGGCCAAGCAAGGACTGGCTTAAATTCGTCAAGACAGTCAAGGCCCGCTCCCGCATCCGCCAATGGATCAAGGTTCAGGAAAAAAACCGCAGCCTGAGCCTGGGTCGCGAGATGTGCGAGAAAGCCTTCCGCAAGCACCGCCTCAATTTCAATACGCTGATGAAGTCGGACCAGATGACTGCGGCGGTGGCGCATTTCGGTTTCAAGACCGTCGAAGACCTGATTGCCAGCGTGGGTTACGGTAAAACCACGCCGCTGCAGGTCGTTCGCCGCTTCGTTCCCAAAACCGCGGAGGAGGCGGAAGACAAACCGCGCGAAACCATTTTTGACCGTTTGATCGGGCGGGTAAAAAAGCGCAAGCCTTCGGCGGGCGTTCTCGTCAAGGGTCTCGACGACATCCTGATCCGTTTTGGCAAGTGCTGCCAGCCGGTGCCGGGCGATCCCATCGTAGGGTATATTACCCGGGGCTATGGCGTAACGATTCACCGGGCCAATTGCGTCAATGCGCTCAAGATGAGCCCGGAGCGGCAGATTGAGGTGGCCTGGACCGAGGAGACCAGCGAGACCTACCCGGTCAAGATATTGATCGTGTCCTACGACCGGGTGGGGCTATTGGCGGATATCGCCACCAGCATCAGCAAGAACGAAGCCAACATCCTGAGCTTGAATACCAACACCAAGCCCAACAAGATGGTGGAGAGCTACCTGACGCTGGCCGTGGCGGGTACGGGGCATCTGGACCGTGTGGTCGCATCCCTGCGCAAGATCAATTTGGTGCAGGAGGTCCGACGATTGAATACCTGACGGGAGCGGCCGTTAGGAGGGAATCCGGCGGGGCGGTGTTTGAAACGGTTCTTCAGGTCCGGGGGAATAAGAGGAACGGGCTTTCCCACGCGAACCATCAGCCCTTGCGCGGCCGGGGCATGGCTTGGGAGAAGATGGGCACGCACGCTGCAAGCCCCGGCCCCTGGCGCCGATTCTCAAGGGGCTTTGACGACATGCCCCGACTTGATGCAGCTCGTGCAGACCACCATGCGTTTGGGGCGTCCTGCCTGCAGGGCCCGTACGGACTGCAAGTTGGGGTTGAAGCGTCGCTTGTTGACATTGTGGGCATGGCTGACATGGTTGCCCACCATTGGTTTCTTGCCGCAGATTTCACATTTCTTGGCCATCGTGTTTCCCTTCCACTTCTCATCACCGAATCCTGATCCGATGTCATATTTGACCTGAGGCGGATGATCGGGCCGGCTGCCCGGGACCCCGCAAAGGCAAAAGCGTCCAAATCAAAATATCCGAAGATACAGGATCCCCTGCCGGATGTAAAGCTATTTTTGATGATTTTGTACGCTTTTAAAAGAACGGCAGGATGCTTTCACCGGCTTGGGAGGACTTGGCGAGGGAGGCCTCGGTTTTGGCAATGAGCTTGAGCGCCTCTTGGTGGATACCGACATCCGGATAGCGTGTCAGAACATTTTTAAAGCGCCGCATGGCGGCTTTGTAATGCTTGGACTTGTAGTAGAAACGCCCGATCGACAGCTCCGCCATGGCCAGGCTGCGCAGGCAGGCGTTGATGTGTTCCTGGGCCTTGATCGTGTAAGGATCGTTGGGATGGTCGCGTTGCAGGCGTCCAAACGTTTCCAGCGCTTTCTGGGCCGTGGACTGATCGCGGTCGGGGGTGTCGATCTGCTCAAAGTAGCACATTCCCGTCATATAGATGACGTAGGGAATCGCCTCGTTGCGGGGGTGCAGGCTTTCGAATTCTTCGTAGGCGAAAACGGCTTCTTCATAGTTGCGCAGTTTGTAGTTGGCGTCGGCAATCTTTAGCTCGGCCAGCTTGGCATAGTCGCTGTAGGGGTACCAGTCTTTTAGTTTTTCAAACGATTCTTTGGCGCCCTCGTAGTCGCCGGATTCGTAGTCGTCCATACCGCTCCAGGCCAGGGACTGGGCGGTTTCATCATCTTCGTCTTCCGCGAACAAAGCGAATAGGGCGCAACCCGTCAGGAAGAGCGGCAGCATGGCTATGATGATCAATCGTTTCATGATGCGATCGCCTCGGACCGGTGGGTGGCGTGACGTCAGCCCGGGGGGACTTTTGGGTGACCGGTTGGCCGTGATCAACGCAGGCGTTTTCAGCGGCTGGCCGGGGCCGCGTTAAACCAGTTTGCCGAGCGATTCTTCCAGTTTGGCTTTGGCCACCATACCGGTAATCTGGTCGACAACGTTGCCGTCCTTGAAGAAGATGAGGGTCGGAATGGCCTTGATACCGTATTTGCCCGGCGTCACCGGGTTATCGTCCACATTGCATTTCATGAACTTGACTTGGCCCGCATAGTTGGTGGCCAGTTCGCTTACGACGGGACCGATGGCTTTGCAGGGGCCGCACCAGGGCGCCCAAAAGTCGACCATTACCGGTGTATCCGACTGCAGCACCTCGTTTTCAAAGCGGGCATCGTCGATTTCCAATACGTTTTCGGCCATTTTTTTTGTCCTCTCTTCGGGTTTTAAATAGCCTGAATTATATTCACGCCCCCAAGCGTTGTCAACCAGCGAAAAGTATGGATTTTCGATGTGTTTCGGCGTTCTGTCCGGGCTGAATTGACAGGCCCCCCGACTTCTGCTACCTCTTCTCAGGCGCACCCGTTCTTCTTCTTTTCCCGTCACCCAGCACCTGGAGGAATCCGCATGACATCCATGATTCGCGTTGGTGCCCTCATTTCCGGGGGCGGAACAAATCTGCAGGCGGTCATCGACGCCTGCGAGGCCGGCGAGACCGGCGGTCAGGTCGTTTTCGTCGGCAGCGACAACCCGGCGGCCAAAGGGTTGGCACGGGCGGAGCGGCACGGGATTCCAACCTTCGTGGTCGACTATGGGGATATTATCCGCCGCCACCGAAAGGACCCGGCCGCCGTGAGTCTGCCGGCCGATTTCGATCCGGGGGAGATGCGCACCAAATGCCGCCTTTTTACGACAGACGCCGACGGGGCCGCGGTGGAGGCTTTTATGGCCACCCGGGCCGCCGCCGAGAGCGATCTGCTTGCAGCCATGTCCGCCTACGATTTCGACCTTCTGATCCTGGCGGGTTTCATGCGCAATCTCACGCCCTATTTCATCGACCGGGTCAACACCGACCCGGAAAACCCGCGGATCATGAACATCCATCCGGCCCTTCTGCCGGCCTTCCCCGGCACCGACGGCTACGGCGACACCTTTCGCTATGGGTGCAAACTGGGCGGGTGTACCGTTCATTTCATCGACTACGGCGAAGACAGCGGGCCGATCATCGGCCAGCGTGCATTTGAAATCATGCCGGAGGACAGCCTCGACGACATCAAATCCAAGGGACTCAAAGAGGAGTGGCAACTCTATCCGGCTTGCATCAAACTTTACGCCCAGGGCCGTCTCAAGGTGGTGACCCGGACACACGAACTGTCGGGGGGCCGGACCATGACGCGGAAAGTGGTGGCAATTGGCGCCTAACGTTTAAATGGTGTTTGGCCTGATGGCCGCCACTCGATTTGATGGACTGCGGGAAAGCCGTATTGATCCGTCAATAATCTGATAAAAAGCGTCAGACCGTCTGCAGAACACGCACGATCATGGGGAAAGCGATAAAGGTTCCCAGGCTGCTGCCCAGGTTGGTGAAGACCACCACCAGCAGGATCCGGGTGACCTTGTTGCTCCAGAACCCTCGCACCGAACGGATGTCGTCCTGCAGCGTTTCAAAGTCGCGCACCTTGGGTTTGCGTGAAAAAGCCTCCACCAGCCCGGACACCCATCCGGCGGCAATCATGGGGTTGAGGGAGGTCAATGGCGCGGAGAGCACCGAGGAGATGACGGTCAGAGGGTGACCCCAGGCGATGATGGCGCCGATGCCGGCCAGAATCCCGTTGGCCGCCACCCACCACAGAATCATGTCCGACCCCGCTTTGGAGCCACCGGCGTAAAACCCCCACGCGAAAAGCAGGATGATGGCGGCGGGGATGATCCATTTGAGAGCGTCCGAAAGCGAGCTTTTGGGCGGCAGCACCTCGAGTTCGGCCAGATTGAACTCCCGCTCCCAGTAGCGGCGGATGCCGGGTACGTGGCCGGCACCCACCACGGCCACGATCTTCTCTCCTGGGGCCGCTTTGATCCGCTGGGCCAGATAGCGGTCGCGCTCATCGATCAGAATGTTGCGAATAACCGGCTGGGAGGCGCCGATTTCATTCAGCAGGGCGTCGAGAACGTCCTCCTGTTTCATCTTCTCGATGTCCGCTTCCTTCAGATCGTCCACCTCCCCCAGCGACAACAGCAGCTGGAAAAGAAGTTTGGCCTTGCCCCACAAGGACATGCTGCGCCAGGTGCGGGCCAGGGTGGTGCGGATATCGCGGTCGGCCAGCCAGGTCCGGGCCCCTGTTGCCTCGGCGGTCTCGATGGCCGTGATCATTTCCTGTCCGGGCTGAATGTCCATCTTGTCGGCGATCCGGCGTTGAAAGGAGGCCAGGATCAGGTTGGAGAGCAATAAAAACGCCTTTTTTTCTTTGACCACCTTGACGATGTCCATGTCCCGCCAGCGGGATTTCTGCTGGATGGATTGCCAGCGTGATTCGCACAACTCCACACAGACCGTGTCGGGCTTCTCGGTTTCAATGGTTGCGCGCACGAGATCGGCGCTTTCCCGGGACACGTGCGCCGTGCCGATCAGGATGATGTCCCTGTCGCCGTGGCTGAGTCGATGAATGTTGGATTCGGTGTTCATTGGGGATTCCGCTTCAGCGCGTCAATTTTCGCCCGGTGCTCGGGGCCGCACCGCCGACGCCAATATGGTTTTGTTTGGGTATTATTTTTAAATCCAATTTTACAAAATATTACAATCAACCGCCTTGTGCAACAGCTATCAGCGACGGGGGCGATCTTTTCAAAGCCTCTAGAATACGGTAGACACCCCCATCGACACCCTGTTGCAACCCGCCGGGAGGAGACGCCTCCTTTGCCGGTGAAATGGGGCCCATGGGAGGTAGGCGGCATGCATGATGCAGGACAGACGGGCACTGGGCATTTTATCGCCAAGGAACCTTATTACTTGAGCAGCGGGGACGAAGTGGCGCTGTTCGAAGCGGCTTTCGCCGCCCGGCTTCCGGCCATGCTCAAGGGGCCCACGGGCTGCGGCAAGACCCGCTTTGTTGAATACATGGCCTGGCGCCTGAAGCGTCCCCTCATCACGGTTTCATGCCACGAGGACCTCTTTGCCTCCGATCTGGTGGGCCGCTTCCTTCTGCACGACGACCAGACCGTCTGGACCGACGGTCCTTTGACGGCGGCGGTGCGGATGGGGGCGATCTGCTATCTGGACGAGATCGTGGAGGCCCGCAAGGATACGACGGTCGTGATCCATCCCCTGACCGACAACCGCCGCCTGCTTTCGATCGACAAGAAGGGCGAGATCATTCGCGCCCACCCGGATTTCATGATGGTGATCTCCTTTAACCCGGGCTACCAATCGGTGCTCAAGGATCTCAAACAGAGCACCCGCCAGCGTTTCGTGGGGATCGTCTTCGATTACCCCGAAGCGGCGAAGGAGGCGGCCATCGTGGCCCGCGAAGGGGGCGTGCCCCCCGATCTGGCCGCACGACTGGTGTCCCTGGCCGCCAAAATCCGCAACATACGCGAGCACGGCCTGACCGAAGGCGCCAGTACGCGTCTTCTGATCTACGCCGCCCAGCTGATCCAGGGCGGCATTTCACCGGCCCGCGCCTGCCGCACCGCCATCTGTCAGCCCCTGACCGATGACGCGCGGCTGCTGGAAACGCTGGAAGAGCTGATCGGCGACATATTCTGACATGGACGATGCCTGCGCGGCCTTGACCCCCCTTGAGAACCTGGACCCCGATCTGGCCGACCGCCTGAGGGCGGCCTGCCGGCGCGCGCCCGCCATGCCCTCTGCGGGAGCCTGCCGGGCGGTCGTGGCAACCCTGATCGAATGCTTTGGCCGCGAAATTCATTTCGGCCATTCCGTGGCCGAAGGATACGAGACCCTGTTGGCCGGCGCTGCACCGGAGCATGCCCTGGCGGACTACGCCCAAGCGGTAAAGCGCGACGGGCGCCACGGCGCCGGCCGGGGACGGGCCACCGCTGTTTTTCTGCCGCCGGTCCTGCTCACCGGCGACGCCGCGCTCGTGGCCGCCTACCGCCGGAGTGTGGACATTCTGCTGAGCAAGGGCGCCTATTTGCTGCCGGCGCCGCTGGAGGGGCTTCGTTGGCTGCTGGCCAACGCGGACGTACCGTCGGCCGCCGCATACCTTGACCTCCTGCAGACCGTCTTCGACCGCAAGCTGAGCTACAACCGCTGCCAGTATTTGGGCAATCTGCTGCCACGTGCGCTCAAGCGCATGCCGCTCGGTCGCCGACGCGGGCAACTGCGCCAGCTCGACCGCATCTCGGCGGCGGACCTGCGGCTGCTCGAGCCATTTCTGGAGGGGCTCGAGCGCGGCCTGCAATGGCTGTCGGACCGTGCCCTGGCCGACTTCGTCGATCAGGCCCTGGAACTGGCGGCCCGGCATTTCGAGCAGGCCCGCCGGTTCGTCGCCCTGCGCTCGGATTCCGGGCGCGAATGCTGCCTGACCCTGCAGACAGCCGTGCCGCTGACCCGCGCCCTGGCCGGTCTGAACCGCTACCTCCAGGCCCGTACCGGGCGGCCGCACCGCCTGAAACCGCTCGCGGCCCTGCCGGGCATTGCGGACGAAACACTGGCCGATGGTCCTCTGGCCGCCTGCGATGGCATCCATATCTATCTTCCCGAGGAGGTCGATGCCTTTGATAGCCGCAAGGCCAATATCCGCCTTTTGCAGGTAATGACCAAATTCGAAGCCGGTCTGATCGAGTACGGCACCTATCGCTTCGATCTGGAACGCGGACGTGATCTGGGGTTTATCGCGGCAACGGATGACGACCACCCGCCTTGCGCCGGCGATCTGAGCCGATTTCTGTCCGGCTTCGGCCACAACCGGCTGGCATGCGACCTGTTCACCCTATTCGAGCATGCCCGGCTGCGCGTGCGGCTGACCGGCGACTACCCCGGCCTGGTGCGCCAGGGGCTTGCCGTCTACCAGGCGGCATTTGAGGATACCCGGCTGCGGCCGCATCCCCCCGCACTCCTGGAATTCGCTTATGCCCGGCTGGCCCTGGATCTCCCCCCGGAAAGACTGGCCGGCATAACGCCGGCGGCGGCGAACCTGGTCGAGCACCTGCGGGCGGCATTCGATGCGGCCGACCCGGCGCGTATGCCGGTGGAGGGCAGCGCCGGGCTGGTGACAACCTTTTATCCGGCGGCGGCGGACGCCCTGGCCGTCGGCCGGCGCCCCTACCGCCCCCTGGCAGCGCCTTTCCGTCTTCCCGTCCAGAGCGAAGGGTACGCCCGGGCTTTTGCCCCCGTGGCCT
Organism: Desulfobacterales bacterium; assembly: GCA_030066455.1. The sequence continues at coordinate 8,103 of JASJBQ010000112.1, forward strand.
CCAGCGCGGCGGCCATCGCCCGGCGACTGGCCGCCCGGGGGTTCAAGCTCTACCCGGCGGATCTGCGCCTGAGACTGCAGCGCAATGCCGGGCACCTGAACAGGGATGATCTGGCGGATCTCCTGCGCGCGGCACGGGAAACCAATTCTGACGGGCATTCGCCCCAGGCGGTCCCCCCTCTCGAATCGACGGATGGGCTGCTGCCCGGATCGGCCGGGGCGGCCGCGGAGCCCGAAGACCCTGATGACGTCGCAGCCGTGGTCTGGGTGCGGGAGTGGAACCACCTGATCGGCGATTACCTCCACGATCACGTGCGCGTGCGCGACCGGCGCTTGCCGACAACGGCCGACGGATTCTATGCGGACGTGCTGGAGCGGCGTCAGGGGCTCGTGCGCCGTCTGCGATACGCCTTCGAACTTCTGCGCCCCGAAGGTCTCAAGCTGCTGCGCCAATGGATCGAGGGCGACGACTTCGATTACCGGGCGCTGCTCGACTACGCCCTGGACCGTCGGGCGGGCGTCATGCCCTCGGAGCGTCTTTACATCAAAAGGATCAAGCAGCGGCGCGACGTGGCCGTCCTGCTGCTGGTTGACCTCTCCCGATCAACGTCCAATATTGTGGCAGGCTCGGAAGCATCCGTGCTGGACGTCGAAAAAGAGGCCATCGTCCTGTTCAGTCAGGCGCTCGAGGTGGTCGGCGACCGATACGCCATCGCGGGTTTTTCCGGAACGGGGCGTCTGGGGGTTGACTATTTCCGCATCAAGGACTTTGACGCCGATCTGGGGGAGGGCGTCCGCGGCGGCATCGGTCGGCTTAAGCCCCAGCGCAGCACGCGCATGGGGGCGGCCGTGCGCCGGGCCACCCGGGACCTTGTGGCGCAGGATGCGCGCGTGCATCTGTTGATCGTCATCGGCGACGGATTCCCCAACGACTTGGATTACAAACAGGACTATGCCATCGCCGATACCCGCCAAGCCATCGGCGAGGCACGGTCCCAAAAGGTCCACACCCATGCCATCACGGTGAACATCCCCGCGAGTCCGCGCCTGGATGATCTTTACGGTCATGTCCATCACACGGTGATATCGGACGTACGCGAACTGCCGGACAAACTCTTGCGGGTCTATAGCACCCTGACGCGCGGGTGACAGACATGTGGCGCCTGAGGGGTCCATGGTGATTTTCAATGACATTTTCGAGTGGGAAGGCTGGGGCGGCAAGCTCAGACTGGCCCACGGGCGCTGCCGCCTGAGGATCTTCGACCTCAACCAGGATGCCGCCTCCGGACTGGTTCATATTCGGCCCATCGTGGTCGTGGCCTCGGACCTGCCCCGCGATACCATGATGAAGGGGGAGGTCTCGGTGCGCAGCGCCAGCAGCCATATCGCCACGGTGGTCTGCCGGCGGTTTGCTATCGAACCCGCGCGCATGCAGTTCGTGGAGTACACCCCGGCCGAGACTTACGGCAGGAAGGGTGAATACATTATTCAAGCCGGCTTCGACGCCGTGGCCTTCACCTGGAAGGACAACCTCGCCCTTTTCCCCAAGAGCCAGCCGCTGGAGCCGCCCTTGCTGGCGATCGTGCGCGATCTCATGCGCCGCTGCGAGAACCCACCGCCGGAATCGGCCTGAGCGCGCCATCCGCCGGCCTTGCCAATCCACGAACAAGTATTAAACGATTGATTGGCAACTCTAATTGCCTTAAAGCGTAACCCTTCATTATGGAGACGCATCCATGCAAGACGATCCCCGCAACATGTCAGAAGGCCACCCGGCAGATAACAGCGGGACTTCCTCCCCTTTGCCGGACTGTCGCTGGAATCTGAAGGACCCCCGCAGCTGTATGGACCCTGATTCCTGCGGTTGTTACGTGGACCCCTGCGATTATTTCGGCCTTACACCCGATGACTGCTGTGTCGACGCCGACATTCTCTGCGGCGACTGATCGCCGTCCGGATGGCGAGCGGCTTCCCTTGACTGCCTTGGGTGGATAATTAATTTTTATAATGATCAAGTTAGGTAATATTTATACTTACCGGTCGACCGACATCGCTCCTCTTGACCTTGTGATATAACTGCATTCTGGCACCTGCCTGCCCTGCTGATTCTTCGACATTCTCTGCACTCGCTGCCTGCACCCTCTTCCTCACGTTCCTGCCGGCACACGCTCGGCCTGTATCACGCCGACCCGAGAAAGGAGGATTCCCATGCAGATCAAAGTCAAACCCGTGGCACAGATTGTCGAGGATCAGGTCCGCACCTGGCAGTTCAGTCGCGCCGAACCCAAACAGGCCAAGGATCTTCCATCCCTGACGATTTCACGTGAACCCGGCAGCGGGGGGCGCCTCATCGGTGAAAAACTGTCGCAGCGGCTGGGATTCGATCTGTTTCACCAGGAGGT
>JASJBQ010000123.1 GCA_030066455.1 Desulfobacterales bacterium
GGGGGGATCAATACGAACTCCTGTTCTGGCAGTCCATCAAGGGCGCCAATGACCCGCAGATGTTTTCCGTCGACCTCGAAGGCGTCTTGAAGATCACGCCCGAAAAGACCTGGGAGTCTGATGTGAAGCGCGTATACGACCACGCCGGCCACCGCGACACCGATAAGGTGCTGCGGCATGAGATCAAGCTGGAAAAGCTTCAGGGGTATTCGCGGCCTACCTGATCGACATCAACCCGCGTACGGTCCGGAAATAGCAGCGAACGCTTGATTCGGCGCTGGACAGGGACACGCTCATGGAAATCACTCGGAGGGAATAAGCATCGCGGAATAAACACCCGGCTCCAAGCGAAGCGGGTTCATCCCGGCTGTCTGCAGGTGACCCTGCTGAAACACGATCCATGAGGGCTAAGCGGCGGCTGCGCCCAATGCGGTCCATCCGTGATGCTTGACAATTCCCATGCATAGATGAAAAAGATAGACCATTTGTGCGACCCATCTTGATACCCGGCGGCCCCGCCTGTTCAATACGAAGCAAGGAATAATATCATGAAACCGTATGCCCGTTTCATGCCGGCTCTTTCCGCTGCGGTGGTGCTGTTCGTGGTAAGCGCCGTCGCCCACCCGGCAAATACGTATGGATCCGACGGCCTTAGGATCCGGTGGGTGATGGCCGGTATGAAGGTCAACGCCGATCCTCAGCACCCGATCGGCATCTCGTCCGAAATGACCCTGCACACCGGCGATAAGATCAAAATGTATCTGGAGGCCGTCAACCAATGCTTTTTCTATCTTTTTCACCATGGCCCCGAGGGGAAGCTGCGGTTAATCTATCCGCACGCGCTCCCGTGCGAGATGCTCGCGAGCGGTACCCGGCTGACCATTCCCCAAGGCGATCAATGGTTTGAGTTGGATGAACACACCGGAACGGAAACGTTTTACGTTCTCGTTTCGCCCACCCCCTTGCATTCCATCGAGACCCTTTATGCGGACTATCGGCCGGATGCCGGAGCAAATGGTGACGCGGCGGCACGCATCATCGCGGTCATCGAGCGGTTGCGCCTACAGCAGAGACCCCTGACCCGCAAGGCCGAACGGCCGGTTGCGATCGGCGGCACGTTTCGTGGATCCTCTGTTTCGGGGGCCGAAACGACAGAAAGTCTTCTGGATCATCTGGCGGAAGACATTACCGCGGTCAACGTCTTCTGCAGGACATACACCATTGAACATAAATAGAGCACGGCGCCTGCGGGACGGAATTCTCATCTGCACCGCCATTATCCTGTTCGCCCATCTCTTTGACTGGTTGTTACCGGAGGTGACAAGCACCTGGAATAACCGCATCATTGACCGCGTGTTCCGCTTCAGGGCGAATTCGACCGCTTTCCGACCGGCCTACGACGACACGGTCGTCCATGTCGACATCAATCAATCGACGCTTCAGCGCTTGAAACTCAGTCATCTGGACCGGCGCCACCATGCCAAAGCTATCGCCAATCTGGGGGCGATGGCCACGGCATCCCAGCTCTATGATTTCATTTTTGCCGCCGAACGGTCCGCCAACGTGGACCGGATGCTCGTCGATGCCGCCCGCCGTGCCGGTAACGTCTATTTCGGCCTCATGTTTTTCTACGATCGGGGTCCCTTTCTTCGAAATCGATCGTTGTCTTCCGATTCGCCGACAGGCGCCTACCTGGGCGCCACGCGCTGGAATTTGACGTCAATAGACAACCCGACACGACTCCCCGCGGCAACGGATGCCATCATCACTTTCCCGCAACTCGCACAGGTTTCAAGAGGGCTGGGCAGTCTCAACCTGACCTATGATCCGGATGGTGTGTATCGGCGTTATCCGTTGCTCTACGGCTTCGGAGACGCCGTCTACCCCAGCATTGTCCTGCGCCTCATCTGTGATTACCTGCAGGTGAGGCCGGGCGCCATCGTCCTTGAGCCCGGCCCTTACCTGACACTCAAGTCCGCCCGTTTTCCCGGTGACGCGCAGCCCCGTGATATCCGAATTCCCATCGACCTGTCGGGTCAAATGGTCATTGATTTTATCGGCCCCTGGGAGCTGATGCGGCATTACGATTTTGCCGATGTTCTCCGGGCTTCCGACAACCATGCCGAATTGGCTTTATGGAAGAATGAACTTGCCGGGAAAATCGTTGTCGTATCCGAAGTCTTGAGCGGTTCATCCGACGCCGGTCCGGTTCCCACCGACACCCACTACCCACTAAGCGGGGTGCATGCCAGTGCGCTGCACACCATTCTGACGGAATCCTTTTTCCAGCCGGCAACACGCTTGAGCCGAATTTTGTCGCTACTTCTGCTGACAGCGGTCGTGATGGGCGCATTCATCTACTTGCCCGCCCTGGCCTTCGGCACGGTGGCCATGACGACGGCGGTTGCCTACGGCGGTGCCGCTGCTGCGGCCTTGTTGTATTTCCGATCGATGTTCGATTTCGTCCTGCCCATCGGTATGCTTTTTTTAATGCTGGTCACCATGCTCGTGCACCGCGCTATCGAAAGCACCCGCCTTTCGGCGGAAGCCAGGCGTGAAAGGGAACTGGTCGAAAAAGAGCTGGAAATCGGCCGGCGCATCCAGGCCGACTTCTTTCCCTTGAAGCTTCCGGAAGTTTCCGGTTGGAAGCTGGCGGCCACCATACGGCCAGCCAAACAGGTGGCAGGCGATTTCTACGACATCTTTACGCTAAACGAATCAAGGTGCCTCGCCGTCCTTATCGGCGATGTTTGCGGCAAGGGAGTCGGCGCGGCGATATTCATGGCGCTATTCCGCAGTCTTATCCGGGCGCTTTGCCAGCGGCAAGCGGGTGAAAACGAGTATCCGCCTGAATCCGGGAGAAAATGGGCGCAGCATGTACTGCGGCGCACGATCGAGCAGGCCAACAACTACATCGCCGTGACGCACGAAAATGCGCATATGTTCGCCACCGTGTTTTTTGCCTTAATCGATGCGCGCAGCGGTGAAATGATTTATGTCAATTGCGGCCAGGAACCACCGCTGCACCTTGGCGCCGATGGGGCTCTAAAACAGTTAACGCCCACCGGCCCGGTGTTGGGTGTTTTTCCTGATGCCACGTTCGGCTTCCGGTCGGTATCGCTAAAGAACGGCGATCTTTTTTTCGCTTGCACGGACGGGGTCTCTGAAGCGCCCGATCGCCAGGGCCGGTTGTTTCCAGCCGACGGCCTGCATTCCATCCTCCGCGCTTCGCACCGGTCCCTAAAGGACATGCTGCAGGCGGTCGAAGTCGCCGTTGACGGACACGCTCAGGGGGAGAGCCAATTTGACGACATCACCATGGTCGCGGTTCAGCGGGACACCGCCGCAGCGGCCCATAAAGGCGCTACCGCCGGGTAGGTTGGGGTGAATGCCCCCTGGGCCGACAAGAATCGTATCCGTGTTCAACGGGGCGATACCAAGCCGGAGGTATTCGAGCGGCGAACGCAAAAAAAAGCTTGATTCGCAGCAAGGCGAGGCAAGCTTTTTGTTGGCTTTCGAGCAAAACGCACCAGGGCCGTCCGGTCAACGGCGGCCGGCGGCGCCGTGCGGTTCAAAAATCCAACTTCATTTCGTCATCTTCTCCGGAGTCGAGTTTGATCACGGTCTCCGATTGGGTGGCCTTGCGGGCCTCGTTGACCTCGGTGGACAGTGGGGTGTAGTAGAAAGCCAGCTTGGCCTGGGGGTTTTCTTCGTAGTGTTTGAGCTTGATCTTCACATCGAGGTAGTCCCAGATATAAATCGTGCGGTCCATGCGCATCTGGGAGCGGGCGTCGCCGTAGCGTTCGGTGAGATGCTCGCGCACGGCCTTGAATTCCTTTTCGTCCCTGACCGTCATGAAGGCGGCGAAAAACCGGTTCTGGAAAAATCCGTAGACAACTTTTTCGCATGTCACACCGCCCAGCGAGTAGAAATCGTCGGTCTTGGCATAATAGCTCTCATGGCCCTCCTGGCGTACCAGTTCCAGGCCGCGGGCCTCTTCGGCGGGGCCGCCCCAGCGGATGCCCGAGAAAGTGGTTTGAAGATCCTGTGCCTCAACCGGTGAGGTCAAACAGGCGAGAGTGATGATAGCCAGTGCGGCGATGAAGCTTTTCATGGGGCGGCCGTCCCTTTCGTGATGGTTGATTCGTGACCCTCTTAACACAGTTTGGGTTAAAACCCAAACCGCGCGCCGGAAGCGGCGGGCGCAGGTCTCAACGGTCGAAAGTCAGGGCCTGACCCCGGCAATCCGGCCGGACGCGGCCCTGATGGTAGGCCAGCCGGCCGCTGACGATGGTGGTGTCCACCGTCGAGCGCAGCGTCAGGCCCGCAAAGGGGGTCCAGCCGCATTTGGACCAGATGGGCTGGTCCGAAACCGGTGTGGGTTTCTCAAGATCCACCAGCACCAGGTCCGCCCAGTAGCCTTCCCGGATAAAGCCCCGCTCCTGGACACCGAACAGGCGGGCCACGGTGTGGCTGGTTTTCTCCACAATGAGCGGAAGGCTTAAACGGCCAGCGTGATAGTGTTCCAGCAGGGCGGGCAGGGCGTGCTGGACCAGCGGCAAACCTGACGGGGCCTTGAAATAGGTTTGGTTTTTCTCTTCGCGCGTGTGGGGGGCGTGGTCGGTGGCGATCACATCGATACGCCCGTCGACGACAGCCTGAACCAGGGCGTCCCGGTCGCTCTCCTCCTTGACGGAAGGATTGCATTTGATGTCGGCGCCGCGCGTGGCGTAGTCGGGACGTGAAAAAAACAAATGATGGACGCAGACTTCAGCCGTGATCTGTTTGGCGTTCGCAGGACCGGCGTCGAAGAGGGCCAACTCGTCGGCAGTGGTCAGGTGCAGCACGTGCAGACGGGTGCCCAGACGCCGGGCGAGATCGATAGCCAGAGCGGAGGATTTGAAACAGGCCTCGCGGCTGCGAATGTCGGGGTGGTGCTGGAAGGGGACGTCTTCGCCGAAGCGCTCCCGGAAAGCCTTTTCATTCCGCGTGATCGTGGGCGTGTCCTCGCAGTGGGTCGCCACCAGCACGGGGGCGTGGGCGAAGATGCCCTCGAGGACGACCGGATCGTCCACCAGCATGTTCCCGGTCGAAGCCCCCATGAAAACCTTGATCCCGCAGGTGCGCTGCGGATCCACCGCCTTGACCGCCTCCAGATTGGTATTCGTGGCCCCGAAGTAAAACGCGTAATTGGCGCAGGCCGTCTGGGCGGCGCGGGCCAGCTTGTCTTCGAGCGCTGCCGCGTCCGTGGTGGTCGGTTGGGTGTTGGGCATTTCCATGAAACTGGTGATGCCGCCGGCCACGGCCGCCTGCGATTCGCTGGCGATATTTCCCTTGTGGGTCAGGCCGGGCTCCCGGAAATGCACCTGATCGTCGATCATCCCGGGCAACAGCGCCTTGCCCGCGGCGTCGATGCGTATGTCGGCCTTACGGGTGGAGAGATCGGACCCGACGGCTTCGATTCGTCCGTTGCGAACCAGAATGTCGCCCGCGGTAATGGTGCCCTCGTTGACGATGCGGGCATTCAGGATGAGGATCGACGGGGTCATGGGTGGGCGAGGTGCCTTCGTTTCAATTGGTTTTAGGTGGCATGCCTGCCGGTTGACGAACCCAGCTCTACCAGGGTTCAACGTGCCCGGCAACCCGCTTGACTTCGCACCGAAAGGTGTTCAGGATACCAGCTTTATTGAACCGTACCGATACCCGCGCGGCCTCTCAGGCAGACACCCTCCGGCAATTGGTCGGCGGCAATGCCTTTGGTGGCTTGAATGATTGTGTGCTGACTGTCGAATCGGTAAATAAGGCGCCCGTCCGCCGTAATCATTGCCTCGCGGAGCGCGGGAGATACCGTCGTTCCGTCCACATGACGTACGCGTCCCGCCGCGATGAGCCGGTTGAGGCACTTGAGTAAGTCGGGGGTAAGAGGCTCTAGCGGCGTCTTCGTAACGGGGCAGTGCAAACGATCCGAAATGCTGCGGTTCCAATTCATAGGACCCATCCACGTTGATTGATCCTTAAAAAATTAAAATAAAACAGTTAAGAGGGGATTCAAGCGTAGGGCCTTGAGCCGGCCCAACCCGTCCCACTCAGGTGGAAAGGAAGACGATGCAGGCTGAATTGCTGGCAACCGGAGATGAAATCCGTTCGGGGGCAATCATCGATACCAACAGTGCCTATATCGCCGAAAAACTCGAGCTTTCAGGGGTGGCGGTCAACGGCCACAGGTGCGTGGGGGACAGACTGGAGGATATCGGCGACGCATTGGTGGCGCTGTCGCAGAGGGCGGAAGTGGTGGTGGTCACCGGTGGCCTGGGGCCCACAGCCGACGATCGAACCGCCGAGGCGGCGGCCCTTGCGGCCGGTGTCGACCTCTGCGAGGACGCGGAGGCCTTGAAGGGTGTGACCCGTTTTTTTGAGAAGCGAGGTTGGCCCATGAGCCCCTCCAACCGCAAACAAGCCCTGCTGCCTTACGGGGCGCAATGTCTCGACAACCCGGTGGGCACCGCTCCGGGATTTGCCCTGACGATCGGCGGTTGCCGCTTGTATTTCCTGCCCGGCGTGCCGCGGGAGATGAAGGTCATGCTGAGACGCCACGTTTTGCCGGCAATTGCGTCCCGTGTATCGGGAAGCATGCGGCAGATCCGGGTCGTCTCCACGTTCGGTCTGGGGGAATCCGCCGTGGGGGAGAAGGTGCGGGATATCGAAAGCGATTTTGAAGATCTGCAGGTCGGCCTGCGGGTCGTGTTTCCGGAGATCCACGTGCGCCTCTATGCCGGCGGAGGCGACGATGATGACATCGCTTGCAAACTGGACGCGGCGGCGCAGGCGGTCCAAGAGCGGCTGGGCCGCTGCACGCTCTCCACGTCCGGCCAATCGATGGCCGCCGTTCTGGGGGAGCTGCTGACGGTGCGCCGGGCGACGCTGGCCGTGGCCGAAAGCTGCACAGGCGGTTTGATCGCCAAACAACTGACGGATGTCCCTGGCAGTTCGCGTTTCTTTATCTTTTCCGGTGTGACCTACGCCAACGCGGCCAAGGTGCGGGTGTTGGGGGTGAAGGATGGAACCCTTGCGGCGAAGGGCGCGGTTCACGAGGATACGGCGCTCGAGATGGCCGCGGGGGCCCGACGGGTGGCCGGTGCGGATTTCGCCATCGCCACCACCGGTATCGCCGGGCCGGACGGCGGCACGGACGACAAGCCCGTGGGCACCGTCTGCCTGGGCCTGGCCACACCCGAGGGCGGACGGGCTTTCCGTCATGTCTTTCCTTTCGGGGACCGGGATTTGAATCGTCGCATCTTTGCGGCGGCGGCCATGGACTGCCTGCGTCAATGGCTCCTGGAACATCTGGCTCTATAGCGCCAAAACAATAGAGGGACCGACGATTCGGGGCCTGCTGTCAGCGGCTGAAAGCCATTCGGGCGTGGCTTCAGTGCTGGATGCGGGGCGGCCGCAGGCCCGGAAGGGCTTCTTTTCTGACGGTGTCGAAAGTCACCAGGGCGTCGTGGCCCAGGTTTGCGGGTTTGATGCCGTAGCGCATGTAGGTGATGAAACTCTTGAGACAGCGGGCGTAATCCTGGCCGCAGAGTGCATTTTTTCCGGCCCGCCACCGATTTACATATTCACATACCGGTTCTTTCTTCCGCCTTGCCTCCGCAGCCGGCTGTTCGCTATATAACGCCCGTTTAAAACAGGGTTTTTTTTGATCAAGACAAGCGTGAGACGCAATTAAATCAACATTCACTGATTCATTGCCATCTGGGTAAGGGAATCGGCTGTGGCGGCACTGTCCATCTTGGTTGTCCTGATTGGCACGTACCTATTGATCACGTTGTTGCTGACCTATCTTGTTCAGCAGTATCCGCGGCGACCGGTGGTCGATATGCCGGATTGGGGGAGGAAAATCGACACGACCCTGCGCGCTGTCGATGGCAAACGCCTGGAGGTGTGGCGTGTCGAACCGGAAGGACCGTCACGGGGGATCGTCGTTTTCATGCACGGTTGGGGGCGCAACCGCGACCGCATGGTGGGTCGGGCGCGGATATTCGCCCGCTGGGGATTTACAGCGGTGATGCACAGCGCCCGCGATCATGGCGGCTCATCCCCCTGCCGCTTCATGAACGCGCTCAAGTTTGCCGAGGATATCGAAACCGTCCTGGCATGGATCGGCGAGCCGGTCGTTCTCTACGGTCATTCCGCCGGCGCCGGGGGCGCGGTGATTGCCGCGGCCCGCAATCCCGGCAGCGTCCGCCTGCTTTTTCTGGAAGGCTGTTACGCGCGCACGCGCGAGGCGCTTCTCAGCCTCTACACCTGGGTGCATCCGGTGTTCGGGCGCGGTTTCGGACGGGCCATCATCATGTGGATGAACCTGTTCTACCGCGGCGGGCTGGACCGGGCCGATCCCTGTCGTTTGGCCGGGGAAATCGACGTGCCGGTCATGCTGATCCAGGGTGAAAACGATCGTCGTTTCCCGCCGGTCTTCGCCCGGCAGCTGGCAGCCTGCTTCCGGGCGGGACAGGCCCGGCTGTATACGGCCGCCGGTGCCGGCCACAGCGATTCCTCGACGACGGCGGGATATCCGGCGGCGGTCAAAGCGTTCCTCGACCAGCATGCCCAGCGGTTGGAAACGGGATGGGCAAAGGGAAACGAATGATGCGGACGGTTCGCGGCTTCGTGGCCGGGTGGTTGGCGGACGGCAGTGGCCGGCCGCTCGCTAAAGACCGTTGCATTGATATCCGCTGCGCGACGTCCAACGCCGCCCGCCTGCTGGGGCTGGACGATCTGGGCGCACTGGCCGTCGGTCGGCGCGCAACCCTGGTGGCATTGCGGGGCGGGCCGGAAGATTTCCCCGCAAACCTGGCCTCGCCGGCGATGCTGGTGGATGCCGGACGGGTAATGTTCGAACCCGGTGGTCGGCGAGGCCTCAGTCGTCGATGAGGGGAACACTCAGGCGGATGCGGATGGGGCGTTTGGTCAGATGCCGGGCCCCGGTCGAATTGAGGTATGCCTTGAGGGTGGCTTTGGCATCGTGGGCATCCTGGTGGCTGTCGAAAAAGGCCCGGAGATCGCCGATTTCCGGGTAGGTGCGGTCCACCCGCTGCCAGCGGTTGGGCGCGAGTTTGGCTTCCAGCACATAGAGGGCTTCGCTCTTTTCGACCGCCAGCAGGCAGACGTTGCCTTTGAGGGTCTTTTCGAAATTGCGAATCGCCTCCAGGTCCTCGGGGGGCAACTGGGCTACTTTGACCTTCAGCATGATGACGGTTTCCTCGCAGGGGCGGTCAGCAGATGCGCAAACCAGTCCCGGCAGGCTTGGATGAATGCTCGCTGGTGGTCGGGATCGGTGACCCGGTGGTCTCCGCCCGGGTTGATCAGCAAGCGCTTGGGGTTGCGGCTGGCCGCGAAAATGCGATGGGCGTGCGCCACGGGAACGACTTCATCCGCCTCGCCGTGGATGACGAGCAGATTGCAGATCCCGGCGAGCCGTTCGGCCAGGTCGAACTGGAGGGCATCGCTTTCGAAGACCGGCGGCAGGTCAGCAGCAGGATCCTGGCGGGCCCTGGCCACGAGGGAGCGGCTGTCCACGGGAGCGGCCAGCGTGACCATCCGGGCCGGTTTTAATTCCTGGGCGGCCGCCAGGCAGGTGCTGCCGCCCAGGCTGCTGCCGAATAACCCTAACTGAAAAGGATAACCCAGATCCTTTTCGAGAACGCCTACGGCGGTGCAGAGGTCGCGGACACGGCCATCCAGGGACGTCACGGTGTCGAACACGCCTCCGCTGCGGCCGCAGCCGCGGTGATCCAGCCGCAGAAAGGCGATTCCCAATTCGTTCAGCGCGTGGGCCAGGGCGATCTGCTTGGATGAATCGCCGTTGCTGAAAAGACCGTGCGAGCCAACCACCACCGGCGGCGCATCGCCAGGTGGGCGGTGCAGAACAGCCTCGATGCGCAGCCCGTCGCAGGCGAATTCGAGGCAACGCTGTTCGAAATCAGATTGGGTGGCAATTGTGGGCATGGCAGCCTGGGCATCGGTCGGGATGGGCTTTCGCGAGTCGTCTCAAAGCCTTCATCCGCCCGTGGGAATTGATTTCATGTGGATTGAAGTATATACAAATCCGCCTGGTTTGTCATGGGCTCAGCTCTTTAGGGGCCGCCGGCAGGAGGCCATGCCATGCCACGGTCCGATTGAATGCCATCAAGCGGGAACAGGATAACGCGCATGCGAGTGAAGAAGGGCCAAATCATCGAGGTGACGATCGAGGACGTGGCGTTCCGGGGCAAGGGGCTTGCCCGCATCGACGGCCTGGCGGTTTTCGTGGATCAGGCCGTTGCCGGCGACAGGGTCGAGGCACGGATCGTGCGCAAGCGCAAGCAGTACGCCGAGGCGCGCGTACTGCGCCTGATCAGCCCTTCGCCCGACAGAATCCCCGCGCCTTGTCCATACAGCGGCTATTGCGGGGGCTGCAAATGGCAGTTTCTGCGCTACGACCGGCAGTTGGATTACAAACGCCGCCACGTGGCCGAGTCGCTGCGCCATATCGGCGGACTCGAGGATGTCAGCGTCCATGCGACCTTACCGGCCGACCCGAT
>JASJBQ010000122.1 GCA_030066455.1 Desulfobacterales bacterium
CATAGCTGGCCACGATTTTGGATATCTCACCAAAGACTCGGCTGGTAATCTCCTTGACATCCTCCGGGTCAAGTTTTTCTGATATCTCGGTGTAGCCCGTTAAATCTGAAAACATGACGGTTACGCATTTCCGTTCGCTGTCAGGCGCTTCGCAACTATTTGTGTCGGTGTAGGCTTCTGGATGTGGTTGTTGGGCAGATTTTGAAGCTTCTTGATCATTTGCAGGAGAATCATCACCCAATAAAGAGGTGCCGCACTTACAACAAAAACGCGAAGCAGGAATGTTTTCAAAATCACAATCAGGGCACAACCATTCTATTTCTTTTTCCACATTGGCTGCAAAAAACAGCCTCACGGAGGTTTTCGAATTGGCATTCCGGGCATTGCATAGGCGATCACCATATACCTGATTTAGTATAAAAAGATGGAATCGGGGAAAGGCTTGACAGAATCTGGATTCAGGATAAAGCCAGCGGGCGGTTATTCGTCAGCGCTGATTAGATTCGGCGGGTGATTCTGCCCTTATACAGCAAGATATAGGTTGTTTAGCAGCAAGAATCTTGAATTTCCAATATTATGAAACGGTTAGAGGGGCTTCGCCCCAATGACTATAATATTTGGGATGAATCTTATAGGTCGATTTTGATATCTGCAATTAGCCTTTTAATCTGATTTGCAATCAGGTGGTCGGATATCACAAGCAGAGAAAATGGACTGATTGATGCAATCTCACGATGCATTTCTGCAACGGGATTTCAGGCCTCTCCTCCTTATCGGATTGAAATTATCCAATAGCATTAACTTGCTGATCTTATCGGATCTTCAGCAATTAAACAACCAATTGAAATATAGAGCTTTTATGCTAAGTTATAAACAATTGTTCCCGATTTCACGGCTTGGCCTCAACTGGTATTTTACCAAGCTGTTGATCATTCAAAGCTGTCCGCACCCGACTGACGCCGTCACATGCCAATTGATTTACCATCAGTCATGTTCTGAAATAGAACTTGAACCTTATTTTACCGCGGTATTCAAGAATGTATCAGCTTAATAAAGGGTAAAAATAATGGATCGCACAATTATTTTGATACATGGAATGTGGAGCACAAGTGCTACATTGTCTACACTGCGAAGGCGACTTGAAGCCAAAGGCTATATTGTCTATTCGCCCCATCTACCCTTCCATGAGAACGGGATCCACGACTCAGAAGTTCTAGTCGCGAATCTATCTATTCGGGACTATTGCAATCACCTCAAGGATTACATCACAAACCTCCAACTTGGAAAGCCACCAATTCTTATAGGCCATTCGATGGGTGGAATATTGGCCCAAAAGTTAGGTGTCGAACTAGAAAACCACGCGCTGATTCTGCTGTGCCCGTCACCACCATGGGGGATTAATCTGATCACTCCATCAGGAGCCTGGACTACCTTGGACGCTTGGGCCAAATGGCGATTTTGGGAAAAATCTCACAGACCTTCTTTTCATCGAGCCAAATATGGCTTGTTCAATTTGTTAGATAATGAAAGCCAAATCAAATTATACGATCGGCTCATTCATGAATCCGGACGTGCCTACTTTGAAATTGTTTACTGGTTTTTGGATAAGATGAAAGCGACCTATGTCCCAACGAAAGAGATTAAGGTGCCAATTTTAGTCATTGCCGGTGAAAAAGATAGGATCATTCCGCCCAGTGTGGTTAAAAAAGTTGCAGAAAAATATCCGCAGGCCGATTATAAGTGCTACTCTGATCATTCACATTGGTTAATCGATGAGTTAGGAAGCGAGAAAATCGTTAATGATATTGATATTTGGATAAAGAATAAGTTCGGGCACTAAGTTAGCTCAATAACAATTCAGATCTAATCTTCATATCTGTTTATCCATTTTTTACACTCGCTATTACAGACACCGCCCATAGACCCAACTATCACTGAGACACAGATAGACTAGAGTATACCAAATGGATGGGGGCCGAATCCCCTGCGCACAGACATGGTTAAATGCAGATCGGGAATCATCTCGACAGGGATCGCTATCGCCACAAATTATCACACACACTCAAAATGGGGGTGTTGATCGGGCGGTGTGCTCTATTTTTTCTCGGACGATGAAATGCCCCTCGGCCGCAGCACGATATTGCCGCAGTGCTTTTTCTCCAGGAATGCTTTCTGGGCGTCGTGGATGTCTTCGAGCTCGAACTCGGCGGCCAGCAGGGGGCGGATTTCCTGGTTTTCGATATATTTCACCAGACGCGCGAAAATCCCCGGCGGCATGACGGTGGCGCCGTGCATCGCCAAGTCTTTCAGGTACAAGGTGCGCAGGTCCAGTTCGACGATGGGGCCGGCGATGGCCCCGGATGTGACATAGCGCCCACCCCGGCATAACAGGTTCAGCAGGGTCGGGAAGCATTCCCCCCCGACGACATCGGCCACCACGTCGCATCCGCCCTCGGGTAAGGACTGCTCCAAGTCCGCCCCCAGGTTGGCAGACCGGCGATCGACGACGGCCTCCGCCCCCAGGCGGGCAAGTTGATCGTTCTTATCAGGGCTGGTCAAGGCCAGCACCCAGGCCCCCCGGCGTTTGGCCAGTTGCACCAGTGCCGAGCCCACCCCGCCCGAGGCGCCGGTGATCACTATTCTTTCGCCGGAGCGCAGGTCGACGCGGTGCAGCATGTGCTCGGCGGTGGAGTAGGCGCAGGGGAAGGTGGCCAGTTCGGCGTCGGTGAGATCGCATTGGATGGCAAAAGCGTTTTCCGCGGGAACGGTGACGAACTGCGCGAAACCGCCATCGCGTTCGCTTCCCAGGTAGCCTGCCCGATTGCGGTCGGTTGGATTGGCAGGATCCCGCAGCCAGGGGTCGACGAGCACCCGCTCGCCTATCCGCCGGGGCGATACGTCCCGGCCGACGGCCGCAATGCGACCGGCCACGTCCGCCCCCTGAATCCGTGGAAAAACGAGGGCACGGGAACCCCAGGTAGCCTCCTGCGCCGTCATATCGGCCATGCCCTCGGCCGCGCCGCGGGAGGTCGTTCCCGATGCCACCGTTTGGGAATACCAGCCGATGCGGGTGTTGATGTCGGTGTTGTTCATGCCGCTGGCGCCCACGGCGATGAGCACTTCGCCGGGTGCCGGGCGCGGGACGGGAGCGTCTTCGCGGATCTCCAGGCGTTCAAAGCCGCCATGACCGGTAAGCAGCACGGCCTGCATGTGATTGGGAATGCCCATGGCCATCTCCTTGCAGCAACGGTGACGGTCCCGCGAAAAGTCCGATCCTACCGAGGCGGATCAACATCGGCGTTACGTGTATTCCCCGGAAATCGCAAGCCGCCTCTCGAGCTTTTTCCGCAACCGTCCGCAAAAGGACGAATGTCGCGTTAATAAACGGTGGAAACCAGTAAAAAACCCGGCGCTGCGCTGCAGCGCCGGGTATGCGAAGGCTTGTTGAAGCGCTGCGCGGCTACTGGGCGGCCTTGCGGGCTTGGTCCAGCCAGCTGTTCCATTGGGCTTCGTTTTTCGTGATCCACTCGGCCACGTGGCGCTCGATGTCTTTTTGCGACTTTTCACCCTCGTTCATGCGGGTGTTCTGCTCGCTGATATCGGGCAGCGGCAGGGCGAAGACCTCGAAGAACTTTTTGGCCGCCGGGTTCTTGGCCATGAATTCCTTGTTGGCCACGATCTGGATATCGGAAACCACGAAGCCCAGCTTGACCGGGTCGCTGACCGCGCCCTCGACACCGCTGACCGTCATGCGGTCCTTGTCCGGCGCCTGCGCTTCGGTGGGGTTGATCTCGGGTACATTGATCCAGACCACGTCCTCGCCGGGCCTCAGTTTGAAGATCGTCCAGTTGGGCGTCCAGGTGTAGAAAAAGACCGGACCGCCGCTCTTGAAGTTGCCCAGGGCCGACGCCATGCCGGCCTCGTAGGCGGCCTTGACCGGGTTGATGTGGTCTTCGAGACCGTAGGCCTTCATGTGGTGGGCGATGATCTTTTCACAGCCCCAGCCCGGCGGGCAGGCGGTCAGGTCGGCCTTGCCGTCGCCGTTTTCGTCAAAGGCCTTTTTGACCTCTTCGCGCTTGAAATCGTCAAGGGACTTGATGTTGAATTTTTCGGCCTCGCGCTTGGACACCAGGTAACCCTGCAGGCCGCCGGCCTTGACCACGTAGCCGGCCTTCTCGGCCTTGGTGTCAAAACCTTTGGGCAGCTGGGCATTGTGCATCGGGAACCAGCCATTGGTCCAGTAGTCGATATCGCCCAGGGCGACGGATTTGTAGAAGATCGGGTTCTGGAGGTCCTTGGGTTTTTTGAC
The DNA here is from genome assembly GCA_030066455.1 of Desulfobacterales bacterium. The sequence goes on from JASJBQ010000122.1 coordinate 4,310, forward strand.
GTTGTAACCCAGCTCTTCCAGGGCTTTGCGCACAAGGGCTTCCTGGAAGAAGCCGGTGTTCCAGGTGGCGCGGGCCGGCTGGACCGTGACCCCCTTGCCGGGTTGCATGTCCATGGCCACCGCGGGGGTTACCGTCAGGGTAAAAAGCACCAACATGACAATCAACATGAAATGATTCTTTTTCATACTGCCTCCCTTGGTTTCAATATCGCTGTTGTTGAAATAAAGGCCGCGATGCGGGGTTTACTTCCTGGCGGCCATCGACTGGGTGATGCGATCGAGGACGATGGCCATCAATACGATGCCCAGGCCGCCGATCACCGCCCGGCCGATGTCGAGGGTGTTGAGGCCCAGGATCACCGGGCTGCCCAGCCCGCCGGCGCCGATCAGGGCGGCGATCACGACCATCGAAAGCGCCATCATGATGGTCTGGTTCAGGCCGGCCAGGATCGTGGGCATGGCCAGGGGCACCTGGACCCGGGCCAGCACCTGCCAGCGGGTGGCCCCGAAGGCCTGGGCGGCCTCCACCAGTTCGGGGTGCACCTGGCGGATGCCGAGACTGGTGAGCCGGATGATGGGTGGCAGGGCGAACACGATCGTGGCCAGCACGCCGGCCACGTTGCCCACGGAGAAGAGCATGACGATCGGCACCAGGTAGACGAAGGCCGGCGTGGTCTGCATGGCATCGAGCACCGGGCGGATGCCGGCCTCGAAGGCGTCGCTGCGTCCGGCCCAGATGCCCAGCGGGATGCCGGCCAGGGCACAGAATATGACCGAGGAGAGCACCATGGCCAAGGTGGTCATCGTATCCTCCCACAGACCCAGCAGTCCCACGAAAGTCATGGTGATCAGTGTAAAAATCGCCAGGGCCTTGCCCGAAAAACGCCAGGCCGCCAGGGCCATGGCGGCAATGACGATCAGGGGGGGAAGGGCGTTCAAGCCGGCGTCGAGGCCGTTCAGGGTCTGTTCGACCGGCCATTTGAGGGTCTGAAAAACGTCCCGGTGGTTATCGACCAGCCAGTCGACGGCATGCGTCACCCAGTCGTCCAGAGGAATTACTTTATCTTCAAACATGGTATTTCTCCATACACAACGAATTCGTCAACGCCGCGCATACTGAAAGAACTCAGGCGATCAGGCCGCCGCGTGTTCGTTGTTGGTTGCGGTCGGTTCGTCGGTGATCTTTTCGGTTTTGTGCAGTGTGCGCAGAAAACGGTTTTTGGAAACCACACCCTTGTACTTTCTCTCGCCGTCCACCACCGGCACCGGGCAGCTTTTGGAGGCCACATCCGGGAGAATCTCCTGCATGGAATCCTCGACGCTGACCGCATTGATGTCGTGGATATAGGCCTGATCGATGGGGTTGTCGGGCTTGCCGCTTTCCAGGGCCTCGCGCAGGGACTCGGCCGTCACCATGCCCAAAAAACGCTTGTGGGCGTCGAGGACGATGCCGTGGCTGCGTTCACTGCTGCTCAGCAGTTCGTGGGCCGCGCGCAGACTGCCGACCTTGGTCTTGATGATCGTCGGGTAGGTGTCCCGGGCGATGTCGCCGGCCGAAATCACGTTGGTGGGGTCCACGCCCCGGAAGAAGGCCCGTACGTAGTCGTCGGCCGGGTTCTGCAGAATTTCCTCGGGAGCGCCCACCTGCACCACGCGGCCGCCCTCCATGATGGCGATGCGGTCGCCGATGCGCAGCGCCTCGTCGAGATCGTGGGAGATGAAAACGATGGTGCGCTGGTGTTCTTCCTGGAGCTTGAGCAGTTCGTCCTGCATCTCGGTCCGGATGAGCGGGTCCAGGGCCGAGAAGGCCTCGTCCATGAGCAGGATGTCAGGATCCACCGCCAGTCCGCGTGCCAGACCGACCCGCTGCTGCATGCCGCCGCTGAGCTCGGAAGGGTAGGAATCCTCCCAGCCGGAAAGGCCCACCTGGTCGAGGGCCTCCATGGCCCGCTCCCGGCGTTTGCTTTTTTCCACCTTGGCCAGTTCCAGACCGAAGGAGGCATTTTCCAGCACGGTCAGGTGCGGCATCAGGGCGAAGGACTGGAAGACCATACTCATGTTGTGCAGGCGGAACTTGACCAGGGTATCCTGATCCATCTGGGTGACGTTCTGTCCGTCGACGATCACATTCCCGGCACTGGGTTCGATCAGCCGGTTGAGCAGGCGCACGATGGTGGACTTGCCCGAACCCGAAAGCCCCATGATAACGAAAATCTCACCGGCCTCGACGGCGAAATTGGCGTTGTCGACCCCGACCGTCAGGCCGGTTTTTTCGTGGATCGACTCTTTGTCCTGCCCTTCTTTCAGCAGCCTGATGCCCTTCTCGGGGTGGGCGCCGAAAATTTTGTAAAGATTTTCAACAACGATTTTTTCCATACGTAATACCTCTGCATCCTCAAAATTTAGTCGGCCATTCGGGCCTCGACTTCACCGGCTGCCGCGTTCGTGCTTTCCGGCAGAGCTTCCAGAGGCTCCGACGTCAGAATCGGAGCGGCCTCGATCTGTTTGGCATCCATCATCGCCACCAGGCGCTGAAGCGTGCTCAAAATCATGTGTTGCTCCCAGTTCTGGAGGCGATCGAACTCTTCCAGAAACGATTCCTGCATCAGGGGCGGGGCGGCCCCGAGAAGTTGACGGCCGTTCGGGGTTACCGAAACCTTGACCCGGCGGCGGTCGCTGTTGCTGCGGCGTCGGGCAATCAGGTTGCGCTTCTCCAACCTTTCCAATATTCCGGTAACCGTTGCCTGGCTTAAACTGATGGCCTTGGCCAGCTCGCTGGCAGTGATTTCTCCGGCACCGGCGATTTCCTGAAGAATGAGCAGTTGGGGACCGGTCAGGCCGAACTGTTTGACGAGTCGCTTGGACCGGATATCGATGGAGCGGATGATCTGGCGTAAAGCGATCAGGACGCGGTCGCTGATCGAATTGTCATTGTTCGTTTGGGGCATGGTTTTCAAAGGTAACCGGTTCGACCGCGGGTCAGACCGACAAAACATAATGGTTAAAGATCTAAGTAAAAAATAATAATAATATGCTTTGCGCTGTAAATAATTATTGGCGCAGTTTTCGTAAAGTCTAAAGGAATCGTTTTAATAATATTTTGAAATTATTATAATATTGAAATAAGGCGTCCTATACAGGAAGCCGTGATATTTGTCAAATACACAAATATAATAACGGATGAGATTGTTTACAAATCAAATGATATGGCGGAGGCGTTTTTCAAGCGGATGGTTTGGCCCGGCGGGGTCTGAGCTATAGCCCCGGCGGCTGATAAACGCCGGGTCTGCCGGTCGCTGGCCACGAGGGCCCACCTACCCCGGCACGGCTGACCGCGGGGGCGGCCATGTACTCAACTCGGGAGCGGTTAGCCGATGTTGGGCATCAGACTCCAGGCAATCACCCAGCCGCCCGGGTCCGGGTTCTCCTTCAGGCAGACGATTCCGCCGTTCTGGAATTTGATGACGGGCGGCTCGATGCTGCCGGTGATCAGCCAGGCGGCAAGCCGCTCCATGAAGGGCAGGTGACCCACCAGCATCAAATCGGCGGCGCTTTCGATGACGCCGGCCAAAGCGGTGACGTCGTCCATGGGTTTGAGCCCGGTTTTCTCCTTGACGCCGCCGGGGGGGCTGAGGGCGGTGGCCATAATGGCCGCCGTCTGGCGGGCGCGCGTTTTGACGCTGTGCAGGATCGTGTGGACGCTGACCCCGTAGCCCTGGGCGACATCGGCGATCCGTTGCACTTCGGAGCGGCCCTCCTCGGTGAGACCCTGTTCGGGATCGCTCTCCTTGGAGTGGCTGCGGCCGTGTTGAACGAGATAGAGCGCCATAGTGCTGATCCTCCTTGTCAGATGAAAGGGTTGACGCTAATATGCGACGCTTGATGACATCGGGTCAATGGCCTGTGGATACGCGGTGCGGTCATGCCGACGACGGCCGGTGCCGCTGAGCGGCCCCTGGCCTGGCGTCGCCAGCCGATGATTAAGATACGTTATTAACGACTAAACTAATGACGCCATACGGTTATGGAAAGTTCATACCCGCATTGCAACCCCAAATTGGAAAGAATGTCCTTGGCATTGCGGCGGACGCGGCCGTCTGCGCCGCCGGTACGACGATAAGGGAGAAATAACCATGCGGATCGTGACGCGTCCGGATTTCGACGGCGTTGTCTGTGCCATGCTGCTGCGCGTGGCCGAAGGGCGGGACCGTCCCCTCGTCTGGGCCGAACCCGGCGATATGCAGCGGGGGCTAGTGGATGTTCACCCCGGGGACGTCGTGGCCAATCTGCCGTACAACGCCAACTGCGCCCTGTGGTTCGACCACCATTTTTCGAACACGCCCCCGCAGCCCGTCGAGGGGCTTTTCGAGATGGCCCCCTCGGCAGCGGGGCTGGTTTATCGCTATTACCAGGATCGGATCAGGCGCAACTACGACGAACTCGTTCACCAGACCGACCGCATCGACAGCGCCGATCTGACCGAAGACGAAGTCCGGCATCCCGAGGACTACCCCTACGTCCTCCTGTCCATGACCATCAACGGGCGTGAACTGCAGGACGAACCCTATTGGAACCGGCTCGTCGACCTGCTCGGCGAGCACCCCGTCGAACACATCATGAACGATGACGAGGTGCGTGAACGCAGCCGGCGGGTGGTGGAGGAAAACCAGGCCTATCGCGACCACCTCGAACGCCACACGCAAATCCAGGGGCAGGTGGCGGTGACGGATTTCCGGGACCTGCCGCGGACCCCGAGCGGAAACCGCTTCCTGGTTTACTCCCTTTATCCCCAGACCGTGGTGCAGGCGAAAATCCGCTACAACGACCGAGACCGCGACCGGGTCATCGTCAGCGTGGGGCACAGCATTTTCAACCGCAACTGCAAGGTCAACGTTGGGCTCCTGCTGTCCAACTACGGCGGCGGCGGACATCCCGGGGCCGGCTCCTGCAGTTTTCCCAAGGAAAAGGCCGATACCTATATCCCGGCCATCCTGGATGTGCTCGTGCGCAACGCGCCGATCGAAGATCCTGAATGATCAGGGTTTACGTCAAGCTCTTCGGAATGGCCGTTTTTTGGGGCGGCACTTTTATCGCCGGCAAACTGGCAGCCCAGAACGTGGGGCCATTTTCGGCCGCCTTTCTTCGGTTCGCCATTGCCTCGGTTTTTCTGCTGCTGGCGGCGTGGAAATTCGAAGGCCGCCTGCCGGCCATCCGGTCCCGGCAGCTCCTGCCCGTTTTCCTTCTCGGCCTTACCGGCGTACTGGCCTACAACGTTTTTTTTTTCAAGGGGCTGAAGCTGGTCGAAGCGGGGCGCGCGGCGATTATCATTGCCAACAACCCCATCGGCATCGCGCTTTTTTCGGCCCTGATTTTCCGGGAGCGCCTCACGCCGCTGCGTCTGGCCGGCATCCTGGTGTCCATCAGCGGAGCGGTGATCGTGATCACCCGCGGCAGCTGGTCGTCCCTGGGCAGCGGTGTGGTGGGTTGGGGTGAGCTCTTTATCCTGGGCTGTGTGGCCAGCTGGGTGACTTTCTCGCTTCTGGGCAAGGCGCTCCTGAAGGAAATGTCCCCGCTGAGTTCGATTCTGTATGCGTCCCTGAGTGGGACCCTGTGTCTGGCCCTGCCGGCCTGGCAGGAAGGTCTGCCCGCCGCCTGGCCGGGCTATACGCTGACCGACTGGCTGGCCCTTTTTTACCTCGGGTTTTTCGGAACGGTCCTGGGTTTTGTCTGGTACTATGAGGGTATTCAGCGCATCGGCGCAACCAAGGCCGGGGTTTTCATTAATTTCGTGCCGATCAGCGCCATCGTTTTCAGCTTTTTCATCCTGGGCGAGCCCCTCACGGGTTCGCTGCTGGCGGGAACGCTCCTGGTGCTTTCGGG
>JASJBQ010000120.1 GCA_030066455.1 Desulfobacterales bacterium
TGGCCGTACTTGCTCATGGGGGCCATCATCCCCATCTTTGCCGCCCCCTGGCTGGTGGGGCAGGTGCTGGGCGGGCTGCTCGGCGCCTTGATCCTAATCCGGGTCAAGGCCGGTTTCGTGAGGTACCTATTGATCGGGTTTATGTTCTTTGCCTGCTTTGGCTTATTGACCAAAGGCCTCGGCATGCTGGGGTTTATCGGCGCCGTGCCGGTGTGGTTGAACGGCCTGATCTTCGTGGTCATTTTTGCCGGCGTTACCCGATCCATTATTAAATTTACCCGGTCCGGGTCCTAAAGGAGGTGATCGCATGAATACACCCGAAATACCGAAAATGCCGCGCGCCCAAACAATTTACGGTGCAATCGTGTACTGGGTCACCATCCTGTCATGCATCATCTGCATGATCGGCCCGGTGGTGTCGGTGGCCTCACCGGACAACAATGTCCTCAATCCCTACAAACTATTCAACGCCATCTTCGAGGGCAAAGACGCCGAAACCGTGTGGGAGGAAGTGGGAGGGGATTTCCCCGGAGGCCATTTTTACCTGAAGCACCTGACATACGGCGACGGTTTTACCCAAGTCGGGCTGGCATTGGGCTGCAGCGTTGCCCTGTGGGCCTTGATCGCCGCAGCTATTTCCTACGCCACGGAAAAGATCTATTTTTATACCGTGCTTTCCATCTGGGTGGCCGGCCTGGTGGCCTTGTCCATGGTGGGCATCGTCGGCATGCATTGACAACCGCGATGACCGTTGCGATGAAAACCTTTTCCGGTGACGATCATCCAAAAAGAAGGCTAAACGCTCTTGTTTCCGCATGGACGCGAGGCAGGAAAAGTTTCGGGGGGAAGGAATATGGTAAAGGATAATCACGATTGTCCCCTGACCCGGGGCGAACGCATTCTCGTGGCGGTCGACGGCTCCAAATTCAGTGATGCGGCCGTTGATCAGGCCGTCAGCCTGGGCGGTGTCTGTAACAGTCAAATTTTCGTTATCAGCGTCGTCGATCTCTACCCGGAGCAGATGGCCGTGGCGCCGGCCCTGGTGGAGAAGATGTCGCAAGAGGTCCGCGAGCACCTCGACCGCGCCGCCGAAAAAATCGAGAAGGCCAACATCGCCTGTGAGACGATTGTCCACATGGGCGGCACACCCCACGAATTCATCGTTCAGGAGGCCCGGGAGCGAGCGGTGGATCTGATTGTCATGGGAACCAAGGGCCGTACGGGACTAGACCGGGTGATTTTGGGCAGCGTGTCTCAGAACGTTATCGGCCACGCACCGTGTGCGGTTCTCGTGGTGCCATACAATGTCTAGACCGGGGGCAGACCCGCATCCAGGGGCTGACCGGTGTGTGATCGGTCTCTGGCCAATGCCGTGGAACGGCGTATCCGGCGCAGGGCCGTTGTTAAACCAATGTTTGGTAACGGTGTCCGAGGAAAGCCCCGGCGTCAGATGGCGTCCTCGTATGCGCGGGGCAAGGCGGATTGCCCATTTTCCCGGGATACCGGCCCGATCCGTCCCATAACCCTCAGCTAAAGGGGGGTCACATGAAAACATATAATCTTCAAGATATCATGGTCCCGCTTTCGGAGTATGCCACCGTGCCCGAAGAGGCGACCCTGTTCGAGGCGGTGGCCGCGCTGGAGCAGGCACAGGAGGCTTTCGATAAGGCGCGGTATCGCCACAGAGCCATTCTGGTGCTGGATAAGGATCAGCAGGTCATCGGCAAAATCAGCCAGATGGACGTCCTCAGGGCCCTTGAGCCCAAATACCATGAGATGCTGGACCGCCGCCAACTGTGGACTTACGGATTTACGGCGGAGTTTATGAAATCGATGCTTGAGGACTATCATCTTTTCGATGGGCCCATGCAGGACATCTGTCGTAAAGCCGGTGCCCAAAATGTCAAAAAATTTATGCATCTTCCGGCCGAGGAAGAAATCATCCCCGCGACGGCTTCACTGGATGAGGCCATCCATCAGATGGTTTTGGGACAACACCAGTCGCTTCTGGTGGCCCGGGATGAACGCATCGTGGGCATTTTACGCTTAACGGATGTTTTTGCCACCATCCACCAGGTCATGCTGGCATGTGAAACCTAGCGCTGCAAGGCGGGCTGAATGGGTGTCACAGCCAAGCAGCTTCACTTGGTTTAAGTTTGGAAACACGACATCACCGACAGAAGTTCCGCGCAAGACGGATGCGGCCGCCCTTTGCGGCCAACTGATGATGGTTCACGGCACCCTGCCCTGAACTCACGGCGCGGCTCATGGTCTCGGGCGTCAACCTGCACATCGCCGACAAGAACCCTCCCCTGGGCATCGTCCTGATCGCCCTGTCCGCCAAAAGGTTCATCCGGCGTGTGGGACGCCAATGAAACCGCCACGGTGGTCCGCGCACACCTTGTAATGCATTGATTTTTTTAGTAGAGTTAAAATCATGCGGTTCCAAACCGCCGGCATTGGATCCTCCGGCAAATCAACCATGCGGTTGCCTTCTTCTGTATGCTTTTAGTTATCAGATAGCCGGGTTTCGGGCGTCAGGATCTTTCCCGCCACCTGACACCCGAAACCAGCAACCTGTTGATTGGCACACGATCCAGCCACCGTTTTCACCCTGTGCGACCGCAACCAGGTTTTGACAGCGGGGTGGGGCCACAGCGGCAACATCGCCTACAGGTCCTACAGCGTGAGGGAGAACCTCGATGCCGCCAAAACCAACCCACGAAGAACTGACCCGGCAGGTGGACGCGCTGCAGGCGGAAGTCGACACGCTGCGTCAAACCGCGGGCAAACGCCGTCTGGCCGAGGAGAAGTTCTCCAAGGCCTTCCACAACTGCCCGGTCTGGGTGGTTTTGAGCACCCTGGCCGACGGACGCTACGTCGAGGTCAACGCCACTTTTCTGAAAGCCACCGGCTTCGAACGCCATCAGGTCATCGGCCGCACGGCGGCGGAAATCGGCACCTGGAACGATCTGCGTGACCGCGACGCGATTATCGCGGCGATCCAGGAACAGGGGGCGGTGCAGAATGTCGAAGTGCTGCGGCGCGACCGCTCCGGTCGAGCAATCCAGATGCTGTTCTTCGGAGAGGAAATCGAAATCGACGGCGTCGCCCATCTGCTTTCCACGTCGATCGATATCACGGCCCAGCGGGCCACCGAAGACGCCCTGCGCCGGGCCAAAGAAAATTTGGAAACCGAGGTGGCGGAAAGAACCGCCAATCTGGCTCGGGCCAACCAGGCGCTGAAACGTGAAATCGCGCAGCGCAAACAGGTCGAAGCGGCGCTGAGCGAATCAGAAAGACAGTACCGTTCCCTCGTGGACAACTCCCTGGTTGGCATCTACACCACCGACATCGAGGGCCGCATGCTCTACGCCAACCAGGCCCTGGCCCGCATGTTCGGCTACGACACCACCGAGACGTTCATGGCCGAGGGCGTGGTCAGCCGTTATCGGGACCCGGCCGACCGCGCACGCCTGATCGAACGACTCAAGGCGGGCGCCAAAATCGACCATTTCGAGGCGCATCTGCTGGACCGCGACGGCCGCCCGGTCACCGCCATACTGTGCGCCACCCTCGAAGGCGATCGGATCTCGGGGGTCCTGACCGATATCACCGCCAGAAAAACGATCGAGACCGCCCTGCATGAAAGCGAGGAACGCTACCGCCGGCTGCTGGAGAGCAACCCCGATGCTGTTTTCTGTCATCGCGAGGGCATCATCATCCTGGCCAACCCCGCTGCCGTCGCCCTGTTCGGTGCGACCTCGGCGGAAGATCTCCTGGGGCGTGATTTCTACACGCTGGTGCACCCGGACGATGCCTTCAAAATGAAAAAGCGGCGCGACCGCGTCGTGGAAACGGGCGCCCCGGCGCCCCTGATGACCGCCACCTTCCTCCAGGTGGACGGGCGGGAGGTCGCGGTGGAGGTGGGGGGCACCCTCGTTCTCCTGGACAACGTGCCCACCGTGCAGACCGTGGCCCGCGACATCAGTGCGCGCGTCCGGGCCGATGCCGCCCTTGTGGAAAGCGAGAACCGGCTGCGCCTGATCACCAACCATCTTCCACATGCCATGGTCTATCAGCTCGCGGTCCGACCGGACGGCAGCCGGTCGTTCCTGCACGTGAGCGACAACATACGGCAACTCCACGGGCTGTCGCCCTATGACGTCATGGCCAACGCGGGGCTTCTCTACGACCAGGTTCTGCCCGAATACACCGCCGAACTGGAGCGGCTGGAAAACCGGGCGCTAAAGGAACTGGCGACCTTCCGTTGTGAAATGCAATGTCGGCTGCCCCACGGGGAAACCCGCTGGTTTGAACTCGTATCCACGCCGCGCGTACGCGCCGACGGGGCGGTGGTCTTCGACGGCATCGACACCGACATCACCGAGCGCAAACGGGCCGAAGAATTGCTGCGCCACAGCCGGGAACAGTTCAAACGCCTGTTCACCCACGCCAACGTGGGCATCGCCCTGCACGATCTCGTCCGCGACCCGCAGGGCCGCCCGGTGGACTATGTCCTGACCGACGTGAATCCGGCCTACACGCGCATCGTGGGTCTGGAACACGACGCGGTGGTCGGCCGCAAGGCCAGCCAGATCTACGGCGCGGACAAGGCGCCTTACCTGGACACCTTCGCCGCCGTGGCCGACAGCGGCGCGGCCACGGCGTTCGAGACCTACTTTCCGCCAATGAAGCGCCATTTCCGGGTAGTGGTCTACTGCCCCCGAGCAGGGTCGTTCGCCACCATCTTCGATGACATCACCGACCGCTACCACACCGAGCAGGAATTGCGCGACAGCCTGGCCTACAACAAGGTCCTCTTCCAAGAGTCGCACATCCCTCACGTGGTGCTGGATCCGGTCACCGGCCGGTTCACGGACTGCAACCCGGCGGCCGTCAGGATCTATGCGCTGCACGATCGTGATGAAGTCATCGGGAAAAGTCCGCTGGATGTCTCCGCGCCGGTGCAGTATGACGGCAACCATTCGGTCGATGCGGCCGCGCAGCATGTCAAAAAGGCCATGCAGCAGAAGGCGCATCGCTTCGAGTGGCGCCACCAGCGGCCCGACGGCACGATCTGGGATGCCGAGGTCTACCTGATGACCTTCACCCATGGCAACCGCCCCATGCTCCAGTTCTCGCTCCAGGACATCACCGCCCGCCGTCTGGCCCAGCAGGCCCTGGCCGACTCGGAACGGCGCCTGAACGATATCATCGATTTCCTGCCCGACGCCACCTGGGTCATCGACAGGGAGGGCCGCGTCATTGCCTGGAACCGGGCGGTCGAACGATTGACCGGCGTCAAAAAGGATGACATGCTCGGCAAGGGTGAATATGCGCATGCGGTGCCCTTTTACGGGCACCCGCGCCCCACCCTCGTGAATCTCCTGCTGCACCGGGATCGCGAATGGGAGTCGAAGTATTTTAATCTCAAGGAGGAAGACGGCATGCTGATCGCCGGGGACTCCTTCCACCCCCGCATGGGCGAAGGGGAGCGCTATCTCTCGGCCACGGCGGCCAAACTCTTCAACGCCCAGGGCCGTGTCGTGGGCGGCATCCAGTCGGTCCGGGACATTACGACGGCCAAGCACGCGGAAGAGGAACGCGAAAAACTCATCACCGAGTTGAAGCAGGCACTCACCGAGGTGCGGACGCTGAGCGGGCTCTTGCCGATCTGCGCCCAATGCAAGAAAATCCGCGACGACCGCGGCTACTGGAACCAGATCGAAATCTATATCCGCGAGCGTACCGACGCCGATTTCAGCCACGGCGTGTGTCCCGACTGTGCCCGGGCACTCTATCCCGGCCTCGACCTCAATTTCGACCCGACAGCGGATAAAAACAACTGAATGACGGGCCACAGAAAAGGAGGGCATCAGAGTCATCGGGTTTCATGTCCGCCTTGGTGTCCGCGTTTATCGATTGATTAATTTAGTCCCATTTTTGCATCTACAACCTTGCAATGAATAGATAATCATCGGTCATCACGCTTGATACGATAATGCAAATACGCTTTTCGGGTTTTCCCCTGGGGTGAATCCTCAGGCTGGGGTCGACTTTACCATGTTGTTCACTTTATCTTGACAACAAAACTTAATGTGATTACCCGGAAATGTGTAGGTTTGGCTGGTGATCGCTTCTAAATGCGTGGGGCCGGTTGCATCGTAACTCCTGCGAAGACGAAGGCTTATTCCGGTACACAATTATCCATTTTCGATTCATCTGTTTTAAATAAGCAGTATCTCATCTCTTTTGCGGTCAGCGCGCTTAATAAAGGTAAAATCAAGCGATGTTGCCTGTTTTTCAGCATTTTAGCCGGTCATGTCAAAGATTCTGTCTTATGGATCGGTTTTGTCGTACCGATACGCAGCATCCTTATCTGGATTGATAAAATATACCGAACCAAATGGTGTTTTTCTAAATGTAATTTTTCCCGGCCGGCAATACGATATGAAGCAGAACAGGCTATATTGGGACCGCCTCGCGGAAAATTACTGCGAGCGGGTCATATCACCATTTTACGATGGGGAAACGACAGAATTATTTTTCAGGGCGGTGAAAGGTCTACATACGGTTTGGGCATCAGACAGAAAGAGGGATCAGAAAGACAACTCGATTCTCGACATCGGTTGTGGAAAAGGGCTGTTCTTTGGTATTCTGCAGCGTGGATGGGGAGATGTCCCTTCTAAGCGCCATCTCACCGGTATTGATTCTTCACCCGAGATGATCCGGTATGCGAATGAAAATCAGACCGGAGGTTTACTTGTGCGGGGTGATAATACGCGGCTCCCATTTAAATCTTCCGGATTTGATGAGGTCTATTCTATCAACTCGTTTCTGATTCCCGAAAGAGAGAGCAGACTCAAATGTTTTGCGGAATCTTTTCGTGTGCTAAAACCGGGCGGGATATTTACCGGTCTTTTCCCGAGCAATGAAAACCACCTGGAACAGTCATATGCGATTAAAGAGTGTTTTCTCAGGGAAAAAAAATATACCGATGAAGACGAGGCTTTACATGCAGTTTACAAAGAATTGACTTTTAGAGGGTACGATCCGGTCGGAGGTTTTATAGAAGCCAATAACGGGGATATGCGACAGAAGCTTTATGCGAAGTATGAACTTGAAGATCTTCTGGAAACAGCAGGCTTCACGCTGCGAAAGATCGTACCTTTTTATTACCCCGTGGCAGTGATCAAACACTTCGATTTGACGGTTAGAAATAACATACTCTATGACTGGCTTCTTATTGCCACCAAAAGGTGATATCGGCGATAACCAGGTGCGATAATGTCTCTTTTTGAATCAGCACTTGAAGGGTTTCGGTTCAGGAATAGTCTACTTGCGAGCGAACTGCAGGCACGCGCGAACGCGATCAAGGCAAGAACCGCACACCTTGACAGGCACTTGACAACCAAAAAAGATGTGACCGTCGCTTTTCGCAGTATCCTTGCGCGGTATGGAGACAACACGACAAATGCTGTTAACGAATCGGCGGCTTTTGTCTGCCTCGCCTGCAAACGGGCTCTGGGGAAAAAGTGGTCAATTTTTAATAACGATTACAGATGGAACCTTACTCCAAGAGAAACTCAAGTTCTGGCCGGTTTGATTCTGTGTGATGAAATCGAAGAGAACAGATTTATACGCGCGAGAACCGGAGAAGGAAAAACACTTATCGGGCTTTTTCCTATAGCCTACCATTCTCTGTATGGTTCCGTGCATGTTGTGACCTGCAATGACTATCTTGCGAACCGTGATCAGCAGTGGATTGGACCGGTTCTGAGAGAGCTAGGTATCGATTCAGCTTGCCTTCCGAATGCTCAGGAAGGAAAACGGGAAAGTTATAATCATTCGGTGCTTTTTGGTTCAGATAAAGAGTTCACGTTTGATATGCTCCGCGACAGTATCCGATCCTCAGAAAGGCAACTTTGCTGCGACAAGCGAGATTATATTCTGGTAGACGAAGCGGATCACATTATGCTTGACGAACTTGAGACGCCAATTGTTCTCTCGGGGCTCACAGGCGAGGTGGACCGAACGGTGGCTTACGCGAATGGGCTGATCGAGCATCTCCTGGCGCGCCAGAAAAATGAAGTCGATGCGATTAAGCAAAAACTCATCGAAGGCGTGGGAAGCTATAGGGATGAACGCGATTTCTACGTCCTTCTTCTTCGCTTGAAGTATTCCGGCCTGGAAAGTCGATGGTTGGGGGATTATCATCATGCGCATAGGGACCTAAAAAACCAAGCTGAAAAATTTGAAGGCACCTATATTGACCGCAAAGGTTTTGTCGACCAGATTGAATCGGGCTTGTTTTTCACAGCGGAAAATGAAGAAAAGTGGGTGGCGCTGACTGAGAACGGAATCAAGCTCCTGGAAGGCTTATGTCCGGAGTTTCCCGCCCTGTTCCAGATCCCGGATATTCGCCTGCAGGAGAAAGCGCTTCGGACCAAGGGACTCAGCCCATACCCATACGCCAAGGAACTGAATGAAATCCATACCGAATTCAGGACCCGGCTCCATCTCATCGATACGCTCAATAACGCGCTTTTTGCGCACATCGCGCTGAAGCGCGATGTTGATTATATGGTGGCGGGGGACAAGATCGATTTAATTACGCCCTCAACTGGAAGAGCCGATCCCTTGAAGCGGTTTCAGCGAGGGCTTTATCAGGCGCTGGAGTGCAAGGAGGGTGTGACCCAGACGGAAAATCCTCGGATTATAGCATCCACGGTGCTCACTTCATTCTTCGGTTTATATTCTCGAATTGGGGCCATGTCCGGCACAATCACACCGAACCAGAAAGAGATGCACAATCTATACAGTATTCAATGTTTTGATGTGCCCACGTTCAAGCCACCTTTGGTCAAACACCTTGGCCCTACGTTTCGTGATACGGATAGCGCCAAGCGCGAGTCCGTCATTCAGGATGTTATGTTCTATCATAGCTATGGCCGACCGGTACTTGTCGGTACCGCCTCTATCGCTTCGTCGGAAAGTATGAAAAAGCAACTGGATAAGAGGGGTATTCGCTGTTCGGTGCTGAATGCGCGGCATGAAAAGAGAGAAGCGCAAATCATCGCCGACGCGGGACAAACGTCTGCCGTTACGATTGCCACGAATATGGCCGGCCGGGGTGTTGATATTCCTATATCGGAAGACCAAAACAGGACACTCGCAAAAAACTTCGTGCACTTGATAGCGGGATTGTTACAGGACCACAAAGATGTTCGGATTGTTTCTCACACCCAACTGGATCACGATCTGCTACGCGGGGAACTAGCGAAACAGGTTGCCGGGCTGAACTGCAAAGTGACCAACAGAAAAATGCGGTTCAGAAATGTTTGGGTATTAATCGTGTCGAATCAATTGCGCGCCAAAGCTTCACAGACAGCTGAGCTCGTGGATATCATATTCAACACGGGGCTCGCTGTTTTAGGCGAGGAAACCGGTGATTCAGAGCGTTGGATGGTACAACTGGCCGGTAGAACGGGTAGACGGGGAAACAGAGGATCTTCACAATTTTACTATGCTCGCGGGGACAATCTTCTACGGGGCGCGCCACTCAGCCAATTCTGCTTGAGACTATTCGGCCGAAAGGCTAAAAACAATGGACATGAAAGTTTTTTTCGTCATTTAACGCATCGGATTATTCTCAAGATGGCCTATATCCAAAGTGAAAGAAATGCGGCCTATCGTAGGAGGGAGAAGCTGTTCTATTTTAATTTGGCCGAAGAACATCGAAATCGAATTCAGCGCTTCAGAGACTGGGTCCTGTCGGACAACTTCGATCTGGATGAGACGGTTTGTTCCGCAGTTAAAACGATTCTAACCGATATGATCAATACGGCCTGCCAATCTCGTCACCTTACGAAAAGTGAGTTCGACGAGACGCTTAAAAAGAGTGGCGAACTGTTTAACACCGGAACGGACGGTTTAAAGTACCGCTATAAGATGGTATCCTGCTCCAATCATTGGCGGGTTGTTCTCTTCGACCTGATACGAAACCATGTCTGGTGCTATTATCAAAGTAGAAATTGCGGCCGGAGTTCACTTGCACAGAAAAAAACGGGCCAGAAGGTGCTCCTTGATGCTGTTGACCGCAACAGGATTGACCATCTCTATGATCTGGAATATTTAAAGGACACGGCGCAGTTGTTCGCATATTGCGGCAAGGACCCAAAAACCCAGTATATTTCCCTTACGAGTGAAAGGTTTGAAGCCTGCGCGTTGAATACCGCACGTGATTTTCTGCGTGACCTTTTCCATTCTCCGCTGCCGCATGAGTTAAGATTGGGTGGAAAAAAAGGACCCGTTTCCCATGAATTATCCGAACTACTGATTTGAATTTGTATCCGATCGCCGAATGATCATCGTACAACTGTCGGTCCGCGCACAAAACCCGTGACCGATTCTGACGATTGACCCTAACTTAATCGATCGTATTTGATTTAGCGATTTATTTCAACAAACAAGGATGATGCATACATGGCAACATATAAAAAAGCAGGCCCTGGAAAAACAATTACCGTTTTTGCCTCTGTGGGTACATTGGTCGCTGCCGGAACTATCGGATGCGGCGGAAAGGCATCCGGACAGCAGGACTACATGGTCACGGATATTGCAACGGACAGGATAAATCTCGATGCGGTCAAAGATGCCCTCGAAACTTCAAGGGATTTGACGGAGTTCGAAAACCGGGTCAATGAGATATACGAAGGTGATAATCT
>JASJBQ010000121.1 GCA_030066455.1 Desulfobacterales bacterium
GGCGGCTGGATTTCCATGCGATCCGGTTTTCAACCCTCGCCGGCCGGGCGATAATTCAGGAGAAACTGCAGAAAGGCGGCGCCGTTGCGGGCGACGAACGGTGTGCGTGTGCGTTGGGCGAAGTCCGCATCGTAGCGGTAAGCGGCGCCGCCGGCAACGAGGGTGGTCTGTGGAGGCAGGCGATCGACGATATGGCCGACGGCATCGTCGGAATCAAGCTGCAGCACGGTGAGGCCCAGGATGTCGGGATGTTCCCGCCGACAGGCTATCACGATCGCCTCCGGTGTCTGCAGAAGCCCGAGGAAGTCCACCCGGACACCGACGGCAGCAGCCAGGGCCTGGATGACCTCCAGCCCGTGCCCCCAGCCGTCGTCGATGGTGGCGGTGAGCATGCGCGGGGGGCGCGGCCACAGCGCCGGTCCACGGCGCTGCCGGGCGGCCATCTGTTCGGCCGCTTCCAGGTAGCCCTGGCGGGTGGGCGGATGCCCTTCCCAATCGGCCAGCAGCGTTTCAATCATGGCGCGCAAACTCGACTCCTCCGGCAACGACCCCGCCACCCCGGCGACAGCGGGTCACAGGAAAAACAGGGTCGCCGCCGGGTAGACAAATCCTCCGAAAGGATGACATAGTGAATTTTGCCTGTAGACACAAGAACCATATGCACAACCGGATACAGACGGTTCAGCCACCCCTGACCGCCGATCCGGATCTTCAGCCACCGCCGTGCGCACCGCAAACATCACCAGGCGGCGGCTCGCGTGAGCGGGAAACAAGAACGATATAGATGAGCACGCATCAGCCCAAACGGCCCGCCAGGGCGGGGTTTAAAACGGTCTATGTCGTGGGCGGCACCCACGGCAACGAAAGAACGGGGGTGATGCTGGTGCGGCAATGGCAGCAGGATTCAGCGCCGGTTCAGCGGAAGACGTTCATCACCCGCCTGCTGACCGCCAATCCCGATGCCGTTCGGTGCAATACGCGTTTTCGGCACCAGGATCTGAACCGCAGTTTCGGGCTCTCCCGGCAGGACGGCGCCGCAGCGGAAAACTACGAAATCCGCCGTGCCCGCGAGATCCGTGAATTGATGGCGGCCTCACGCGCCCGCGGCCGGGTGTTCGCCATCGATCTGCACACGACGACATCCAATATGGGCGTTACCCTGATCACCGACACCGCTCCGGGCAATCTGATCCTGGCCGCCCATGTCAAGCAGCGCGATCCGATGGTCCATATCTACGCCTTCCCCCCGGGGAAGCGCATCGACAGCTGTCTGCGCACGGCGGCCGACGGCGGTCTGGGGCTTGAGCTCGGGCCGGTCCCCCAGGGTGTGGTGCGTCATGACGTGCTGCAGAGCGCTGCAGACAGCGTCAATCGCATTCTGGATGTTCTCGAAGCCTACGGGCGGGGCGGTTTGCGGCCTCCCGACCCTGATACGCGGATCTATCTGCACGCCGCCCATGTTTATTACCCGGAAGGCCGGGATGCCGCAGACGCGGCTTGCGTGCACCGCGATCTTGACGGCCGGGACTACCTTCCTTTGGAAACCGGCATGCCGGTTTTCCATTGTCTGAACGGTGAAACGCTTCATTTCGAAGGCCCTCCGGGGTGCTGCCCGGTCTTTATCAACGAGGCGGCCTATTATGCGGAGCAAATCGCTTTCTCGCTGACCCGTCCGGTGACCCTGGGTCAGTTGCTGCCCCCCCACAAGTCAACGGTTTAGGGCGGGCCCTATCCCAGCGGTCGGTGCAAGGATGGCATCGCATGCAGAAAACACTGATCGGTTTAGGCATCGTCGTTATCCTGGTCGGGCTTTTGTGGCCTTATCTGGTTCGGATTCCATTCGGCCGCCTACCGGGCGATATCATCATCGACAAGCCCCAGTTGAAGATCTACGTCCCCGTCACGACGATGATCCTGATAAGTATCGTTATTTCCATCATCATCTGGTTTTTACGAAAGTGAGGCGTGCGGTCATGAGCGTGCTGATCGATTTTTCGATTTTCCCGCTGGACAAGGGCCCCCATGTCAGTCCCTACGTGGCGCGGGTGGTGGGTATCATCCAGAAAAGCGGTCTCGACCATCAGCTCGGCCCGATGGGCACCAGCATCGAAGGCGACTGGCCGGAAGTGATGGGGGTGGTCGACCGCTGTTTCGAAGCGTTGCAGGCGGATTGCGAACGGATCTATTTCACCATCAAGGCCGATTACCGCAAACATGCGGACAACCGGCTGGAGGGCAAGGTCCAATCGGTGAAAAGCAAGCTGGAATGACGATCATCCGCCGGCCAAGTTGTTAAGAAGACCGCGTCGCCGTCCGCGATAGAGCGCCAGCGGCAGGCTGAGGGCCAGCAGGACCGCGTTGCGGATCAGCATGTTTGCGGGGGAGTCGGTATAAAGGCGGGTGATGAAGGTCGGAAAACAGCCGCAGTCGAATTCGTGGCCGCGCATCAGGTTGAAAGCGATGATCAAAACGAACGCCACGAGCAGGGCGTTGACGATAGCGGCGGCCGCGCGCGGGTAGATGCCGGCGACCAGCGCCAGGCCGGAAACGAGTTCGACAAAGGGCATACCGATCGCGATCAGGTTGATGCTGACATCCGGAAACAAATCGTAGCTGTAGACAATCTGTGCGAAAACCGCCGGCTGCAGGATCTTGTGGAGACTCGCCAGGATGAAAGCCAGGCCGACGACCCAGCGCGCGAGCAGTTCGATCCAAGCCAGGCGTCCGAAAGGTTCAGGGGGTGCCAATGGGGTAGCCCTCCGCCGACCATCCGGGGTAGCCGTCGATGAATACCGAAACGTTTTCATAGCCCGCCTCAAACAGGCGCTGGGCGAGAATGTGGCTGTCCTGGCAGCTTCTGCCCGAACAGTAGGTCACGATGGGGTGGCTGGGTGGGTATTGCGACCGCAAGGCGTCGATGTGGCGGTCGAACTCGCCCAGGGGCAGCGACCGTGCACCGGGAATATGACCCGCGCGATAGTCGGCGGCCGTGCGGGAATCAATGAAAAGCACTTTTCCGCCGGCGTGCAGCCGGTGGGCGGTGGTGGCATCCGGGATTTCAAAATCCAGGGTGGGCGCCAGGGCGGCCTGGTCGGCGGTCACGACCCCTTGGGCATCGTCCCATTGGCCCAACCAGGGGATGCCCCGCGGCGAGAAGGTATTTACGCCGGCAGCCAAAACGAGCGCCGCGCCCAGGAGCACGCCCATCTGTTTGATCAGGTCCGTCATCATTTATCAGGAGGATGCCAATATCTTGGAGAGCATTGACAAATAGGCGCGGGGCGGAATGAAACCCGGCATCGGGCCGATCTGCTCGCCGTTGTTCAGCAGAAGATAAGTGGCTGGCAGCCCCCTGACGCCGAACTGGCGGGCAATGCGTCTTTCATGGTCCACATCCACTTTGATGGCGATGGTTTGCTTGTTGAGGAAATCGATGACCGCCGCGTCGCCAAAGGTCTCCTTCTCCATCTGACCGCAATAGGTGCACCAGTCGGCGTGAAAATAAATGACCATGCTTTTCTTCTGCCGGCGGGCCATGTCGGTCCCTTCTTTATAGGTGTGCCAATTGACGGCGGCGGAAGAAACCGCCGGATCGATCGGGTATAAAAGATACCCGGCCACAAGGGCCAGCCCCAATGCAAGGCCAATACCGTATTTGAGCATTAACTTCGGCTTTCATTCCATGGCCGGCCTGACCGACCGTGTTAACCTTCATGGCTGAGGTTTCCAACCGTCAACCGGTGAGCCTGTATAAAATAAAATGTGAAAATAACGCAGGTGTGAATGAAATGCAAATTGAGGCGCACCGGGGTTGCACATCGTCGACCGCGCATTACCGTACTAAAAACCGACGGATAGGCTGATCGGACGCTTGCACAGGCGCCATCAAAAAGTCTTTCCATTCAAGCAGGGATCACGCCGACGAAAGGAGGCTGCCATGGGTGATAGCCGCAAGATCAAACCCAGTGAACAGAAGTGTATCAGTGATTGTATCCGCAGGTTCTGGGGCGACCGGAACGACCCGACAGATCCGGAAACCAGGGACCGGTCCTATGAGCAATGTTTGACCGACTGCCAGGTGTGCGGTTGAAACGCAAGGGTACCTCAGGGCGAGCCTTGCCTGCGAAACACGCGAAAGTGTTTCGTAGAAACGCAGGGGCTCGGCCAGCCGCACGGGGCTAGTCCCAGGATTGTCAACGGCCCGGTCTGCAGCGCAGCGGGCCGTTTTTCATTTCAGGTCTCGACCCGGATCTTGTCCTCTGAAATTTCCATTAGCCGCTCGCGTGCGGCCATACACACCATTTCATCTTCATCCTTATCCGCAATCTGTTTCAACAGGGCTTTGTCGCTCATGCGATTCACCGCTTTGATGCGTACCTCCGGGTTGGAATGCTGCCAGCGGGGCACGAAGATATCCTGGAACTTCATGGTGCACCTCCTGGGTTGGGTGTTGGCGCCCGCCCGGGGAAATTTCCGAAGCAGGCGATGATCATTAAGTCCCTTGTCAAATCTCGGCGTCAAGGGGCATGGCGGCGATTGGAGGCGAAGTTCTCAGAAGGTGCGGCTGGCGAAATGGTAAGCGTGATCACAAACGCAAACCGGAAAGGCCCGGCCACGTTCTACTCCGATGCTGGCGAAGCATCCGTATCTTTGGCAGGAGAGATGCAAATTTTATATTAGAAAATATGATCAGAGGGATGCGGCGTCAAGATGTGCGCGCGGGCGGTCCCGGAACGCAAAAAGACAATGCCGCGGGTGACATCGGCATTTGGACGGTCCGCGGCTTCGGCGGGCCGATGGTTCCGCAGTGCCTTCAGGCCTTGGCTCCGTCCAGGGCCTGACGGAGGCGGTGATGTTCGGCCCTCAATCGGCGCAGGGTTTCCTCCAGCACCGGATGCTCACTGTAAGGGGCATTGGCAAGCTGCTTCTCGACGGCCTCGATTTCGCGCCAGACGCGATAGAGATCCTGAGCGATGAGTCGGATCGACATGCGAACTCCAAGCGGCCGTGGTGTACCGCCTTGTTTGGCGGACAGGCCTACGGCCGTGATCGTCAGTCCAGCGAGATGATTTCCCCCGCGCGCGGTGTCAGGGCCTGGAAGCCGTTCTGGTCGAGATGTTTGGCAAACGCCAGGGATTGGTCTTCTTCCCCGTGAACCACAGCGATCTTCCGAATGTCGAGATTCGATTGGCGCAGAAAACGCATGAGTTCGTCGCGGTCGGCATGGGCGCTGAAACCGCCAATCTTGGACACGTGGGCCGCGAGCGGGTAGGTTTTGTTCATGAATTTGAGATCCGGTGCCGGCCCGCGGCGCCCTGCGGCGGCATAGGCTTCACCCGCTTCCAGGATGCGCCGCCCCAGGGTGTGGCGGGCCATGAACCCCACCACCAGAATGGTGTTGCGGGGATTGTGGATCTTGTAGCGAAGGTGGTGCAGGATCCGGCCGGCTTCGCACATGCCCGATGCGGAGATGACGATGTGGGGCGTTTCATCCCGGGTCAGGGCGATGGACTCCTCCACTGACTGCACAAAGTGGATCTGGTCGAAGCGGAAAGGGTTGCGTCCGCTCTGCAGGAATGTGGCGTGGGCCTCCTCATCGTAGACCTCGGGATGTTCGCCGAACACTTTGGTGATCTTGGTGGCCAGCGGGCTGTCGACGTAGACCGGCAGTTTCGTTACTGCATCTTCCATATACAACTCGTGCAGAACGTAGAGCAGTTCCTGGGTTCGCCCGAAAGCAAAGGAGGGGATCAGAATCGTACCGCCGCGTTCGCAGGCCTCGGCCAGCACGGACCGGAGCCTGGGTTTCAGGTCGACCACCGGCGCGTGCAGCCGATCGCCATAGGTGCTTTCCATGATCAGCAGGTCCAGCCGGCGGTCGGCCGGTTCAAATTCGAGGCAGGGATCGCGCAAGATGGGTTTGTCGAATCGGCCGAGATCGCCCGTGTAGCCGACGTTGACGGTGCGCCCGTCGACCTGCGTCCGAATAATGCTGATGGCGGAGCCCAGAATGTGGCCCGCTTCGTAGAACGTACAGACCATGTCACGGCCCACGGTGATCGGGTGGCGGTAGGGGTAGCCGTCGAAAAGCGCGAGCGCCTGCTCGGCGTCGGGCAGGGTATAGAGCGGGGTCACCGCATCCAGGTCGTTTGCGGCGATAATGGTGTTGATGGCGCCGGTATCGAGGTTGTGGCCGTTTTTTTTGAGCCTGCGGCGCACGTCGGCCTTGCGTTTCCGGCCGCCCTGGCGATGGCGGGAAAGAAAATGGCGGGCGGTTTTATAGTTCAGGTAAGCGGCATCCGATTCCTGGATATGAGCCGAGTCCCTGAGCAGATAATCACAGGCATCCCGGGTGGCCCGCGTGGACAGGACGCGTCCGGAGAAGTCTCTTCGTGCCAGTAGCGGAATCCGGCCGGAGTGGTCGATATGGGCGTGGGAGAGTACCACGTTCGTGAGGCGCTGCGGATCGAAGGGCAGCTCCCGGTTTTTGGCGTTGGTTTCCTTGCGACGGCCCTGAACCAGGCCGCAGTCCATCAACAGGCGGTCTTCGCCGTTTGCGAGCAGATGTGCCGAGCCGGTGACTTCGCGGGCGGCACCGTGGAAGGTGACATGCATGCGGGTTCCTTATCAGTGGGGCGGCCACCTGGTAATCCGGGCGCCGGCTTCAGGGCTGCCCGTAAAGGGATTTGACCTGCGGGCGATCGATGTGCCCGTCGGCAGTCTTGGGGAGTTCGGCGACAAATTCAACGTAACGCGGCTTTTTGTAGCGGGCGATGCGGGCCGCCACGAATTCGGCCAGCTCTTCGGCCTCGAGGGTCATGCCCGCCTTGAGAACGCAGACGGCTTTGATGCCCTCGCCGAATTTGGGATCGGGGACACCGATGACCGAGACCTCGTCCACCGCTTCGTGCGCCTGAATGGCGGCTTCGACCTCGGCCGGGTAAACATTCTCGCCCCCGGGCTTGATGAGTTCCTTCTCCGGCTTGCGCCCCCCGAACCAGAGAAAGCCGTTCGCATCGACATGGCCCAGGTCGCCGGTGTGGTGCCATCCGTTGCGGAACAAATGGCGGTTGACTTCCTCCTGGCGCCAGAACCCCTGGAATACCAGCGGGCCCCGCACCACAATCTCACCCGGAGCGCCGACGGGAACATCGCGGTCCTCGTCGTCTACGATCCGAAACGTCGTCAGCAGCCCCTGTCGCCCGGCGGATCCCGGGTTTTCGCCGACCGGTGCCAGGGTGACGAAACCCGAGGTCTCGGTCTGACCGTAGAGGGTCCAGAAGGTGCAGGCCGCCCGCTGTTCGAAAGCCGCGATCGTGTCGGGCTGGTCGAGACCCAGCACGTGTTTCAGGGAAGACAGATCCCAGGGGCGCTGGTCGAGTTCCTCCATCAGATTGCTCAAGATGGGCGGGAAGCTTCCCAGCACCGAGATTTGGGCCTCCTCGGTCCATCGCAGGACTTCACGGGCGTCGAAGCGTTCGATGACGGCGTTCTTGCCGCCCGCATGCATCACCGCGAGGGCCAGATTGAGTCCAGTGATGTGAAACAGGGGCAGCATGTTCAGATAGGCATCGCGGCTGTCCAGCTTCAGGGTCGCGATGGTCTGTATGTTGCTGGCGATCAAATTGTCATGGCTCAGCACCGCCCCGCGCGGTTTGCCGCCCATCGCGGCCGTGTAGATGATGACGAAGGGCACGTCTCCGCCGGGCGGATCGCTCGGCGCGTCGTCGGCCCCGGACGGGTCCGCCATCATGGTTTCCATATCCAGCGGTTTCACGCCGCTGTCTTCTGTCAGGGCCGCGGCCGTGGATGCATGCGGGGCGTCGAAAAGAAGAAGCGCGGGCTCCGCGTCCCGGAGGATGAACTGCAGTTCTTCCGTTGCCAGCCGCCAGTTCAAAGGGACGAGGATTGCCCCCAGACGCGCCGCGGCGCCGAGAAGACAAAAATAGCGGCGGCTGTTGTAGGCCAGCACGGCCACGCGTTCGCCCGGACGGAGACCGTGTTGCACCAGCTCGGCGGCCATCCGGTCGACCGTTTGCCTGAGTTCGCTATGGGTGATGGGGCCTTCCACATCGACCAGCGCCGGACGGTCACCGGACAGGGCCGCATTGCGGCGAAAAAGATCATAAAGATTCAGGCTGCGCATGGACGCTCCTTCCCGGGGAAGATGCCCCTAAAGATCTGTACTTCTAAACCTTTGATTTTATGCCATGAATGCGAGCGGTTTCACTATACGCAATGCGTGGCGCGCACGCAAGGGCCTATCCCGTTTGGTCTTTGGGGCCGGTGTCATCAGGGCCTAAGCCCCCGATTTTATGCCGATCTGCTTTTGACACCGTTTTCCTTTTCTGCTATTCTCTTTCTATTCGGCTGAACAGGCATCGGCTTCATCGTTACCCAGACGGACTTTACCCCCAAGTGCGCGCCCAGGTCCGGAGTGAGTCATGAAATGCCCAAGGTGTGATCATCCCCGCCAGTCTGATGAACGCGAGTGTTCCAACTGCGGCATCGATTTTGACTACGTTCAGAAGAGAATGGAGCGTTCACCTGAGCCTGTGGCACCCCCGGAAGCGGCATCGGCGCCGTCTCCCCCTCCGCCCGATGCCGACCCGGCCGCGTCGCCGGAACCCGGGTCCGCAGGGGAAGCGGAAGCGGCGGATGCGTCGGCCGACACCACACCCGAAGAGCTTAAACCCTGTCCCAAGTGCGGTTTTCACAACCAGATCAAGTCGCAGGAGTGCCTGCGCTGCGGGATTATCTTCGATAAGTACGAAGCCTATCTGGAGAAGCGGCGCAAGGCCGAAGAAGAAACCAATCAGACCACCGACGGCCTGCTCGATCCGGAAACCATTCAGATGGCGGCCGAGGCCAGCCGCCAGAGCCTGATGTCACCGACCTATGCCAAAACGGCCTGCCCCCACTGCGGGCAGCGATTCAAGATCCGCAATGATCAGGTCGGCATCACCACGCGCTGCAAAAAGTGCAGCTCGATCTTCAAGATCGAATCCCTGCCCGTCATCACCCCCTGAATCTTGCCATCCAGAGAGCCCTCTGCATCCGGGACGGCCAATCGCCGCCCGCGTGATTCAGGCTGAGAGCGACATGCCCGGATCGACGCGCCATTCGACCGGCGCGTGCGTGCAGGTCAGCGCCAGCACATGCGTTTCCAGGTAATGGTGCGTCACTGTCCAGGCGCGAGCGTCGAACCCCAGCTGCATGGTCGCCTGATCGGGAACGGCCGTCACCCGGCAGCGGGAAAGACCGCGCAGCCCCACACCCTCAGCCTTCAACACGGCTTCCTTGGCGGTCCAAACCCGATAGAACAACCGCGGCGCGCGCGGGTCGCTGCCGAGATGCCATTCATCGGCGGCGGCGATGCGCCGGTAGAGCGCTTCGGGCGGGGAGCCGACAGGTTCGATGTCGATGCCGACCGGGGCGTGGGCCACGACGCCGGCCACGAACGCGGGCTTGTGGGTGAGCGACCAGTGGATGCCATTCTCGGGCTGCGGGGCCCCCAGGTCATTTTTCGCGCACACAGGTGGCGCGACCCCTGTCAGGCGGGCAGATAGACGCACGGCCACCCGGGCCAGCCGGCTGAGGATCGCCGCCTGGGGGCGTCCGTGCAGGCGCCGCAAATGGGCGGGCACCCGCAGCACGACCGGGCAGAGGGGGGAAGGACCGCCGGCCCCGTCCTCGGCGGGAAACAAGTCCGGTATGCGTCTTGCGTTTGTCACGATTCGATCGATGGAATTTTAGCGCGCGGCGGCTTTCAAGGCCGATCGTCATCCGTTGCCAGCAGCATCCGGCAGTCGGCCACCGTGGCCCCCTGCCCTTCGGGATGGGCCAGCAGCGGGTTGATGTCCAGTTCCTTGATTTCGGGATGATTCATCGCCAGGTCTGAAAGGCGTACCAGCGCCTGCTGCAAGGTCTCCAGGTCCGCGGCCGGGGCCCCGCGGAAACCCTTCAGCAGTTTGGCCGCGCGGATGGCTTTGACCATGCGGCGGGCCTCGTTGCGGCCGATGGGCGCCAGGCGGAAGGTCACATCCCTGAAAACCTCGACAAAGATGCCGCCGAAACCGAACATCAACAGCGGGCCGAAACCCGGATAGCGGTTCATCCCCAGAATCACCTCCTGGCCGGCCGGCGCCATCTTGACCACCAGAACGCCTTCGATTAAGGCCTCGGGATCATAGGCTTGGGCGTTGGCCATGATTTCGTCGTAGGCCTGGCGCGCTGCGTCTTCGTTGTCGATGCCGACCTTCACCCCGCCGGCATCGGATTTGTGCAGGATCTGCGGGGAGACGATTTTCATCACCACCGGGAACCCGATGTCCGCCGCCATGGCCGCGGCCTCGTCGGCGCTCTGGGCCAGGCGGGTGGGCAGCACGTTGAACCCGTAGCATGCCAGCAGGGCGTTGCCGTCTTTTTCACCGATGGCGGTCCGGCCGGCCGCCAGGCAGTCGGCCACGATGCGCCGGGCCTTGTCCACATCGTAGGTCATTTTATACGGGGCCAGGTTCTGGCGGTTGAGCCACTGGGAGTAGCGGTAGAGCGCCCCGAACGACTTGGCCGCATTTTCCGGGAAACGGTAGACCGGGTAGCCCTGCTCCTGGAGGTATTCGACCCCGGCGGAGACATCGACGATGCCCATGAAACTGCACAGGATCGGTTTTTGCGAGCGGTG
>JASJBQ010000125.1 GCA_030066455.1 Desulfobacterales bacterium
CCCTTGGACGGCGTGTCATGCAGGTAAACGCTCATCTCGTTGGGAAACATGAATTTCACGCGCCCCAGGGCATTACGGCCGGAGGGCTCCTGGCGCAGCCGGTAACGGAAATTGCCTGCGCTCACGGCCGCCCAGTCGACGGTGGCCGGGTCCAGCTCGCGTGCGTTCGGCGCCCATCCGTCGAAGACGCGAAAATCCTGACGGACGAGAAAACCCGGATCGGCCTTGATTTTCGGAAGGAGATCCTTGCGGGCAATTTTGTGCGGTACATGCCAGTATGGGTTGATTTCGAGATAGGTGATTCTGCTGGCCAGCAGTGGCGTGGGTCGGCTGTTGCGCCCCACAACGGTGCGCATGGTATCGATCACCCGACCGCCTTCGACCACCTCCATCTGGAAAGCCGGGATGTTGACCATCAGGTAGCGCGACCCCAAGCTGGCGGGCATGCCGCGCCAGCGCTCCAGGTTGAGCTGAATCTGGCGGATACGTTCACGCACCGGAACGTTCAGCGCGTCCGAAGTGCGCTCTCCCACCACCCCATCCGGAACCAGGCCATGGCGTCGCTGAAACCGGGCCACCGCTCTCCTGAGATCCGCGTCGAAGCAGGCGGCACTGCGGTCGTCTCGAAGGCGATAGTCGCCGGAGACGGCCAGGCGCTGCTTCAATTGGTCGACCCGCACCCCGCAATCCCCGGTTTTGAGCTTGAGCCCCTTGTCGATGGTCGGCCAGCCGCCTTCGCGGCGTATTTGACGATAGCGTGCCAGACTATGCCGCAGGACGCGGTAGCCATCGTGCCGCGGGCCGAGCCCCGACAGGTAATCCGACAGGGCCCCACGGTCTAAAGCTTCCGCCAGTTCAACGGCCAGACGGCTGATGGCGGGTTTGCTCATTGGCAATCCGAAATTGCGAATATCCGAATTCGTCCGGCCCGCCGTCACATGCCAGGCATAACGCAGCACCACTTCGGTGACCACCAGATCGAGCTGGATTTGCTGACCTTCAAAACCCGCTCCAAGCGCAACGGGCCTGGAAAGCGTTCCGTCCAAAAGGTTTTCCAGCCAGGAATTGCGGTAGTCCGCATAGTGCAGGCCTTGATCGGCGGCCTGGTAGACAGTGGCAAGAGCCTTGGCCCCTTCAGGTCGCAGTCCGTAACGATCCACCCAAGCCGGTTTGAATGCCCGCACTTGGTAAAACCGGACCATGGCGGCATCGATCGCGATGCGCGGATCGTCGCAGGGCGCCGTGTCATCGGCGATGATCGTGTGCAGCCGCTGTCGCAGTTCATCTGCCGAGGCCGCCAGCCATTCCTCGGCTGCCGCGATGGACGGCAAACCAACCATGACGACCATCAAGACGAGGGCCTGTTTGATCAGGTTTTGAATCCCTATTCGTTTTAATCCACGCATTCCGATGCGACGCACCATTCGCGATATCAGGGGCTTAGGGTTATGACATACGTTATCGGACTGCCCAATCAAGAAACGGGCCAATCTATGCTGCGGGGACAAAATTTACAACTATCTGTATTTGTTATTAAAATATTATTTCCATCTCAAGCCGATGATACCGTTTCCGCGTTGTTGGGACATGCATTACCCTATACTGGGAAAATGAATATTGGTTGGCGCATTGGCAAGCGGCCATGAGGCAGGCCTCAATCTTGTGTTTACGGATGGATCTGGTAGGATGGCGATCTTGAGATTGTTTGCAGAAAGGCTAAATGGATGAGGGCAGACCACTGCCGGCTGCCTTTTGAAGGTCGTTTCAGGGAAAGAGGGTATACATGAATGACGAGCTCAAAATTTCGAATTTCAGAAAGACTATCGCGGAAGATGATTTCAAGTATTCGATGAAAAAGGTGGCCATGGCCGGCGTGCTCACTTTCGTCCTGCTCTTCCTGATGAACAATGTACCGTACATGGCCTATATCACCTACCCGATCGCCCTCGTGACCGGTTCCACCAATCAAATGGTCGCCAACCTGGCCATAATGGCCTATCTGCTGGTCCTGTCATACACCCTGCTGTGGTTTTTCGTTTTTCGCCGGGGACCGGTCCCCCGCATACCGCACCTACCCTGCCCTCACTGCGAGACGAGTGTTGATGTCTTCACCGACTGGGAATGCGGCAAATGCGGGAAATCCCAGGGCTTTAAGAAATACATCACCGAAGGGTGCCGCCAATGCGGAAAAATGTCTGACACCTATCTCTGCGAGCATTGCAGCAAGCCGATTCAGCTATAGACCTTGCGCCGAACAAACCGGAGAAATCAGGTGTCGCGGTAGCAGGCTGCCGGAAGTGAGCGTCTCCGGTCCTATAAGAACGCCGTAGGCATCATTTCAGTAA
The DNA here is from genome assembly GCA_030066455.1 of Desulfobacterales bacterium. The sequence goes on from JASJBQ010000125.1 coordinate 2,346, forward strand.
ATCCCCAATATCCAGCCCTCCAGTCGGGCAATTTCAAGCGCATCCTCGGTCAGCGGCGGTCTGAAATAGGTGCCCAGATGCCCGCGGGCATCCATGTCCTTCAGCCATTGAGCCGCGCACATGGCGTCGTGCTCGTCGACCGTCGCATCATGCCGCGGATAGCGCCTGCGGAAGACGGAAGGAAAGATTTCGGCAATCACGGATTTGTTCGGAGGGATGTCAAATCCGTCGAAGGGCCAGAAGTGGGGCCTGCTGTTGCGATAGTCGGTTTGGCGTCGAAGGAATCGTAGCCAGGGTATGCCGCAGTGGGTGGATTTGCCTACGGTGCCGGCTCCGTCAAGTTTGAATACACTCTGGGCCGAGGTGGTCCATTTCTCGGTGAGCCGAAATTCGGTATACGATCCCGTGCGCGGATTCCCAGTGCGGAGGGATTCAACCGAATTGTCGTCCTGATCGGTCGGCCAGTGTTTTTGGAAATCGTCGAGAAACTGGTCCCAGCTGCCGATCCGATAGCGCTGCATGTAATTCAAAGGGAAGGAAAAACCATGGTCGATGCCAATGATGACAGGCGCATCCCCATTGAACTGCGCAAGACACCAGTGGGCGATCTCCTGGCGGCACCAGTTTCTTGTCCGGCCGGCAGGACTCTCGACCTTCATGGGCTCGACATCCACCGTTGCCTTGGAGACCTGCAACCCCTTGATCCTCGATAAGGAATGTTTGGCGCCCGAGTAGTCGATTCCGATATAGGCTTCGAAAATCGCCATCGCATCTCCTTTTAGAGGCTCCGGCCGGGTATCCTTTTGCCGCGGCCGGCCCTGTATCCCGTGCGACGCCTACCTTGCCCGATGGGTTGGGAACGCTTCTAACGGCTCACCCGACGCCCCCGCTCAAGCTATTCGCTTGAGGGCACTCGAGGCCCAAAAAAAGCAGCGCCTCGAAAGCCCCTGCCGTACCCATCTCGCGTCAACTCGCATGCGACTCGTCAGGTCGGTCGCCATCGTTATCCCCATCGTCTTGGGTACGGCTTTGTTTCAATTATTCAATACGCATCACCCATTGTGAACTTAGTCGTGTACTCCCGAATAGCAACCAGGGGCTGCAACAGGCCAATCGACGGGTTAAAGCTATTTTTTTGGGGTGCAACGCTTGTCGATCAAGGCAATCGATGGGTCAGGCCTGATGGGCTCAATTGCGGATGGCGAGAAAAATCAGATTGTTCTACAGCGGCAACAGGCATCCCCGTTAGGTGCCGTTCAGGCCTGCGAGAGCCGATGGCCTCGATCGGGACGCCATCCGAGGGGTCATCGGCTGACACGCGGGTTTGACAGCACGCGAATCAGTCTTGCCAGGATAATGGCCGCGGCATCGTCGGGGTGCGATATCTCGCATCCGGCCTCATCCGAGCATGAACGGAAAAGTGCTTGGTTGTCCGTCTCCAGACCGTATGCTTTCCGGATATAGTCGCCGAGGCCAATGGTGGCCTCGCCGATTTCCTCGGCATCCATGTCCGTAATGGCCGCCTGTGCTTCGGGGGAAAGCGATTTGAGGAGCATGGCGACGGCTTCGGATACCGTATGCGGCGCATCCTCGCCAACCTCGGCAGGCGAAGGTGGTTCGTGAGGAAGCTCTGCGCGTCCACCCTTATAATCGTCGTCGAACGAAAGCGACGGGGTTTTGATTGCGTAGTGCGTCGGACAAACGCATATGTGGCCATTTCCAAAGCCCATGCCATAGGGGCAGTCGGCCTCTGCCGGGCTGTCCACGAACATCAGGTCCTTACCGAAGGCGTAGTCAACGCTGCAGCGCGGATGGACCGCATTCGGCTCGAGACACTTGAATCCGGATCGACAATGCTTGGTTTTGGAGACCGCTTTTTTCAATTTGGAACAATCGCCGTATGTCAGAATATTCGTGATGACCATCAGCGGGTGGATCTCTATCCGCTGCAACTACCGGCGTTTTTAGTTCAATTCCGTCTCTTTGTCTTGACACGGCCAACGTGTTTATTGACCATTCACGCCATTCGTCGTCTGCCGACCGGGACGCATACAATCGCGCCGCAGCGGGCACGGGCCGTTTGATTGGTATGCTGGGGAGGGGGGAGGCTATCTGGCCGGCGATCATCAGGGATAAGCAGAAGACTGGGTTACGATTTGTCCCATGTTGTCTTGCCGTCCGCGGTGTTTGGCATGCGCTGCAGAACCGGGATCGTCTCCCATGGCGGTTTGGGCGTTTTGCCGGCCACGGTCAAGGGGCGGTTCCTGCATCGCCAGCCGGATTGTCCGACGCCCGTCAAAAAACTGGCGCCCCGGCGCAATCGAGGGCGTACGCCGGAGGGTCGCCTTCGAAACCCTTCGAGCCGGTCCTCCCCCCTGCCGTCAGGCGCTTTGGCGGCATCCCGGCGGCGACCCGAGGCCCGGTGATGGCGCTTCACACGATGCCGCGGGATCGTTCAACCCGCTCTTCTCGATCAGCAGCGATGGACAGATCGCGTCACCTTCAGTGACAAATTGCGTCAGTTGGCCAACGGGCTTGAACCGATGGGATTTCTATCTGCTTGGTATCATATTTGAAATCAGAATCGGCTCGAAATGGCATATTAATTGCTGTGCCAATACCACGTTGCAATTAGGAGTCGAACGGAACCTCATTCTGCCTGGCAACCCTGACCGCCTCTTGAAGCTCACGACCCCTCCACTCAAACTCTCATAAGGAGGGATTAACAGTGAAAGCAAAGAAGGGAAACGGCGAAGCTGAAGAGAAAATCGAATGCATTCAGTCCATCTGCCTGAAAGAGAAGTCAACCGAATGCATTTGCCCCAAATGCGGTACCCGTCACCGTGTCAAAATTCTATGGACCGGCAGGGGCACGCCCCGAAAATTCTGCCCGATATGCAAGCACTACTCCAATTCTCTTAACGATACCGAACCCTTCGTTGTCGGTAACGTCGCGGGCGGCGTGTCAGCATCTTCGGTCTGATGGTCCCAACGCGGCTGTCAACCGACCAACCGGAATGACGGCTTGCAACAACACCGGCGCCATTGCGTCGGAGCGGCGCCGCCACGCTTGTTTTCGGCGCGCAATCCGGGATGGCCAGGATTTAAAGAGCGCGCTGTTTCGCGACAAGCGCGCCACGGCCTCAAAGATGCGGCGCCGAGACCGGGGTGACCTCCATTGGGCGGCCTGGTCATTGTTGCCGTTCGGATCGTCTCGCCTTGAATAGCCTGAATAAACCCGGATAGTGTCCCCGACAGTCCGGCCCTCGGTCAAACGATGAGGACATCCGGAACGATCCTTGACCTGCCCCGGGGCCTGGCAGGGTTTTAGCCACCAGGCCCGGTGGGAAAGGTTTTGTCATCCAACCAAGCTTTCGGCCCCACCGCTGCCCTGGGCGTTCATTTCAAATCCGCGCAATACGGACGTATCACGCCGGCTTGAAATTCACGGCCTCCCGCCGTCGGAACCCCGATCTTGATCGTAAGCTTCGATTTAAATTTAACCTTCAATAACTATTTATATTTCTGAATGTTTTGCATCTTTGGCTTTAGCGCCAACCGTTCGCATTGAAATACCCGGTCTGGGTATCGAAAACCGAACGACCGCGTTGAGGCGGAATGATAAATACCGCCTCTTCCTTAAACGGATCGATAGACCGCGGGTTTCAAAGCCATGACCAGCTGCGATTTCTGAGCGGAAAACGCTTGACAAATAAGAGTGCGCATTATTATTGTCGACAATCGACTGTATACAAGCCTTCCAGGAGGGTCCCAAATGCCATTCACGCCTTCCGAAAACCTGCCTGAACAGCTCGCCCGGGAAATCAGCGATAAAATCATTCACAACGAATTGAAGCCGGGGGAGCGTGTCATCGAAGCCCGCCTGGCCGATGAAATGGGCGTCAGTCGCAGCCCGCTGCGCGAGGCCCTGCGCATTCTGGAAAAACAGAAGCTCGTGGCCCTCACCCCAAGGAAAGGCGCGCGGGTCACACCGATATCCGCCGCTTACATCGAGTGGTACTACGACATTTTTGAAGCGCTCTACAGTCTCGTGGCTCGCAGGGCTGCCGAAAACGCCACCGAGGAGGACCGCGAGGATTTGCAGGCGGCCCTGCGAAAAATCGAGACCGCGGCGGCCGGTCACGACATCGATGCCTATTACGAAGGCATTTTCACTTTTGCGGCGGCCGGCCTGCAGGCGGCCCGCAACCCCCTGCTGGAAGCCCTGCTCAGGGATCTGGGCCCCGCCAACCGCCGCATTCAGTATGCCTCCCTGTCGTCCAGGGCCGACGATCTGCAGCGCAATGTGCGTTTTTTCCAGGAGATGTACCGGCACCTTGCCGCCGGCAAGCCTTCCCGCGTGGAGGCGGCGGCCAAAGCCTATGCCCGCAACGAGAAAGCCTTTGCCCTGAAAATCGCCAACGGCGATAAACCACGGGAGAACTCGCCATGACACCATCCCGCGAAGCCGACGTCATCGTGGTGGGAACCGGCCCCGGGGGCGCTACCGTCGCCCGGGAAATGACACGCCGCAACAAGGACGTCCTCATGCTCGAATGGGGGGCGTCCCGACCGATCAAGGGCACCTGCCTGCAGTATGCCGGGGCCGCGGCCGTGCCGGGCAAAGGATTGCTGTTCACCCGCGATCTGTGCGGGATGGTGCGGGGCATCACGACGGGCGGCAGCTCCGTTTTCTACTACGGCACGGCCTTCGATCCCCCGCTGGCGATGTTCGACACGCGCGGCATCGATCTGCGCCCCGACATCGAGGCCATCCGCTCCGAACTGCCCGTGGCGCCCCTCGCAGACGATTTGATGGGCCCCATGGCCACGCGCATCATGCAAAGCGCCCGGGAGTTGGGCTACGACTGGCAGAAGCTGCCCAAGTTCATCGACCAGGCCAAGTGCCGGCCGGACTGCCACCGCTGCCACTATGGCTGTCCCGAAGGCGCCAAGTGGAGCGGGCGGCTGTATGTCGACGAGGCTCGGCAGCAGGGCGCCCGCCTGATCAACGCTGCCCGCGTGGAGCGGGTCCTGGTTGAAAAGAACCGGGCCGTCGGGGTGGCCTACCGGCGAAACGGACAATCCCACGAGGCCTACGCGCCGCAGGTGGTGCTGTCCGCCGGCGGCATCGGCACGCCTCTGGTCCTCCGGAAGAGCGGCATCCCCGGGGCGGGCCATGACTTTTTCTTCGACCCGCTGATCGTGGTCATGGGCACGGTCAGTGATGTCCGGGGGGGGCGTGAAATTCCCATGGCCGCCGGCATGCACCGGGAGGCGGACGGCTACGTCATCACGGACATGACCGTGCCGTGGGCGCTGCATGCCATCCTGAACGCCGAGGTGGGGCGCCTGGGCCAGCTTCACCGACACGCGCAGACCCTCGCCATCATGGTCAAGATCAAGGACCGTCTCGGCGGCCGCCTCACCGACCGGGGCGGCATCCGCAAACGGCTGACCGAAGACGACAAGGTCAAGATCTACAAGGGCTATGCCCAGGCCCGCGAAATCCTGGCCCACGCCGGGGCCCGGAATATCCACCGCAGCTGGTACCTGGCCGCCCATCCCGGCGGCACGGCCAAGATCGGCGACATCGTGGACCGCGACCTGCAGACGCGCCGGGACAACCTCTATGTCTGCGACTGCTCGGTCATGCCGGAAGCCTGGGGGCTGCCGCCGACCTTCACGCTGATCGCACTGGGAAAGCGCCTGGCCCGGCATCTCAGCGGCGAAGGGACCGCACACCGGGCCGCCTGACCGGCCCGCGGATCCCGGCCACAGGGGGGCTTCATGAGGCCATCACCCGGCTCCGCCAACAAACCGCACCGCCGACGCGGCACGACCGCCAGCCCGCTCATGATCGCTCTGCAGGCCTGCATGCAGACCCGCGAAATACGCGAAGCCCTTGGCCTGCTGATTCCCGAGGTGCTCAACCTCTGGGCCGGGGACAGCCCCTTGAGGCAGAAAGTCTCGCGGCCCGTGGCCCGCCATGTGGCCGGCTGTTTTCAAAAACCCTTGCCTGACGGCGGCGATGGGCATCCCGGCCTGGTGGATCTTCTTCCCGACGTCGTGGACGGCCTGTTCGAGAGCCTGCTGGCCGCCGCGGACGCCGTGGAAAGCCTCGGGCCGGAAGAAAAACAGCAACGCCTGGCGGCTCTGGCCGGGGCCCTCGGCACCGGCCGGTCCGGTCAACTCCTCACCCGCCTGATGCACTCGCTGCAGGCGGTTCACGCGGAACAACCCACTGCCCTGGCCGAGGCCATCGCGCCGGCCGTGCGCAACTGGGTGGCGAACACCGATTTCGGTGCCCTGCGCGACGGGGCCGACGCCATGGGCCCCGAGGTCCAGGCGCTGGCCGCCGAGATCAACACCATTCTCTGGCGCTACCCGGCCAAACTGGTGATCACCCTTTCCTTCCTGCCGGACCTGTTCAACCTGGCCGTCGTTTCCCTGAACGAGACCCTGCGCCGTTTCAACCAGGCCTCGCCGGACCTGGTGGCCGACATCACCCTTTCCCTGGTCCGGTCCATCGATGGCGAAACCCTGGGCGCCGCCCTGAACGAGCTGAACGAACTGCTCCGGAAAATCCATACCGGCAGCGCCCTGATCGGTGATCCCGGCCGCCCCCGGCTTCAGGAGGACCTGCGGCCGCTGATCGGCGCCGTCCTGGAGCGGATCGACGGCGCGACCTTTCGACAGGCCCGGGTGGTGCTGGCGGCCGAGCGGGCCGCCCTGGCAGAAAGCCTCCAGGAGGTGCTGGCCGAATACCCGACCCTGGCCGTGGCCGGTCTGCAGACCGATGCCGCCCGCCGGAATCCTGCCTGGCGCGCCGGGCGCCGCCGTCTGGAAACCCTGGACGATCTGCCCGACGAGACGCTGGGCGCGGCCCTGGACGAGGGTTTATCGGATCTCGACCTGCAGGAACTGGGCGACATCGTCAACCTTGCCGCCGCGCTCGTCAATCGCGTCACGACCCTGAGGCCCGAGCTGGTCACGGCGCTGGCCGTTCAGCTGGGCAGCGCCCTGGATGCCGATGAACTCGAGGCCGCGTCCGGCGCCGTCCTCGAGGCCGCCCGTCCGGCCCTGCACCCGGTCCTGCGCAGTTTGCTGCCGGATGCGGTGACGCTTTTGTGTGACGCCCTGGAACCCGCGGACGATCCGTTTGAAGACCGGATGGCCGCGGCCCGTGAACGCCTGCGATCATTGCTGGCCGGGCCGGAGGTGAGCCCATGACGGATATCTTCCGGGATGCGGCCGCCACCGTTGCGAATCCTTCGATCGAGGCCTGGAAGAACGTGGGCCGCAAAGTGGTCGGCTACACCTGTTCCTACGTGCCGGGGGAGGTCTTCGAGGCGGCCGGCATTCTGCCGGTACGCCTGCGGGGCATCGGCACCGCGAGCCTCCAGATCGGCGACGCCTTTTTCGGGCCCTATATCTGCTCGTTTCCCAAATGCCTCCTGCAGCTGGCCGGGGAGGGGCGCTTCGGCTTTCTGGACGGGGCCGTGATCACGCCGGGATGCGACAGCATGCGCCGGCTGGACGAGTGCTGGCGCAAGGCCGGTGACGACCACCCGGGCATCGTGCCGGACTTCTTCTACTACTTCGACGTGCCCCACAAGACCGAACCCCACGGGCTGGCCTGGTTCGAAGAGGAGATCCGCCGCCTGATCGAAGCCGTGGAAACCCACTTCGACGCACGGATCACGACAACCGGACTGCGGGACGCCATCGACCTGTTCAACCGGGGGCGGCGCCTGCTGGCGCGCATGGAGACCCTGCGTGCGGCCGACAGCACGCCCATTTCCGGCACCGAGGCCTTTGCCGCCACCGTGGCCGGAACGGTCATGCCCCGCGAGCGCTACACCGAAGCGCTTTCCGACTGGCTCAAAGACGTCGAAGCCTGCCAGGGGGAGGGTGCGTCCGGCAACCGCAAACGCCTCATGGTCCTCGGCAGCATCAGCGACGACATGGACCTCATCCAGATGATCGAAGCCGATGACCGGGTGGTGGTGGCGGCCGAAAACCTGTGCTTCGGGGTCCGGTTTGCCGGCCGCGACATCGATACGGACGGCGATCCGGTCGCGGCCCTGGCCCGGGGCTATCTGGAGCGTTCGATCTGCCCCCGGATGTTCGGCCAGTACCGACAGCGCCTGGCCGCCGTCCTGGAGACCATTGCCAGCGCCCGGATCGATGCCGTCGTGCTGCAGAACATCCGCTTCTGCGACCTGCACGGTTCGGAGAACAGTCTCTTCGAGCGCGACCTGGAAGCCCGCGGGATTCCCTGCCTCAGAATCGAACGCGAATACGGTCCCCTGGTGGAAAAAGGCCGCATCCGCATGCGGCTGGACGCCTTCCTGGAGCAGATCGCATGACAACTGTTTATTGTCCCCAGTTCTGGTCTCAACCCTCCACCTCTGCTGGAGGACCCGGAGAGGCTCGACCGATCCGGGGTTTGGTTATATCGGATTGTTCATTTTCTTCCACGTGGAAGAAAACGAACCAAAAGAAGACGCCCGTGTCCCGCTTTCTCCTGCGCGTC
>JASJBQ010000126.1 GCA_030066455.1 Desulfobacterales bacterium
CCGATCAGGTTTCGCGGCTGCGCCAGGGGACTGCGGATGGCCCCGTAGACCAGGACGGCGGACGCGCCGAACGACCCGATGATCATGACGACATCGGTCTTTTCCAAATGAATGTGATTAAGGTAGGCCAGCGGCAGGATGCCGAAAAAGGCCCCGACCCAGGACCAGCAAATTTCTTTCAGGCTCACGGCGGGCGGGCTTTGGGTCACGCCCTTCATTTTTTGGAAGTAGTTCATTCGGGGTATTCTTTTCGCGGCCGGGGACAGGTCTAACGCCTACCGCGGGTTCGGACGATATCGGCACGGGTCACGATCCCTGCCAGACGGCGGCTTTGATCGAGTACAGGCACCCGGTTGATGTTCCGTTCTTCAAACAGCCTGGTAATTTCGGATACGGTGGTGGTTTCCGTCACCGTGACGGCAGGCGCCGTCATGATATCCCGGGCCCTTTCCGTGCTTAAATCGGCAATCACGGGAACCTTGCCCGCAAGGCGCTGGGCCAGGAAGTGCATGAACGAACGGATGCCGGCCCCGCCCAGTCTTGTCAGAAAATCTTTGTCGGAAATGACGCCGAGCAATTCATGATTCGCATCCAAAACCGGCAGCCCCGATACGTTTTTCCGGGCCATGATGTCGGCGGTTTCATTCAGGGAAGTGTCCGCCCAGACGAAAACCACGTCATGGGTCATCACATCGCGGGCTTTAATCGAATGGGCCAGCCGATCCACGGCGAGCGTGTAGGCGAGATTATAGATTTCTTTGAAATCATTGGGGGTAATGTCGATATATCCCGAGATGCCTTGCATGGCCTTGAGGATATCGTCATCTGCGAGATCCATGGGGCCGGCATCGATTTGGCCTTGGGCTTTGTCATTTCGGCTCACCGGTCTATCCTCCCTGCAGTCGCCGGCGTTTCTTCAAGCACAATGTAGGACGCGCAATATGTCGTTTTCCCGGATAATTCGGAAAAGGTTCGATAAACGGCCTGCAAATCCCGGGGCATGCGGCGTATTGACGCAACGCCACCGTGACGAGGGGTACGCGTAACGCCGCTATCGGAACTTCAACGGAACCGGTAAAAACCGAACTCGAACGGGTTGCCGTAAAACGGTCACTGCCATAATAATTAGGTGCGGAGCCTTCCGGAGACCCGCCGTAGGAAGGTTCTGATCTTCCGTATCAGGTTCGTCCATCAGGCGGAACTAAATTTAGGTTAAACGGCCCTTGTTTAGGGACAACCGGGTCCCGCGGGCAGATTGCCGAAAAAATGGGCGCACGAAAAGCTGGATCTTCCACGATGTCATCCGCCGGGAATTCATCCCTTTGCTGAAATTGATCGCCATCGGACTGCTTGCGGGCCTGTTTTTCAGTTCGACCTTCATTCTGAACCGCATGATGAGCCTGGAGGGCGGCCACTGGGTATGGTCGGCCGCGCTGCGTTATGGCTATATGGTGCTCTTCCTGCTGATGGGCTTACCGCTCATCCGGGGCGGCGACGCGCTGCGGGCGCCCCTGCGGCTTTTCAGACGCCACTGGAAGTTCTGGATCCTGGCCGGTACCATCGGTTTCGGAGGCTTCTACGCGCTGATCTGCTTCAGTGCCGATCACGCCCCGGGCTGGGTCGTGGCGACTACCTGGCAGTTGACCATCGTCGCCTCCCTTTTCGTCCTGCTCGGCTTCGGTCGGGCCTTCCCGCTGAAAATCTGGCTCTTCTCGCTGATCGTCTTCAGCGGGGTCCTCATGGTCAACCTGGCCCACTTCGAGGGCGGCCCGCTGCAGGGCCTGCTGCAAGGGGTGCTGCCGGTGCTGATCGCCGCCTTCTGTTACCCCACCGGCAATCAGCTCGTCTGGGAGGCCCAGCAGGGGCGTCGGTTTCTGCCCCCCATCCAGGACGCCGGCCTGAGCAATCCCTTCAACAAGGTGCTGCTGATGTCGCTGGGATCATTGCCGTTCTGGATCGTGTTGATTGCCGCCACCGCCCCACCGCCGCCTTCCGCGGGCCAGTTGGTCAATACGGCCCTGGTGGCCCTGTTTTCCGGCCTGGCTGCCACGAGCCTTTTTCTCTACGCCCGCAGCCTGGCCAAACGTGCCAGCGAGCTTGCGGCGGTAGACGCGACCCAGTCCAGCGAGGTGGTCTTCGCCATGATTGGCGAGGTGCTGATCCTGGGCGCCCCCTGGCCGACCATCGCGGCCTTGACGGGCGTGGTGGTGGTTTTTTCGGGTCTGGCCCTTTTTATCCGCTTCCAGGAACGCAGGGTATAGGCATTGTGGGGGCCGTCTTCCTGAATGATGGCTTCGGAGATAGTTTGAAAAATGGATATCGAAACGCTGGTCCGGGAAAACGATTATATTCTGACGGAAGCCGCGGTTATCGAGGCGCTGGGGCGTGAGACGGGCATACGGCTGCACCCGCACCTGCTGAACGCCACACTGATCTATGATCCGATTGGCCGCCAGCGCCTGATGGGATTGTACCGCGGGTTTATCGAAGTGGCCGACGCGGCGGGGGTTCCCATACTGCTGACGACCCCCACCTGGCGGGCGAATCGCGAAAGGCTGACCGCGGCCGGGATGACCCGTGATGTCAACGCGGATGCCGTGCGCTTTCTCGAGGATCTCCGGGCAGAGTGGTCCGACCGATCGGAGCGAATCGGCATTGGCGGGCTGCTGGGCTGTGCCAACGATTGCTACCGGCCGGCGGAGGGGCGATCACCCGCAGCAGCCGAGGCCCTGCATGGCTGGCAGGCCGAACGGCTGGCCGCGGCCGGCGCCGACTTTCTCCTGGCAGCCACCCTGCCGGCCCTGCCCGAGGCCGTGGGCATGGCCCGGGCCCTGGCCGCCACCGGCGTGCCGTACATCCTCAGTTTCGTGATCGATCGCCTCGGGCGGATCCTGGACGGCACGCCGCTGGAAACGGCCTTTGGGACGCTTGACAACGCGGCTACGCCGCCTCCGCTGGGTTACATGGTCAACTGCGCCCATCCTTCCTTTTTACATCCCGCCAGGGAGCCGGCCGCGGTCATGCGTCGCCTGGTGGGCTACCAGGCCAACGCCTCCTCCCGGGACCACTCGGAACTGGACGGATCCGATCGGCGTCAGGCCGACGACCTCGAGGACTGGGGAGGTGGCATGGCGGTTCTTAACCGGGATTACGGGGTGAAGATCCTGGGCGGCTGCTGCGGTACCGGCCGGGAGCACCTGCGCACCATCACACGGCATCTGTCCGGCCCGGCCCATCAGGGGGAGAGGGCCTGATCGCACTTTTTTCATCCAGGGCCCAGAATCTTTATCTCCATCATTTCATCTCTCCTGTCGAAAACCCTTTGGCTGCGATACATATTGCCAACTCGCGATTTATCCTTGTCGCCACCAACCCGTTAGCAAAGTTCTTCGCAGTCGACGAACGGCAGGCACCCCACGGCCGCGCGGATTTCGGGGTCATCCTCGAGCCAGTGGCGCATGTTGCCCAGTAGGGCGGCGGCATAGGGACTCACAGCCCCGTTCGCGAGGTTGTCGTTGGCCCCGAGCCCATCTTCCTGCCAACCCTTGGTGACCGCCCCCTTGCGGCCCGCGGGTTCCAATGGCTTGGTTACGCCCGGCGTCCGCTTCGGACCGATCGTATTGACCGCGTGTCAAGGACCGGAACGACGCCGCGGCGCGGCTAAAGAAACAGGCCGCCAAAACCGATACCCTATTGAGGAGGAATCGCTGCGCCGCCCCTCGGGTGCCCTACCGGCATCAACCCGGCGGGAAACGGGGCCGCACCCACACGAAGGTCAGGATACCGACGGATGAAATCGATTACCGCCCAGTCGCTGCTCTATATGCTGCCGCCGACGCTCTCCCTGTTGGCGGGGCTGTTCCTGGCGTTCTTAGCCCTTCTCAAAGGGCGCGACCGCTCCGAGGCCCGGTTGTTTGCCCTGGTCTGCCTGTGGATGTCGCTGCTCTGCCCGCTTTTCATCAGCCACCACCTGATAACCGACAAGGCGACCATTCTAACGCTCGAGCGCCTGATCCACTTCTTCTATGTCTATGTCCCCTTTGTTTTCCTGCTGTTTTTCCACCGGGTGATGGGCATCCGTCGCCCACGCCTGGGCATCCTCAGCCTGACCGCAAGCTTTATCCTCTCCCTGACCACCTTCTCGGACGCCTACATCAGCGGCCTTAACACCTACAGCTGGGGTTACATCGCCAAAGGCGGACCCATATTCCAGGTGTTCGGTCTCTACAGTCTGATGCTGGTCGGCTACTGCATCCACCAGCTTTCTCAGCGACTGCGGAGTGAGCACAACCCGGTCAAGATTCTCAAATTCAAGTACCTGCTGCTCTCGTTCGGGTTGAGCGGGTTTCTAACGTTCCTGAACATCCCGGCCATGAACGGCGTCGATTTCTATCCCCTGGGCAACCTCAGCTTCATCCCGCTGTCGGTCATGGCCTATGGCATTCTGCGTCACCGCCTGCTGGACATGCGCCGCATGCTGCGCACCACCCTGCTCTGGCTGGGGGTGTCTTCGCTGGTTCTGCTGCCCAATCTGGCCCTTTTTCTGTGGCTGCACCAACAGCTGGCGAATTGGTCGCCCCTGGGCCATTTTCTGTTCATCCTGGCGTGGTTCGGTCTCAACCTGCTCTATTTTTTCGTAATTCAGCCGCGGATCAACCGGGCATTCAATCGGCACCGGACCGATCTCGTCAAGGCCCGGGGGGTTTTCCTGGAAGAGGTGGCGCTGCTCAAGAACCTGGATGATCTTACGGCCGCGCTGGCCCATGTCCTGATCAGCCATATCGGGTTCCCGCAGGCGGACATCCACGTGCGCGTCGAGGGCCGGCGGGGCGTCTATCGGCGCACCGACGGTGAAATCGTCACGCTGAATCGCGCGCTGGAGCGTTTCGTGGTGCGCCACGGCCGCCTGATCGAGCGCTTTCGCCTCCAGGCCGGTCTGGAGCAACAGGCCCTTTTGGCGCTGTTTGAGGACTCAAAGAGCGCCTACCTGATTCCCATGATCCAGGATCACCGTCTCCTGGCCGTGATCATGCTGCCCGAGAAGACCGACCGGCTGCCGTTAGACAACGACGAAACCCGCTTTATTCGTGAAGTCATGGCTGCGGGCACCATCGCGCTGTTCAATTCGATGCTCTACCAGAGCGTGAGCGATCTGCGCGACCGGCTGCAGACGCGTAAAAGCATCCTGACCCAGGAGATCCGGGACCGGGAAAAAGCCCAGCGCTCGCTGGCCGTCCGGGAGCGCCAATATCGCCTGCTGGCCGAAAACGTGATGGATGTGATCTGGATCCTCAACGCGGACCTGGATCGCATCACTTACATCAGTCCTTCCATGGAGCGGCTGACCGGTTTTTCCCCTCGGGAAGTGCTCAACATGCCTTTGGCGCGTATACTAACGCCCGCTTCGCTAAGGGAGGCCCAAGCCCGGATTCGCCCCCCGCTCCATTCCGCCCGTCGTGGCGACGAGCCGCGAGGGGAAAGCACCGCCTGGTTGCTGAATGCTGAAATCGAATTGGTGCGTAAGGACGGCTCGACGGTCTGGACCGAGGTCAGCGCCGGCCCCCTGTGGGAGGAGGACATCCCCTACACGGCCATCCTGGGGGTCTGCCGCGACGTGACCGAGCGCCGCCGCAACCAGGCCCTGCAGCAGGCCAAGATGGCGGCCGACAAGGCCAACCAGGCCAAGAGCGAGTTTCTGGCCAACATGAGCCACGAGCTGCGCACACCGCTCAACCACATTATCGGGTTCACCGAACTGGTGGCGGACCGGCATTTCGGACCGCTCAACGAAACCCAGGCCGACTACCTCCAAGACGTCCTGCACAGCAGCCAGCACCTGTTGGAGCTGATCAACGACATCCTCGATCTCTCCAAGGTGGAAGCCGGCAAGATGGCGGTCGATCCAACGGCGTTCCAACTTGAGGAGGTGCTGCAGGGCAGCCTGACCATGGTCAGGGAAAAAAGCATCAAGCGTGGCATCCGCCTGGAGCTGGATACGCAACGGGCACCGGCGACGGTGCGGGCCGACAAGCGCAAATTCAAGCAGATTATCTACAATCTACTCTCCAACGCGGTCAAATTCACACCCGACGGCGGCCGGGTGTCGCTGACGGCGGCCGAGGCCCCCGGCAACAACGGCGACGGCCCGCGCTTAGAAATCAGCGTGCGGGACACCGGCATCGGCATTGCGGCCGAAGACCTGCAACGGGTTTTCAACACCTTCGAGCAGGTGGAGAGCTCGGCCGCCAGGCAGTTCGACGGCACCGGACTGGGACTGGCCCTTTCACGGCGCCTGGTCGAGCTGCACGGCGGGCGGATCTGGGCTGAAAGCGACGGCCCCGACCAGGGCAGCCGTTTTATCTTTAGCCTGCCGGTTGATACCGGCCAGGGTCAACATCACATGACAGGAAGCTGAGAACCATGGAACGTACCGTACTGGTCATCGAAGACGACCCTCTGAACATGAAACTCATGCGCGGCCTGCTCGGATTGGGCGGCTACCGCATGCTCGAGGCCGACGAGGCCGAAACCGGTCTGCAAATGGCGGCCGAACACCGGCCGGATATCATATTGATGGATGTCAACCTGCCGGGACTGGACGGCCTGTCTGCCACCCGCAGGCTCAAAGCCGATCCGGCGCTCGCCGCGATACCGGTGATTGCGCTGACCGGGCTTGCCATGGAGGGCGACCGCGAAAAAGCTTTAGAAGCCGGTTGCATGGATCACATCACCAAACCCATCAACACGCGCAACTTTCTGGACGGCCTGGGAGCACTCCTGACACCAGCGCCCGCCCGCACCGATGGCGAAGCACCGCCGAAGAATGCCGCCCCGCAGCAATACAGCCGCATCCTCGTGGTGGACGACGACCCTATGAATGTCAAGCTGGTGGAGGGCATTCTCAAAAAAGAGGGCTATGAGAGCCTCAAAGCCTTCGGCGGGGAGGAGGCCCTGGCAATGGTTTCGCACCACCGGCCCGACCTGATCCTGCTGGACGTCATGATGCCCGGCATCGACGGCTACCAGGTCACCCGTCAGCTCAAGGGCGATCCGGCCACGGCCGCAATCCCGATCATTATGATCACCGCGCTGAACGGCACCGAGGACAAGGTCCGCGGGCTGGAGTGCGGGGCGGACGAATTCCTGACCAAACCGGTCAACGCGGCCGAGCTTCTGGCCCGGACCAAATCCATGCTGCGCCTCAAGCAGTACCAGGACCAGCTCATGCTGCGCACCCGCTCGGAAACCGCCTTCGGCGAGGGTCACGGGCCGCTGGCGCCCGCGCCCGGCAAGCCTCGCCGCCAGCACGTCCTGCTGGTGGAGGACAACGACAAGGACCTGCGCCTGCTCAGCGGCCAGATCGAAGACCGCGGCTATGATGTCAGCGTGGCCCACGACGGCGAGGCGGCCCTGCAGAAAATCCTGGCCGGGGGGGTCGATCTGGTGCTCCTGGACATTTTCCTGCCCGGGATGGACGGCTTCGAAGTCTGCCAGCGCCTGAAGGAAAGCGCGGAGACCCGTGATATCCAGGTGGCGCTGATCACCTGTCTGAAGGATCTCGAGGGCAAGATCAAAGGGATGGAGCTCGGGGCCGACGACTATCTGGTCAAGCCTGTGGACGGCCGGGAACTGAGCGTTCGCGTCAAGGCCCTGCTGGCCAAGAAGTCCTACCTCGACCAACTGCACGCCCACTACGAGCAGGCCCTGTCCTCGGCCATCAGCGACGGGCTCACCGGACTCTACAACCAGACCTATTTCAAGAAGTACCTCAAGCTGGAACTCAAGCGCAGCCTGCGGCAAAATTATCCCACGAGTCTGCTCATGCTCGACCTGGATGACTTCAAAGGGCTCAACGACCGCTTCGGTCATCCGGCCGGGGACATGGTCCTGCAGGAGACCGCGCGCCTGATCCGGGAGGCGATCCGCGAAGTCGATCTGGCCGCCCGCTACGGCGGGGAAGAGTTCGCGGTGGTGCTGCCCTATTCCGACACACGGGGCGCCCGGGTGGTGGCCGAGCGCATCCTGAAGGCGCTGCGCGCGCTTGACCTGGAAGATGCAACAGGCGCCAGACTGGGAAACATCAGCGCCAGCATCGGTATCGCCGCCTGCCCCGAAGACGCCCGGGAGGCGCGCACCCTGATCCAGCAGGCCGACGCCATGCTCTATCACGCCAAGCAAAACGGTAAAAACCGGATCGAAACGCCCCCGGCATAGCCCGAACTATTGAGCCTGGAACCGCCACCGGCTTCGATACGGCCGCCAGGTGCATAGCGCCGTCGACACCCTGGAGGCCGCGAATCGGCAGGTCGGTGACGTTTCGCGGTAGAAAACGCCACCTCTCGGAATAACCCCGCAGAAACGCATCGCCTGCCGTCAAACGCTGCCCCGCAATATTCCCTCCCGGCTGATCATGCCCCGGAAACGGCCGTCGGCGTCCACCACCGGAAGCCGCTTGAGACGCTTTTCCACCATCAGCCGGATGGCTTCCTCGAAAGGCGTGTGCTCACCCACCATTACCAGGCCGGTCTGCATCACGTCGGCGGCCGTCTTCTCCTTAAGGGTCTTGCGCAGCGCAGCAGGACAATCCTCCCGTGAACGGTGTGTCAGCCGGCAGGAAAGATATTCCCAGAAACCCTGTCCCCGACCGCCAAAGGCGGCCAGCAGGTCGCGATCGGAGATCAGTCCCATGAATACCCCGTTGGCGTCGACCACCGCCACCCGCTGAATATCGTCCGTGTCGATGATGCGGATGACCTCATCGGCCGGGGCGTCGGGGGCCACGGTCTGGGTGTCGCGGCGCATGATATCGGCCACATAGCGCAAGTTTTCAACGGCCACGTCGCGCCGGCGGATCGTTTCCCAGCGCGGCGTTTCGCGGGCGATCGTCTGAAACACGTCCAGGCGCGAGAGCATGCCGACCAGGCCGCCGTCTTCGCCGACCACCGGCAGGCGCTTGATGCGGTTGCTGAGCATGAGGTCCACGCCTTCGGTCACCGGCCGGTCCGCCGTGACGGTCACGGCCGGCCGGGACATCACGTCCGCGGCGGTTTTGGCGGCCAGTGCCGACAGGGCCTGATCCCGGCGCCGGCTTTCCGAGGCCGCCAGGAGCCCCAGCCGCAGCGGCATCTGCCCGCGGTAGATCAAGTCGCCCTGGGTGACGATGCCCAGCGGCCGTCCGGCACGATCGACCACCGGCAGACCGGAGAAGGATGCCGACAGCAGGATGCGCACCACTTCGCTGGCCGGGGTATCCGTGGCTACACGGCGGGGATCGGGCGTCATGATGTCGCGTACCTTGATCTGGCGCGGAATGAGGTGCTTTCGGGTGCGGTAGCTGTGCACCGTCATCTCCCGCACGGAGACGATCCCATCGGTCACCATGGCCTCGATTTCCGGCCGCAAACGGTCAGCCTCTGCCGCCGGCAGGATGATCTCGACCTTGACGGGCAGGTTGTAGGAAATCGTGAGGATGTTGCGGGAGGCCAGCTCGCCGGATTCGTAGCTCCCGGCCATGCCGCGCGTCACCATACAGCGGGCCGCGATCCTGAGCCCTTGGACGTGGGCCACCAGGGCTTCGTAAAGGGGCTTGCCGCGGTGGCGAATTTCTTCCGACGTGTAGATTTCGATCACGCGGTAGTTCAGGGCCATGGCGCACCTCCCTTGAAGACGATCTGAACCAGCCCCATGCCGGCCAGCACCAGCATGATCCCGCCGATATTGTTGGCCACAAAGGTCAGCGCGGCAATCGCCAGGCCGCCTCCGCGCAGCGATTCCACCACTTCCAGGGCATAGGTCGAAAAAGTGGTGAGCGCCCCCAGGAAACCGGTCATGAAAAAAAGTCGCGTGGCAGGTGTCAGCAAAGGCAGCCGGTCGATCAGAGCAAAGCACACGCCGATCAGAAAACAGCCGATCATGTTGGCGATGAACGTACCCCAGCTCAGCCCCGGACCGAAAAGCCGCACCGCCCCCAGCGATATCAGGTAGCGTCCCGCCGCCCCCAGGCTGCCGCCGGCCATCACCAGAAGGATTTTAACGAGAAATCCGGACATGCCGATCCGTTCGCCCGCTGATCGCGAGTGTCAAGCCCGTAGCCGACCGTGCACAATTTCTTGTGCACCACTGCCCTGAAAACCGTGCACGCGCCTGGTAGGGCCTTGGGGGTGAAATGCCAAGAATATTCATACATAGGCTGAATTACTATTCATTTCAACATTTTAAATGCCTGGCGCCCATCGCGGGCAACACTCCCCGGGCCTGGCATACTTACTGCGGTGCCGTAACTAGGGGGGTGCGTTTGATTAAAAGCGAAGCGTGTAAACGGAGGTGAGGCTTGCAGCCGGGTAAGCCCAAATTGCTCGACCAATTGCGAACGGCGATACGCGTGCGACATTACAGCATTCGCACGGAGGAAGTCTACGTCCAGTGGGTAAAGCGTTATATTTATTTCCATGGCAAGCGTCATCCCAAGAATCTGAACGCGAAGCATGTCACGTGCTTTTTATCGCACCTGGCGGTCGAGCGCAAAGTAGCCGCTTCGACTCAGAACCAGGCCCTCTGCGCTCTGGTATTTCTCTATCGGCACGTGCTGGAAATAGAACTGGGGCAATTTGAAGGGATGGTTTTTGCCAAACGTCGCCGGAAATGGCCTGAAGTGTTCACCCGCGAAGAGGTCGAAAAGATAATGACCAATCCGCATCGCCGTAAAGAAGTCCTATATCCCCAAGCATCCGAGGAGCCACACATTAAGGCATTCGTTTGCCACGCATCTCATCGAGAACGGCTATGATATCCGTACCGTGCAGGAACTTCTGGGACATAAAGACGTGCGAACCACCCAAATCTACACCCATGTGC
>JASJBQ010000127.1 GCA_030066455.1 Desulfobacterales bacterium
TCTTTACTTGGTGCCGGAGGGGAGAATCGAACTCCCACGGGCGCAAGGCCCACCAGATTTTGAGTCTGGCGCGTCTACCAATTTCACCACTCCGGCAGTCTGTGGAGACCGATTCAATAGACAACCTGTACCCAAAAGTCAACCGCGGCGGGCGGTTCACGATGGCCGAACGCCCTGTTGTATCGCAAGCGATCAGTCCAGGACAGCGGCTATGCGTTTCGCAGCCAGCGAACCGGCGCGCAGGATGCGGGGTGGTGCTACCGTTACATCGACCACGGTTGAACCCGGACCCGGGGGCAGCGGGCCGGCGTCCAGGATGAGATCCGCCTCGGCCTGCAGGTCCGCGGGGAGGTCCACGACCCGGTGACAGCCCGGCTGCCCTGAACGGTTGGCGCTCGTGGCCGTAATCGGTTGGGTTAGTTTGGCCAGAAGTGATTGGCAGACCGGATGGGCCGGCAGGCGGATGCCCACTTTGGCTGTGCCGCCGGTAAGCAGGGGCGGTAAGACCTCCCGGGCCTCAAATACCAGGGTGAGGCGTCCGGGCCAGAGGCGGTCCATGAGGCGGCGGGCCGCATCGGGAATCGCAACCACCAGGTCGGCCACCGCCATCCGGGATTTCACCAGGATCAGCAGCGGTTTATCGGCCGGGCGTCCCTTGGCGGCGTATACATGCTGCAGCGCCGCCGTATCCAGGGCATCCACGGCCAGCCCGTAAAGATGGCGGGTGGGGATGACCACCATCCCGCCACCTTGAATTGTATCCACGGCGGCCGCGATGGCTGCAGCCTCCGGCCGCCGTGCATCGATGCGTCGAATGCTAGTCAACCGTGTTGAGTTTTGCCGCCTTGCGCTCCACCGCGGCGGCCATCTCCTGCTTGTAGGCCTCGAACTGCGCGGCCAGCTCCGAATTCAACAGCGAGAGGATCTGGACGGCCAAAAGACCGGCATTCCTGGCACCGGGCTTGCCGATCGCCATGGTCGCCACGGGCATGCCGGGCGGCATCTGCACGGTGGAAAGCAGCGCGTCCAGCCCCTGCAGGGCCGAGGCACTGATGGGCACCCCGATAATCGGCAGGGTGGAGTGGGCCGCCATGGCGCCGGCCAGGTGGGCGGCGCACCCGGCCCCGGCGATGATCACCTGCATGCCCCGGGCCCGCGCGGTCTTAGCCCACTCGGCCGCCCGCTCGGGCGTGCGGTGGGCCGAGGCCACCGTCATCTCGTAAGGCACCTTGAATTGCTTTAGGACGGCCGCGGCAGCCTCCATGACGCCCAGATCCGAATCGCTGCCCATCACGATCCCCACAGAGGGTTGCTGCTGGAAACGCCGCAGCGCCTTCAAACCGATGTCCTTGCGAAAGTGCACCTTGTTCCAGTTGATCTTGTCAACGGCCGCATAGGCGCGCTGGATGGCCTCCGCCACCCCGTCGCCGATGGCCGTCACCCCCAGCACGCGCCCGCCGTTGGCCACGATCTGCTTGCCCTTGGCGCCGGTGCCGGCGTGGAAGACCACCACGTCTTTCATCCGGCGGGCCTTGTCCAGACCGCTGATGGGAATGCCCTTGCCGTACTTGCCGGGATAGCCGCCCGAGGCCATGACCACGCACACCGTGGCGCGTGAATCGATCTCGAGTTTGCACTGGTCGAGGCGTCCCTCGATGATGGCCAGCATCACGGGCACGATATCGCTTTTCAACCGCATGAGCAGCGGCTGGGCTTCGGGATCACCCAGGCGGGCGTTGAACTCCAGCACCCCGATCTTGTCGCCGTCGATCATCAGACCAGCGTAGAGGAAACCCTTGTACGGGCGCCCCTCGGCGGCCATCCCCTTGACGGTGGGGGTCATGACCTCGTCCATGATGCGCCGGTGGAAATAGCGATCCACGATGGGCGCCGGGGAATAGGCTCCCATACCGCCGGTGTTGGGGCCCTTGTCGTCGTCGAAAACCGGTTTGTGATCCTGGGATGAGGGCAGCGGCAGCACGGTCTTGCCGTCGGTAAAGGCGATGAACGAAGCCTCCTCGCCCACCAGGCACTCCTCCACCACGCACTTGTCCCCGGCCGCGCCGAATTCCTTCTTGACCATGACGCGCTCCAGGGCGTCGAGAGCCTCTTTCAGCTCCTGGCAGACGATGACGCCCTTGCCGGCCGCCAGTCCGTCCGCCTTGACCACGATGGGTACCCCCATTTTGCGGACATAGGCCCGGGCTTTGGTGACACTGGTGAAGGTCTCGCCCTGGGCGGCGGGTACGCCGTACTTCAGCATGACGTACTTGGAGAACGACTTGCTGGACTCGATCTCGGCCGCCTTCTGGCTGGCACCGAAGACCTTCAGGCCCTCGGCCTCGAAACGGTCGACAACCCCTAAAGACAGCGGCCCCTCCGGGCCGACCACGGTGAGGTCGATCTTCTTTTTCAGCGCGAAGGCCAGCAGACCGTCGACATCTTCGGCATCGATGGGCACACAGGTGGCCAGCGACGTCATACCCGCGTTGCCGGGCGCGCAGAAAATCTTTTTCACCAGCGGGCTCTGGGCAATTTTCCAGACGTAGGCGTGTTCTCTTCCACCACTTCCGATCACCAGGACTCTCATATAGACCTCCCCCCCTTTAGGTTTGCGGACCCGTGTCCATTGCGAAGAAATTTCAGCGGGCAGCGGATGCGGATAGCGGCCGCCGCCGATGCAAATCGAACGTGGCTGTAGCTGGCCTTCAGGAAGCAGACGGCCGTTCGGAACGCCCTTCGAGGCTTAGTTCGATCAGGCGATCCAGAAGACGCGTAAAATCCAGACCGGCCTCGGCCGCTGCCTGGGGAAACAGGCTGGTGGCCGTCATGCCGGGAATGGTGTTGGTTTCGAGGACGTATATTTCATCCCCTTGTATGATCATGTCCGTTCGGCTGTAGCCGCGGCAGAACAGCGCTTCATGGGCCTTGACGGCGATCGTCTGGGCGCGGTCGGTAAGCGCCTCGCTGATGCGGGCCGGACAGATTTCGGTGGTTTCCCCGGCCTGGTATTTGGCGGTATAGTTAAAGAAGGAATGCTTCTCGCCGGGAATGATTTCGATCAACGGCAGGGCTTCGGGGTCGTCATTGCCCAGCACCCCCCCCGTGACCTCAGTGCCTTCGATATATTTCTCCAGCAGCACCTGCTGATCGTAGCGGAAGGCGTCCTCCACGGCCTGGCGCAATTCTTCGGGGGTGTGCGCAATGGCGATCCCGATGCTGGATCCGCCTTCCACCGGTTTGACCACGATGGGCAGCGCCAGGTGCTGGATGCACCCGCCCAGTTCGGGGATCGGGCCGCGTTTGACGACGCAGTAGGGCGGGACGTCCAGGCCGGCTTCGGCATAGAGCCGTTTGGCGGCCAACTTGTTCATGGCCACGGCCGAACCGATAACGCCGGCGCCCTGATAGGGAATATTAAGCAGATCGAGCATCCCCTGCACCGTTCCATCCTCACCGTAGGGGCCGTGCAGGATGATCAGGGCCGCATCGATGGAGGCGGCGTCCGCCATCAATTTGGGCAGATCGGTTTTGGGATCGTAGCGGACCACGTCGTAACGGGATTTGTCCAGCGCCGCGTAAACCTGTTCGCCGCTGTTGAGCGAGACTTCACGTTCCGAGGAGATGCCTCCCGCCAGTAAGGCAATGGTTCGTTTTTTCATCGCTATGATTCCTTTGCTGGATAGGGTGGGATGACCGCCGATTGCAGACCGGGACGGTAATCAAGGGCACGGGCGCCTAGCACCCTTGATCGTGTATCAAAAAGTGCGCTGCGGATGCAAGCGATTCGAACGCATGGCGAAACGCCCCGTCAGCCCCAGGTATCCGGGACGTCGTGACGGTGACTGCGATACCGCGAAGAGGCCTCAAAGGATGGCACGCCTCATCGCCTGGTGCGGGCAAGCGCCCGGTAAGCGTTCACTATTTCCGTGAGGAGGGATAGCGGGTCAGGGGGACTTGAACAGCTTTTGCTTGGCCTGTTCGTACTCTTCGAGGGTGATCAATCCGCTCTTGAGGAGGCGGGCCAGTTCGGTCAGCTCATGGATCTGGTTGTCGCCGGACCATTCCAGTTGCTGCGCGGAGGACGCTTCGCCCCCGGGAAGCAATGGCTGGCTCTCGCCTGAACTTCCGACGCGAAAGGACGCCATCCCGCCCAGCAGGCTGACCTCGACGCTGCGGTTACGGAATGCCGGGGAGTTGAGGGTTTCGCGCAGGGATTGACCTTCGGCTTTCATTTTAAGGAAAAACCAAATACCGGAGCCCAGGATGAGCACGGCACCGAAGAGGAAGATCCAAAGCATGTACTCGACGATGCCACGGAAAAAGAAAACCAGAAAACCCAGCCCCACCAGCAGCAGCACATGCAGGACCAGAATGAGATAGGCCAGCATGACGCCTTTAACCAGGCCTTCGCCTTCTTTTTTATTGGAAATCGGCACGATGGTCTCGTGTTCGTTGCGGCGTTACCGCCCCGCCGCTCATCGGGGCTTTTTGTCCATTCGCTCCACCAGGCGTTCGGCATAGTGCTGGGGGACCTCCAAGTCCACCCTCCCCTGGCGCATGGTGTTGAGCTTGATGATCAGGTAATTGATCTTCTTGAGGATGCCGTATTTGGTCCGGGTTTCCGACATCCCGGCCAGGAGATCTTCAGTGCGGCGGATCTCGTGCTGCAATTCCACCTCGGGAGGAACGCAGTCCGCGTTTTTGAGGATGCGGTAGGACAGACGCAGATCTTCGGGGACGGTATCACCGATGACGTCCGGAGGCAGCGGTTTACCGCGGCCCTCCAGGTCGTCGAACTGCCCTTTCAACTGGGCCGAGCGAATGCGTTCCTCGACGATTTTCTGAAAGCCCTTAAACATTCGCGCCCCTCACCTTGCCCTAACGCGCATCGCTTTTGCCGTCACCCCGCGGCGGCTTCCGCCGTCGCTCGGCCACCACATGGTTCAAGTGAAAAGATGGCAATTATAATACACGCGTCAAAGGCATTTCAAGCGGCAATCGCGCCTCACGCCGGCAGGTGCCTTCCGCAAAGGTACAATCCACTCAAAGGGAGAAAATGTTCAGAAATCGCGTGGTGTCAAATCCACAGGGGCGATTCCGCATCCCAGGACGATCGATCCTTGCCGCCCGCAAGCGCGTCCGCATCGTCTGTCCACCGGGAAGCGACGCCCTTGATCCAAGTCAATGACCGCCGGGAACACGAAGGTTATAGAGGAACCATAGAATGAGCGTCGGTCCCCTTCACCTTCGGCATCGAGCGGCGGAGAAAACAAATACCGACGAATCCACTCTCGGCATCCGACCAACGCCGGTCGGATCGGCAACGCGACCCCCGGAGCATACGCAACGGTATTGGCCAACGGGCATCCGTACGCCCTGAAAGGACGCATTCGAACCATGTCGACTACGGTAAGCATCCACCCATACGGTTCACTGCAGCACGCCATCCCGGTTTCGAGTGAAGGCAGCCTGACCGTTTCGCTGGAAGGTGCCCGCTGCCTCGCGGATATCCTCGACGCCGTCGGCGTGCCCGTCGACCGGATCCAGCTCGCGATGATCAACCACCGGGCCGCAGGGGTCGAGGCCGACGTCCGACCTGGGGACCGAATCGCCCTCTTTCCCCGGGAATACCCCATCTTCGTCGACTGGCACGCCTATCGCCGTCCGGCCAAGGCCTGAATCAAACAATCGGAACGCCCGATCGGCCGGCAGGATTTGCCCCTTGCCGGCCGTCGGCCAAATCCACCACCGTTCGGGGCATTTGCCCCGCCCGCCTCAAGCGTCGCCAGCCGCGATGCCCACATATATATCCAAATATTTCATATTCTTATATCTCAGTGACGCCATATGGCACAATAGTTGATCAAGACCAAGCCTGACAGGCGGTGCCCGCATTTCCGTGTGCCCCACCAGATGCTCTAACGACCCGTTCGAGACGGCGCTGGCCACACCGTGGACGACGTCTGAACCGAAGGAGGCACCATGCCGATCACTACCACCATCGACCATGGAAGCAGGATGATATTCGCCACCGCAGGGACGGTCGTCACCGACCAGGACTGGTTGTGGCTCCATTCCGCCCTGCGAAGCTTTGCCGATGACGGCCTGGCATTTGACCAGCTTATGGATTTCAGGCGGGTGGAGGACTGCCGGCTGTCCCCGCACGTTATGCGCCTGTCGGCGCGTGGGCCGGCCTCGATGCCTGATTCGCGCCAGGCCTTTGTGGCCCCCGACAACCTTACCTACGGCATGTGCCGGATGTATGAAATCCTGTCCGCCCGCCGCACGTTGAAGATCGAGGTCTTTCGGGATGTGCATAGGGCACACGAATGGCTGGGGCTCGCATACGTCCCCTCACGGTAGACCACCGACCACGAATCCGCGCCGCACCACTGCGATCCCGTCATCCGATCCCTTTTCCGGCTGGTCTGAGCCGCCTCCCGCGTCCGGCAGACGCTCGGCCGGCACCGCCATGGGCGCACGCCATGTTGACTTACCCCCGCCCCTGTGCGACCCTTGCAGTTCTGATCGCCTCCAACTCAGAATCACCGGGTGGCCCTTTCGGGCTGGGAACGTCGATAATGATCCTCGTCCTAGACGGGCGCGGCACCCGTTTGCGTTGCGACACACTCGGCCGATGCCATCAGCACTTTCCAAATATGCGGACTTCAAAGGGCTCGCCCTATTCGTTTTCGACGCCCGCCTGGCCGTCGGCAGGCGCAATGACGCTGCGGACGCTCTGGCTGCACGTCTCAATCTCCCCGCGGACGAAAACCGCCTGACCGAACTTTTTCCGGAACTGGTCGGTAGCGAAGATGAGCTGAGCGCGATCCTCGCCGGCGACGCCGAGGATTTTCACCTGGCCTTCATGAGCCGCCACGACCACCAGGGTGAGTTGTTCTACTACGATATTACGGCCTTGAAATCCACCGCACGCAACCAGGGTCTACTGATCGTCGAGGACGTTGGCGACAAGGCCCGTATGATCCAGGAGGTGAACCAGCAGAAATACGAAATCCTCCTCCTGAAGCACAGCCATCTGTTTCGCAGCCGCTATGTGCAGGAAAGCCTGCTGGGCGATTCACCGGCCATCGGCAACGTCCGCCGGGCGATCACCAAGATCAGCCAGGCCTCCCAGACTACCGTACTGCTCACGGGCGAAAGCGGGGTGGGCAAGAGCTTGGCCGCGCGCATCATTCACTACGGCACGTTTCCGGCGGATGCCCCCTTCGTCGACATCAACTGTTCGGCACTGCCCGAAAATCTGATCGAGGCGGAACTTTTCGGTTACGCCAAAGGCGCTTTCACCCACGCCACCGCCGCCCGTCCCGGCCTGATCGAAGAGGCCCGGGGCGGCACCCTGTTCCTGGATGAAATCGGCGAACTGCCCCTCAACCTCCAGGCCAAGCTCCTGAAGGTGATCGAAACCAAGACCTTCCGCCGCCTGGGCAGCAACAGGAACATATCGATCCGCACCCGCATCATATCGGCCACCAACCGCGACCTGGCCCAAGAGGCCGCTGCCGGGCGCTTCCGGAAAGACCTTTACTACCGCCTCAACGTGGCCGCGCTCGAGCTGCCGTCGCTCAGGGAAATGGGATCGGATGTCCTCCTGATCGCCGACCACTTGTTGAAGCTCTTCAGCATCGAATTCAAACGGCGGGTCGAGGGTTTTACACCCGCCGCCCGCAAGAAAATGCAGCGCTATCACTGGCCCGGCAACGTCCGGGAGCTGAGCAACTGTATCGAGCGCGCCATGATTTTCCTCGAGCATTCCCGGGTGGACGCCGCCGATTTGACCCTGCATGACGACACGGCCCAATCGACCGAAGATGTCTGGCAAGTGCCCCCCACGGGCCTCAACCTGCCGGAGGTCGAACGCCGGCTGATCCTCTCCGCCCTCGAGACGGCCGGCCACAACAAGACCCGGGCCGCCCGCCTCCTGGGCATCTCCCGCGACACCCTGCGCTACCGGCTGGAAAAGCTGGCCGCGCCATTGAAGCCAGCGCCCTGATCCACGGTATCATCCCCCCCTCCCTACTACCCTGAGCACATCCGGCCACGTCCGGCGCGCCGGGCGCCGACGCTGGTGGGCGATATGCCCCGACGTCTGGGGCATCCCCCCCTTCCGGTCCGACGCTCAAAATCCCGGGTATTCCTTGCCTCAGATTTTATTCAATCATTCCTGCATGTTCAGACGGTGAGCCCGCCGAGACGGCCATGGCATGAAATTTGTTCTTCTGCATGTCGAAGGCGACACAGCAACCCTGGTGAGGCGTACACGCATGGAAATCAATTGCCCCGATTGCCACGGCACCGGAACCACCCGTCCGGATGAACTGCTGGGGCGGATTTACGTCTGCGCCCGCTGTCGCCAGATGCTCCACCTCGCGCCCCACCGGCCCCGTTCGCCCCGGTGGCGACCCATCGCCACCCTGCGTACTGGACGCCCCAGGAGCCAGGAGGCCGGGCGCGCAAGTATCCACCAACCTGAATAGGAATGATCCATGAAAATGAATGCCGCGCGAAAAACAACAGGGACAAGCTGGCGCTGGCGGGGCCCTGAAAACCGGCGCCACACCCGCTGGCAATGCAACGAATCCACCTGCTTTTCAGCCGACCGGCAGTTGCACGAGGGCACCTTCCGTGACATGAGCACCGGCGGGACGTTCATCCAGGTCCGCGGGCGATTCGAGATCGGACAACCGGTGATCGTGGCCGGGATTCTGGCCCGGGACGGCTCGGAAGAAAAACGCTCCGGTAGGATTGTCAGGATCGAAACCGCCGGAATCGCCGTCGTGTTCACCGACCGGCCCACCGGCGGCGCGTATTGAGCAATGGACGCCCTCGCGGGGCGATATCGGGGGAGAAACGAGAGGAGGGCCTTGTGGCGGCCGAATTTGAAATGAGAAAAACCCGGAGCGGGCAGTATGTGTTTGTACTGAAAACCGCTGCGGGCAAAACGCTGTTGACCAGCGAGCCTTACCTGCGGCGCGTCGGGGCGCTCGAGGGCATCTTGTTGGTCAGACGGAATGCGCTTCGGCCCCAATGGTTCGAACGCCGGGCGGCGGCCGCGGACCGGTCGTATTTCGTGCTGACAACGGCCAAGGGCCGCGTGCTCGGATGCGGTCCGCTGTATGCTTCCCGCCACGCGATGGAAAAAGGCATCCATGCCGTCATGGCCCACGGCCCGGCAGCATGCGTCCTTGACGTCAGCGAGATCTGACCCCCCGAGCGTTAAAAGCTATTTGGCACCGCTGCGAATGGCGTGAAGCAGATCGTCGTAGGCTTTGTTGCCGGGATCGCGCGTGACGGCCTCTTTGGCGTCGATGGCCGCTTGCTGGTGGTCGCCCTTGCGGTACCAGGCCATGGCCCGCCCGTAATAGGCCGGGGCGAACTGGGCATCATGCGCCAGGGCCTGGCCGAAGTCGTCGATGGCGGCCTCGTAGCGCTCTTTCCCGATAAAAGACCAGCCGCGGTTGTGGTAGACATACTGGATCTTCTTCTGCCGGGGAAGCAGTTCGATGGCCCGGCTGTAATCCTCGATGGAAGCGTCGATCCGTCCGCTCTTCTGATAGGCGTTGCCGCGTGACTCCAGAATGAAATAGCGCATATTCCTGTCCCTGGGCGGGGTCCGCTCCAGGGCCTGGGTGAAATCGTAGATGGCCTGGTCGTATTGTCGCTTTTTGAGGTAGGCGTTGCCTCGGTTGTAGTAAACCTTGTAGGTATCCTTGCCGTTGGGCTCCAGTTCGAGGACCTTGTCGAAACTGTCAACCGCGCGGGCATAATCCATGCGTTCGTAGAAAATGAGACCCTGATCGTAGTAGTCGTCGGCATATTTCTGCGATCCGCTTGCGCAGGAAGCCAACACAATCCATATCAGGAATAATCCCAACCTGGGTGTCTGCATGCCATGCCTCCTTTGGTGCCACGTCACCGATTGGTTTCCCGCCGCGCGGCGCAGGGCGCTGACGCGCCAAGCGTTTCCGCCGAACATCCCGGACCGCATCTTAAAGCATTAAGCCCCCGAGTTCAAGCCGGTTCCGTTTATGACCCCGGAGGACCGCTTACCGGCCGCCGCCGCCAACGGACCGCCACTGGTTTCTGCCGCCCGGCCCTGGCCATTTCCCTTAAAATAAGGTTAGAAATTGACTTTTTCAGGTGGGACGTCCTAATTTGCACCCAGACCATCACCTGCCGGCTGTAATCCTCACTGCCCTTGGGAGCCTAATCGATGACGCTCAGTGCCTATCTGACCCTCGCCATTCTGGTTGTCACCTTCGGCCTGCTCATCAAAACCAAACTGCCGGCCGCCGCCGTCTTCATGGGGGCGCTGGCCGCCGCCATCACGCTGAATCTGGCGCCGACGGACGAATTGCTCAAGGGGTTCAGCAACCAGGGGATGCTGACGGTGGCCGTGCTTTACATCGTTGCCGCCGGCATGTACGCCACGGGCGCGATCACGATCCTCATGAACAAGCTGATCGGACTGCCCCGCAGCATTTTAACGGCGCAGATCAAAATCCTGCCTCCGATCGCCGTGGGCAGCGCGTTTCTGAACAACACGCCGCTGGTGGCCATGATGATCCCGGTCATCCGCGACCTGACCCAGTCGGCCCGCCTGCCGGCCAAGCACCTCTATATGCCCCTCAGCTTTGCTTCGATCCTGGGCGGCGTCTGCACCATCATCGGTACGTCCACCAACCTGGTCATCGTCGGGCTGGTGGCCGATGTCCTGGCCGAGGCTCCGGCCGACCTTCCGGCCATGCGCCCCCTTAAAATGTTCGACCCGGCCTGGGTGGGCCTCCCGGCGGCCGTCATCGGCATCGGGTTCATGCT
>JASJBQ010000128.1 GCA_030066455.1 Desulfobacterales bacterium
GCCAACATGTCGCCGGTTTCTTTTACGTTCATCCAGACCGCTATGGGAAGCCATAATGCCGTGGCACCCGAGTACTCGGTTGAAAAACCGGTGGAAAACAATCTGAAACGAATCGCGCGCTTGACCCGGAAAGAATTTGGCGACGAGCCATTTGACATCATTTCCCATTCACTTGGCGGCATTATCGCCATTTTACTCTTGAGAACAAGATTGCATATCGAGAGGATTGTTACCCTATCGACACCTTTGGGCGGATCGGAGGCCGCGGCTTCTCTCCGCTACATGTATCCGCGGTATCAGCTCTACAAGGATATCGCCCCCAGTTCGGATATCATCAAAAAGGCCAATAACCAAAAACTGAAGGTTCCTGTCTTATCGGTTATCACCACAGGCGGTAACAACAGCCTACCGTTCATGAAGGAGGACAACGACACCATCGTGACGGTGGCTTCGCAAACCGTTTCGGACAATCCGGAATTCTATTATGTCGACCTGAATCACTTTGAAGTGTTGTTATCAGAAGAAGTTGCGGATAAGATCAAATTATTCCTGGATCGCAAAAGCAAGCGGAAAGGTATGCTTCCCAATGCTGCGATGAAGGGCTTGCTGTCGCGGGTGAGATCACTTGTTAGATGAAACTGAAAACATTTAGTTGGCCGCAGATTGGCACAGATGAACGCAGATCAAGCCTTAACACCCTTATTCCTCACGCGAATACACCTGCTATATTGAAACGGCTAACTGCATTTCTCACGCAGAGACGCTAAGGCGCAGAGAACTGCCAAGAACTGACAAAACAGTTTGAATTTCTGATTCGGGTGATGCAGGAACGGCCGGGCAAAAAAACAGCCTGGTATTGTCAAGCGTGCAGCCCCATTTTGTGCCCGAAGAAATAAAGATCGAAGACGTTAGCCGCCGGCCGCCTCGTTCATTCCCCTGGCCAAGCTTAAAGCTATCCAGGCCACCAGGCCGACGCCGAGGATCAGGACGCCCCACAAAATCCATTTCCGCCAGGGCGGCGGAGGCAGCTCAGGTACCAGCAGGTCGGGGCCGCCGAGCACGATCCGGGGCAGCAGGGCCGCCTCTTTGATCAGGGATTCTTCCTCGGAACCCATGACGGCGGTCAAAAGATCGGAAGCGCGGCCGGCATGTGGCTCTTCCCCCAACCGCGCCGAGCCGTAGGCCAGCATGAACGGGCCCTCTCCCCGTGCGACAAAGACCAGTTCATGGGGCAACCAGCCCAGCTCCGCTTTGGGGGGATCGGCCGAGCCATCGCCCGTACCCTCTTCGATCTCCACCCGCCAGTATCGGTTCGTCGTCGAAGCGAACGCGAGCGTATTTTGAATCCGTGCCTCCGCTTCAAACCGGAGGTCGTAAATCAAGTCTTTCTGGCGGAAAGTCCAATCGGCATCCAAATCCGGCCTTGAATAAACCCGAGCTTGGGCCAGGGTATTGCGGTCGTCAAAATGCAGTCTCAGTCGATCCGCGGGGAAATGGGCAGCGCTGTCGTATTCAAATGCCTGGGCACCCCTTGTGGGCGCTTTAACGGCCGTCGTGCTTGAAAACGTTGCCCACGCGCGCACAGGTTCGAGCTTCTTGCTTTTTCTTATGGCGGTGATTTTTTCCACCGTTATTCTGTTTTGCGTGCTCGGCCAGGACAGCCGGAGATAACCGCCCCCCTGGGCATGCAGAGGGATTTTGGTTTTGCTGATCCGATGACCGCTGTACTGCATCAGGGCTAAGGTCGCTTTGGGAACGATGGTGGTCCAATGGGTCAGGTCATGACTGCTGGCCAGCGAGACGGTGGCAACGTTGTCCGCCTTATCGGACTGCCAGGCGATATCGAGTTCGTCGATGCGGAATTCGTGCTTGCTGGCGTCGATGATATAGCCGACCAGCTCTTGCTTATTTCCACCTTTGGCCTCCTCGGATTGCACATCGATGATGGCGCCGTCCAGGCCCTTTTCGACCCGCACCGAAAGGCCCTCCGAGCCGCTGCTGGCATCCTGGCGGTAGAGCGGAAAAATCGGCAGGGCGTTATGTACGACCAGTTCTTCGTTCAGTTTGGGGGGGCGCCGCAGGACATGCGGGACGGCCGTTCCGGCGCTGTTGAATATCCGGATATCGCCAAGGTCACCGCGCGTCACGGCGACGTAAACGTCCTGTGGGAGCTCCAGGCGATAAACGGCTCCCTTGGCTGTGAGGGACAGGGGCCGGCCGTAGGCAAAATCATCGAGCTCGACCGTCGCCGCCGCTGCAGGCGGCAGCATGAGCAGAACCATTAACAGGAGCAGATTTTTCATTCGGCTTTCCTGGTGCGGGAAGGTGGCAGGGGTGAAGAATAACCCATCAACAGCATGAGCGAACCCACGCCGATAAAAGAAACGATCCGGGCGACGGTTCCGGTACCGGCGAGATCGACAAAAAACAGCTTGATCACCACCAGAGCCAAAATCGTGGCGCCGGCAATCCAGGCCGGGCGGTTGTCCTTTTTGGTGGAGCCAAACGTCACCACCAGAGCGATCACGCCCCACAGAATGGAAATGGCGGCCTGGAAAAGAACCGATCGATACAGGCCGGCAAAGGAATAGGCTATGAATCCCCAGTGGTGAATCGTCCGGGCAACGGTGGCGTTGATCAGCAGGAACCCGGCGCCCCAGATAATCATTTTCAAAACGCCGCTGTCCATGTTGCGCTCGGGCCTGTGGAGCCATTCGGCCTGGCGGCGCACCCAGATGTGCACAATCAGAAGCAGATAGATCTGGGACAGTTCGATGGGGTTTAAAAGCGGCAGGAAGGGCAACGGCGTGGGGTCGCCGTTGTAGATATTGACCACGACGGCCCAAATGAACAGGTAGGCTATCAGCGGAGCGGCGCCTGTCCGCAAGTAGGCATCCGGGAATCGTCCCACCGGCCAGCGCAGACGCTCACCCTGAGCCTGCAGCACGAGCATCATCGAGCCCGGTACGAGACCCAGGATGCAGTAGAACCAGGTAGGCCCTTCCGGAACCCATACATCGACCCAATAAGCGCTTTCCGCAGTAATGACGAGCATCAAAAGCCAGAGGGCGCCCTGGTGCCACAGGGGCACCATCTTTGCGGGCCAGTTGGTTTCACATTTAAAAAGGAGGCGGTACTGGGCGCCGGTGGCGAGGCACCAAGCCAGTGATCCAAAGCGGGCAAACAGATGCCCATCGCCGATCTCGCTGAAATGGTAAATGCAGGCGATGGCCATCATGGGCAGGAGAAGGATGCTTGGAAAAGATAGTTGCTTCCAGTCCAGGCGACGACTGACCAGATCCAGGATCAGGAAGCTGGCGGCCGCATGGATAAGCAGCACGGCTTCACTGTCCCGCCAGGCCACGAAACGGTATATCTCGTGCCATGCCGCGCCGAACCACCACAAGAGCCCCCATGCCATTAAGGGTATCGCGGCTTGGCGCTCCCAGGGATACAGGGTTTTACTTCGCCGGGTGATATACCAGCTCGAGAAGAGACTGGTCAGGCTGATCAAAGCAGCTCCGGTCCAGATGCTGTTGAGAATGGGCATCTGGGCGGCTGGCTGGTAGACGGCCACCAGAAAGGCAATCGCCGCCCCGACCTGGAGCAGGGTTCCGAACAGGCGCGGTAAAAGACGGTCCTGCCGAATACCGACCCAGAGAATTGCGGCGCCCTCGAGAGCCCAGGCAGCGGAAGTCCAGCGACCATCGAGGGCCAAGGGGATCGCCAGGCTGGCAAATACCACCCCCAACGCCAGGAACGATTCGGTCAGCATGCGCAAATCGTTTTTCTGCCGTCGCCAAAGGATCGAAGCCAGTCCGCAGTAGAACAGACCGAGGCTCAAAGCGCTGATGGCCAGACCATAGGGGAAATCGCGCACGAGGCCGTACTGCAGACCAAAGGCGACCAGCGGGGTGCCAAAAACCAGTGTGCCGTCGACATAGCCTTTGAGTTGAAGCGGCTGGCGCAGGGCGAACAAAACGGCGATGGTCACATAAAAAAGAAAAAAGAGGATCAGGAAGGGTTCGGTGCTGGAAAAATAGAGGGGCTGATAATAGCGGCCGCCCCACAAGGAGGCGATGCCGAAGGTGGACACAAATCCGATCAGGTTTAGCTCTCGCCAGGCCTTGAACCAGGCAATGCCGGCAATCCCGAGATTGAGCAGGGCGTAATAGGAAAAAAGAACCACATGGCTGCCACTGCCGGTGGACATCAACACCGGGGCCAGGAACCCGCCCACGATGCCGCACACGGCCAGGTACCTGGCATCCTGGAGCACGGCCAGGATGGCAGATAAAACAACCAGGGCAAACATCACCACAAAAGAAAACCCATAGGGCAGCAGATGGTAGAAACGCGCGGCCGCATAGACCGTGAGATAGAGCACACCCACGCCCCCTCCCTGCAGCAGGAGGCCATAGATCTTGCGGCGGGTCCTCAGGCGCCAGCCAGTGAAGAGCAAAGCGAGACCACCTGCAAACACGACGATCAAACGAAATTCAATGGGCACCAGATTGCGCTGGGCAGCGTATTTGAGAAGAAAGGCGACGCCGAAAAAAAGAACGATGACACCGATCTTGGTGACAACGTTGCCGGTGGTAAAATAGGTTTTTACACAGTCGCCGATACGCGTGAATAAATCTTCCCCGGCGTCCTCCTTGTTGGGCGGAGCTTTATCCTGTGCCCCCTGAAGCCAGCGATAGGCGGCGGGCCGTGGTGAAGACGCGTCGGCGGACTCGGCCGGCGCGCCCGTGGATGCGGCGGTTTTCGGGTGGATGGGTGTTGGGCCCGGTTCGGCAGGTTCCGGTGCCGCAGCGGTCGGGCTCGGCGGAGTACTCGTTGCGGCTTTTGCAGTTTGCGGGTCGGGCGTTTGGGGCATTTCCTCCGACCGCGTTTCCAGGGCGTTTAGTTTCTTACGCAGATTGAAGATTTCAGCGACCATCAGCCCCAAGGCCAGGCCATACAGTGAAAGTGAAACTTCCGAGACGGCGCTTCCGACAAGCCATCCGATGGCACCTGAAATAAGATAGACCACGGTCGATCTCCCCTTCAGCTAAATCACAACTGCGCCTTTGAGCACCAATTCGATTGCTATCGTCTACTTTCCTTTTCCGAACGCGATCGCCCGAGGCCGCTTCGGCCCGTCAACCCCGATTCGGGCCCCGGCGGCGCTCAGTTTCGAATACCTTCAGCCGGGATAAATAACGCTACCCTGAAATCAAAAGCGTTTGGCGAGGCGCACACGAGTGGATTTAGGCGAGATGCAAATTGACAATCTGTCGATCAATGGCTGTCCCCCGACGCCCCTCACTTGCTCTTCGGCCTTTCGCTGCAGCCGGCCGAATGCAGAAAAAATGCGGAATATCATTTGGCCTTGCAGGTATGCAGCAAATGTAATGCCAAAAAGGATGTTGTCTTAAATAATGATAAATTACAGAATGTTAGGGTTGTCTAACGGGTATACCACGACGCCCGGCTGACAGATCTCGACACCCTGGCGTGACAGAAATTGTCATCGGAATGGAGACATGCAATCTTATTAGGAACAGTTGTTAAGTGCCAACCTGGTGTGCAAGTCATACTAAAAATTTGTAATCGTTGTTGGCATTTCATGCGAACACACCGTTCCCGGTGCATCCATTCTGGCTTTCGGGTGGCATGATCAAAGCCTATCCAAGTAAGGCTCCTCCCGCAGAGCGGGAGACCTCAGGCAGTCCCCCGGAGGGAGGCGTGTCAATCTGTTGGGGGTTCAGCTTTTTCCCCTTTGTTCCGCGCCGAGCATCGGGAATACGGACGGAAAAAGCGCATCGGCTGTCTGAGCGAAGCGCGTTTCCTGCCGCTGGTATTTATCATTCGGTGTCGGTATCGCTATCGGTATCGAAATCGTGTCTTTAGTGCGCCGATCGTTTTTTCGAGTTCCGATACCGATGCCGACCCCGATGGGGATCCCACGTCTTCCTATCGTTCGTCCTCCAAGTGGAAGGAATGGAACCAGCTTTTTTGGAAAGCAAACCCCACCCCGAATCGTCAGAACCGCGCCGGGTCCTCCAACAGAGGTGGAGGGTTTTGACCAGAATCCAATACCCAGTAAAGCCTAATAAAATAGACGTCCTTACCAAATACCCTGCCTCATGCCGGATCCCAGCAGACGGGCTGCCTCGTGGGAAGCCCTCACAACCATAAACCGCCCGCGGCTGAGTTGATTGACATACCCATTGCGATACCGATACAGTTGATAGGTCGCCGTGGGCTGCGATCGATGCCAGACAATGTGATCGAACGCCCATGTATCCCGTCACCATCTACAGAACACTTTCAGGGGCGCGTAGCGATGAAGCTAATCCTCAGCGAAATAATCCACTTCAGGATCAAAAAACAGGAACGCAACATTTCGATCTTCCTCAAGTTTTTTGGGGCCCTCGCCGTCATGGTCACGGTCTACAGCATCCTGTTTCACTACATAATGATACTCGAGGACCGGCAGTTCAGCTGGGTAACCGGTTTTTACTGGACCCTGACGGTGATGTCGACCCTTGGGTTCGGGGACATTACGTTTTCTTCCGACCTTGGCAAGCTCTTCTCGATTATCGTCCTCATGTCGGGGATCGTATTTCTCCTGACGATGCTGCCCTTTACGTTCATCGAGTTTTTCTATCTGCCCTGGCTGGATGCCCAGACCAAAGCCCAGGCGCCCCGGGAATTGCCTGCGGACACACATGACCACGTCATCGTCACCGGCTATGATCCGGTGACGATTCACCTTGTCGAAAAGTTCCGCCAGTACCAGAATAAATACGTTATCCTGGTGGAAGAGGTGCAGCAGGCGCTCGAGCTCAGAGATTCAGGCTTCCAGGTGGTCGTCGGCAATTTTGGTGATACGGATACGTACAGGCAGCTTAAAATCGGAAAAGCCGCTTTGGTGGTCGCCAAAGTCGACGACATGATCAATACCAACATCGCCTTTACAATCCGTGAAATCTCCCCCGAGGTGCCCATCGTCGCCAATGCCGATCTCGACGAATCCGTCGATATCCTCGAGTTGGCCGGGAGCACGCACGTGATCCAATTTTACAAAATGCTCGGCGAGTCCCTGGCGCGCAGGGTGATTGGAACACATACCGCGGCAAACGTCATCGGGCGGATCGAATCCCTCCTGATCGCCGAGGCGCCCGCCATGCGGACGCCGCTCGTGGGCAAGACCCTCGAGGAAAACAAGCTGCGCGAAACGATTGGTATCAACGTGGTGGGGCTTTGGGAGCGGGGCCAGTTCATCATGCCCAGCCCCCAGACGGTCATCAATCCGACGACGGTTCTCCTGCTGGCGGGCTCCGAGGAGCTATTCGATGCCTTCGACCGCAAGTTGGGCCGGCATCAGAAATACCAGGATCCGGTCCTGATCCTGGGCGGGGGAAGGGTTGGCCAGGCGGCGGCCGCTGCGCTGCGCGAGCGCCGCATCGACTATCGCATTATTGAAAAAAGACGGCGCCTGATCGCCGATGACCGCTACATCCACGGCAGTGCCGCTGACATCGACGTTCTGCGCAAAGCCGGGATCGAAACGACGCCCGCGATCATCATCACCACGCACGACGATCCCACGAACATCTATCTGACGATTTACTGCCGCAAATTAGCTCCCGAAGTCCAGATTATCTGCCGCGCCAACCTCGAGAGCAATATATCCAAACTGCACACGGCCGGCGCCGACCTGGTGATGTCCTACGCCAGCATGGCCGCCAATGCCATCCTCAACCTTCTCAAGCCCGAAGAATTATTGATGCTGGCCGAAGGCCTCAACATTTTTCGGGTGGTCACGCCCACATCCTATGCGGATAAATCCCTGGCCGAAAGCCAGATCCGATCGCGGACCGGCTGCAACGTGGTGGCCATCTGCGACCGGGAGGCGGCATGCATCAATCCGGAACCCGCGTATCGCCTGAATCAAGATGACGAATTGATCTTGATCGGCAACGAAGGCGCCATCGGTCGTTTCTTCAAGATGCATCCGGACAGCAAGCGGATCAAAGTCTGATCTGGCAATTTGGGGTCGTCAAGTGTGTAGACCCATATCAGTTTGGCCACGCGTAATTGCGTCGGCGTCCCTTTCAGTACGCCTGACAGTATGGATTCTCAAGGCCCCCCTTTAAAAAATAAACAAGGGCATTATCATTCCGAATTGACCATATACGGTTCACCGGCATGGCACCCGTCGACAACGGGATGTCATCATTCACTTGAATTGCCTTACACCGTGTATTGATCCATTTTGGAAGCCGCGCCCCAACTCGCAAGAAATGTCAACGGATCGGCGCCGGTTTACAGGAGCAGTCAGTGTGAACATCGGCATTCCCAGAGAGATTCGCAGGGCGGAAACCCGAATGGCGATTACCCCTGAGACCGCGGGCCGTTTCCTCAAGCTTGGGCTCTCAGTCACCATCGAAAGTGGTTTGGGGGAGAGTTTGTACTGGTCCGATGTCCAATTTGAAGCGGTCGGTGCCAAGGTGGATGAACGATCAGGAATTCTCTCCGGAAGCGATATCCTGCTGCGGGTGGGCCCTCCGCTCTTGAACGAGATTCAGCTGCTGAAGCCTGGAGCGCTCCACGTGGGTTTTCTCGATCCCTTCGGCCAGAAAGAAGTGGTCTCCGCTTTGGCTGCTCAAAGCGTTCGAGCCGTTAGCATGGAGATGATACCGCGTTCAACCCTGGCACAGAAGATGGATGCCCTTTCGAGCCAACACTCCCTGGCAGGGTACTACATGGTTCTGCTGGCTGCTGAGCGCTTGGGAAAGACCCTGCCGATGATGATGACCCCCGCCGGAACGATACAGCCCGCGCGGGTCTTCGTCATCGGTGCGGGCGTTGCGGGCCTCCAGGCCATTGCCACCGCCAAGCGGCTTGGGGCCAGGGTCGAAGCCTTCGATACGCGTCCGGTGGTCGCCGAGCAGGTGGAGAGCTTGGGAGCGAAATTCCTCTATATCGATCTGGGCAATACGGGACAGACCGACCAGGGATACGCACTGGAACTGAGCCCCGCGCAGCAACGCCTACAGCAGCAGGGAATGGCGGAGGCCTGCGCCAGGGCGAATATCGTGATCACCACAGCGCAGCTTTTCGGACGCCCCGCTCCCCGAGTGGTTACCGATGAAATGCTCAAGGCCATGAAACCGGGAACGGTGGTCGTAGACTATGCCGTGGAAAGTGGCGGGAACGTGGAGGGCTCCGTTCCCGGGAAGGAAATCGACATTCGAGGGGTGCGGGTCATCGGCATCGAGAACTATCCCGGCCAAGTGGCGCTGGACGCCAGCCACATGTATGCCAACAATCTTTACTATTTCATCGAAACCATCTGGGACAAGGACAACCAGCGCATCAAAGCGGCTGACAATGGGCTCCTGGCGAGCGCGCTTGTGACCGATGGTGGCAAGATCGTCAACGAACAGGTATTGAAACACTATGGAACGCTGCAGGTGTCGGCTCATGGGCACCAATTGGACAATGCACCGTCACGAAGGAGGTAATCGATGGCCGACAACGTCGAATTACTGGCATTTCTTTTTATCATCGCCTTGTTTCTTGGATTGGAATTGATTTCCAAGGTACCTTCGACCCTTCATACCCCGCTCATGTCCGGATCCAACGCGATCTCCGGAATCACCCTTATCGGCGGCATGACGGTGGCCGGCATGGCGGATGCATCTGTCGTCACCCAAACGATCGCCGCTGCCGCCGTGGCGCTTGCCGCCATTAACGTGATCGGTGGGTATATGGTGACCGATCGGATGCTGGCGATGTTCAAATCCCGTACATCCAATAAAAAATAGTGCTGACCTTGGCGACACTCAAACTGATCTGTTTTCTCGGCGCTTGCATCTGCTTCGTCATCGGCCTCAAAATGCTCGGTCGAACCGACAGCGCCCGCAGGGGCAACCTGGTGTCGGCCGCGGGTATGATGGCTGCTGTGATTGGGACGCTTTTGTCCCTATACGACCATGGCGGTGGCATCAGCGGGATGGTCCTGGCCCTGATGGTCGGTGGCCTCGTGACCGGTGGTTTGGTTGGCGCTTTCGTGGCCCGCAAGGTTCCAATGACGGCCATTCCAGAAATGGTCGCGCTTTTCAACGGGTTTGGTGGCTTGGCCAGTCTTCTGGTGGCGACAGCCCAGCTCCATTTTTGGCTCACCTCCGGAGTAAAGGCCACTATCGGTCGGTTCGACGCGGCGGCCCTTTATGCGGCGATGATGATTGGAGGTATCACATTCTCCGGCAGTCTGATCGCTTTTGGGAAACTGGCGGGAAGACTAAAGGGTCGCCCCTTCATCTATACCGGCCAGCACCTGGTCAACGCTGCCGTCTTGTCGCTGCTGGCCACGGGGTTGGCGGGGTTTTCGCTCTACCCGCAATTGTATTGGGTATTCATCATCGCCACCCTCGTCAGTCTGGCTTTCGGGACCGCGGCCGTCCTGCCGATAGGCGGTGCCGACATGCCGGTGACCATTTCTCTGCTGAATGCTTTCTCCGGGCTGGCCGCCTGTGCGGCCGGGTTTGCGGTCTCGAACGTGTTGCTGATCATTACGGGAGCGCTGGTCGGAGCGTCTGGAACGATTCTAACGCGAATCATGTGCAAAGCCATGAATCGCAGCCTGTTCAATGTACTGCTCTCCGGATTTGGCACGGGAGCGCCCGGCGAAAGAGGCGCGGATCACTCGAGAGAGGCCACTTCGATGTCGCCGGAAGATGTTTATTACGTTTTAGAAGCGGCTCGAAACGTCGTCATCATCCCCGGCTACGGTATGGCCGTGGCGCAGGCCCAGCATTCGAT
>JASJBQ010000124.1 GCA_030066455.1 Desulfobacterales bacterium
GCCAGCATCGATCCTGTTCACCGATTTCACCGCCACCTGCCGCCGCGACACCGCCGCCTACTACGAGGACGTACTTGGCCAGAAGATACCGCCGGATCGTATCATCCCCTTCACCCAACTGATTGAGAGCCGTAACCGTGAAGCCGAAGACCATGAAGCGCTCGCG
Source organism: Desulfobacterales bacterium (assembly GCA_030066455.1). Next base: position 167 of record JASJBQ010000124.1, read on the forward strand.
CGAACCTACGCCGGGCTTTTCAACATCCTTCAGGCCCCGCCGAAGTTCGGGCTCCCGCTCGGCAAGCCCAAGGCCCCGAAAGCGACCGTGGCGACGATTCGATCCCTGAAGGCCACGCTGGCGGCAGAGAAAGCCCGCTATGCACAGGTCCTCAAACAGCTAAGCAAAATCGATGAGCGCGAACTCCAGCTGGCGCGGGCACGCGTCCTGCTGAAGGCCGGCCTCGGACTGCGCGAACGGGATTTCGGTCTAACCACAGCCAGTCTCGAAGCGGTGGCCCAGGCCGACCAGCGCGCCAGCCTGCAAAAAGAAAACCTGCGGCCAAAGCTGTCACGCTTCGAATCAGCCGCCTTCACGCGTATCGAGAAAAGCCTGTCTCTCCTGAACCACCCGCCGATCGCGAAGCGCTGGTCCGAAGCCGAGACGTTTCGCCACCAGGCCGAACGCTGCATGCGGACCTGGAACTTGTTGGTCGACCATTATGAACGCTTTACGGCCATTGAACAAAACTATCATCAACTGGTGATCCTGGCTCATCAGATTGAAGACAATCAAGACAACCAGACCTATATGCATACGCTTCAAGAAAAAATGCACGCCAGCTATCACAGCCTTCAAAGCGTACGGGTCGATTTGGCCGATGCCGATTACCCCTTCGATCACGCCGAGACACAGATCACCCTGGGTCAATACCTTATTGGCCACGTTCCTCCGCAAAACCACCTTGGTGATTTGATCGATACGCTCGAACGCGGCAAGGAGACCCCCTTCCAGCTGTTCCGCCGCCTGATGGCCGCGCTGTCAAGCACCGTAATCGCCTTGGAAAACCAACTTAAGCTCTGAATGGGAATGACCGTTATCCGCCATCGACCTGTTGCCGCGACGCATGTTACCAAGAAGGCCAACGGGGACCGAAATGAACACCTGCATGACGACCGCCGACCGGGCTGCGCTCCGCAAGGCTAAAAAGTTGCTTGCCGAGCCGGGAATCCCCGCGCGGATCACCCAGGCGATGAGTATTCCTGTCGAGAAAGGTCTGGCCCTGGTTCCGGCCCCCGTGCTGCGTCTGGTAGGACGGATAACCCAGGCGGCCGTAAAAATCGGGCTGGCGGCGGCGGCCAAAACGCTCCGCTCCGGGCAGCAGCGATCGGCCGCCAGCGTTCGGCACGCCGTGGCGGTGGTGATCGGCGGCGCGGCCGCCGGCGCTTTCGGCCTGCCGGCCCTGGCGCTGGAACTGCCGCTGTCCACCGCGGTCATGCTGCGTTCGATCGCCGCCATCGCGCGCAGCGAAGGCCACGATCCGCACGATCCCCTGGTCCGGCTCGAGTGCGTCCAGGTTTTCGCCCTGGGAGGCCCGGCTTCCCGGAGGCCCACCCCCGATACCGGCTATTTTGCGGTGCGGGCCGCCCTGGCCCGATCGGTCGCCGAGGCCGCCCGACATCTGGCCCAGGGGGGCGTGGGCAAACACAGCACACCGGCGCTGATCCGCTTTATCACCCAGGTCACCGCACGTTTCGGGCTGGTGGTCTCCGACAAGGTGGTGGCCCAGGCCATTCCCCTGATCGGCGCCGTCGGCGGGGGTTTCGTCAATTTCCTCTTCATCCGCCAGTTCCAGCGGACCGCCCGCGGCCATTTCATCATCCGCCGACTGGAAGCGCGCTACGGCGAAGCGGAAGTCCAGCAGGAATACCAGCGGATTTGACCCGCAGCGGAAAACCGTCACAAGCGCCGGACAGACAGGGCCAACGCCTGCAGAGCGGCGCCCCCGTGCGTCAGGCGCGTTTCCGCCTGCAACACACTTTTCCGGTCCCCTTCGATTTCCTGCAGGCGACCATGGCCAGCGAGGTGGTGCCCCCGTCCGCCTCACGGCGGATTCTGACTGTCATGCTGGCGCAGGGCGTGGCCCGCGATACCGCGCGCGAGCAGGACTACCTGGACGGACGTGCTCGACACGGAAAGTGCGCGGCTTTCAGGGCTGATCAACAACGTTCTGGAACTCTCGCGCCGGGAGAAGAACCAGCGGGCGTTCGACATGATCCGCGGTGATTTCCGGGACGTCCTCGGCGCGGTGCAGACAATCATGGCCGCCCAACTGGCCCGGGAGGACTTCGAACTGACAATCGCCGCGGAGAACCTGCCCCTTTTCGCCTACGACCGCGACGTCATGATCCAGGTCCTCGTCAATCTGATCGCAAACGGCATCAAATTCGGCCGCCAGGCCGAAACGCGCCGGATTGACCTCGAGGTCCGTCCCGGCGACGATCGCATCCGGATCACGGTCGCCGACACGGGTCCGGGCATCCCGCGGCAGGCGCTCAAGAGAATATTCGACGATTTCTACCGGGGCGAGGACGCCCTGACCGGCGACACCGGCGGGACGGGTATCGGCCTGGCCCTGGTCCGCAAGTTCATGATCGCCATGGACGGCACGGTCAGCGCCGCCAACAACCAGGGGCCGGGCTGCACGATCACCCTGCACCTGCCGCGAGGCTGACGCGTTGACCGGCGCTCATCCCCGGGCCAGCTTGCGTTCCAGGAAGGTCTTCAGATCCGGGGGCGGCGCATCGGCCAAACGCGGGTAAAGGGTTTCCAGCGACATGATTCAGTCCTCCGTAAAACGCCGGATGATGGTCTGCAGGATGCGGCTGAAACTCTCGATCTCCGACGGCCAGAAATCGGCCTTGATGGCCGTGTTCAATTCACGGACCGTGACCAGACAGCGGCTGGCCGCCTGGCGGCCGTCAGGGGTCAAATGAATCCGGGCGGCCCGCCGGTCCCGCCGGCAGGGGCGGCGTTCGATCAGGCCTTTTCTTTCCAGGCGCCCGGCCATGCGGGTGATGGCGGATTTGTCCAGCCGCATGCCCCGGCTCAGCTCCTGCAAGAGACAGCCGTCGTGCTGTTGCAGGCAAAACAACGCGCCGGCCTGGGCCGTGGTCACGCCCGCCTGTTCGATCAGCAACCGGTCGAGGTGGGTGTAGAGACGCTGGCGGGCCTGTGCGATGAGAAAAATGAGGCGGTCGTCGTAGGTGCGCATCGATCCTCCACGGACTTTTAATTGACTATGCAACTAAATAAAAAAATATAATTGCATAGTCAACCACAATTGACCTCTCCATCAGTTAAGCCGACCTGCCGGCCAAAAACCGATCGATCATCGCAGCGCATCGCCTGCTATCCGACCTTACAATCACCGGGCGCCCAGGTACGCCGCCAGTTCCCCGAGGCGCCCGGTGAGGTCTGCGTAGCCGCGGGCGTAGATCGCCACCAGTTTGCGCCGATCGCTTTCCGTCCGCCGGACCTTCAGGTCCGCGGCCGGCCGGATAACCACCGCCGCGCCCTCGGCCGCGAGCCGGTCGACGCGTTCCATGGTGCGGTTGTAGCGCTGTGTCCGGGTCGCCAGGGCCCGGGCCAGCCCCCTGTAACGCGGGTAGTAGAGCCGGGCCATCCAGCCCAGGTGGCTGGCCTTTTTGCGGTAGCCCGCCGGCTGGGTCAGGACCAGCACGTGGCGGGCGTTGCCCTCGGCGATGCTCTTGTCCAGCGGCACGGCATCGGCGATGCCGCCGTCCATCAGGACCCGCCCGTCGAACCGGACCGGCGTCTGCAGGAAAGGCAGGCTGCAGCCCGCCTTGAGAACCTCGAGCAGCCCCCTGTCGTCCAGCTGGTCCTTCTCGTAATAGACCGCCCTTCCGGTTTCGCAATCGGTTGCGGTGACGGTGAAACGCTGGGGGCTGGCACGAAAGGCGGCGAAATCAAAGGGGACCAGGACGTTGGGCAGGGTATCGAAAATGAAATCCATCCCGAACAGCCCGCCGCCGCGCATCAGCCGGCGGTAGCTCATGAAACGCGAATCGCCCACGAAACGGGTGTTCACGATCCGATTGCGCTCGGGCTGGCGGGAGACATAATTGGACCCGTTGCAGGCGCCGATGGAAACCCCGATCACCGAGGCGAAATAGAGGCCGTGGTCCATGAGGCCGCGCAGCACGCCGGCGGTATAGTTGCCCCTCAGGCCGCCCCCTTCCAGGATCAGCGCCGCTTGCACGTTGGCCATCGTCTATGGATTCCTTGCGGGTTGTTGATCCCCCCGCCGTTCCGGTACCGGTGGCGGTTATCGTCGATCCCGCCGCGACCTGTCAAGCCCGCCGCACGGGGCCCCCCGCCATCGGGCGCGGATGACTGCCCTCGCGCCGACAAGGGCTTCCGAGCCCCTGGCCGCAATCTGCTTGACAGTCGCCGGTCCGGCCCTTTATGGATGAGGGTGCAAACGGTTGCCAACCTCACCTACAGGGAAGACAAGTCATGCTCAACGTCGGTATTGTCGGATGGCGCGGTATGGTCGGCTCGGTCCTGATGGAACGCATGCGGGCTGAAAACGACTTCCAGGCTCTGGAGCCGATCTTCTTCTCCACCTCGCAGGCCGGCCAGCCGGGGCCGGACATCGGCCGCGATGCCCCGCCCGTGGCCGACGCCTACGACGAAAAGCGCCTGCACGCCCAGGATGTGATCGTCTCCTGCCAGGGCGGCAGCTACACCGAGAAGATCTACCCGCGTTTGCGAAACGGCGGCTGGAAGGGCTACTGGATCGACGCCGCCTCGACCCTGCGGATGGAAGCCGACAGCGTCATCGTGCTCGACCCCGTCAACCGGCAGGTGATCGATCAGGCCCTGGAGGGCGGCGGCCGGGACTTCATCGGCGGCAACTGCACGGTGTCCCTGATGCTGATGGCACTCGGCGGCCTGTTCGCAGCCGACCTGATCGAGTGGATGACCTCGATGACCTACCAGGCCTCTTCGGGGGCCGGTGCCCAGAACATGCGCGAGCTCGTAGCCCAGATGCAGGCGATCGGCAACGACGCCGCCCAACTGCTGGACGATCCGGCCACGGCCATCCTGGCGCTCGACCGCCAGGTCACGGCTTCGCTGCGCGACGGCGACCTGCCGGTGGACAACTGGGGTGTGCCCCTGGCGGCGAGCCTGATCCCGTGGATCGACCGGCCCATGGAAAACGGTCAGACCAGGGAAGAATGGAAAGGCTACGCCGAAACCAACAAGATCCTGGGCCGCGGCGACGACCCGATCCCGATCGACGGGCAGTGCATCCGCATCGGCGCCATGCGCTGTCACAGCCAGGCTTTCACCATCAAGCTGCGCCAGGACCTGCCCCTGGACGAGATCGAGGCCCGCATCGCCGGGCACAACGATTGGGTCCACCTCGTCCCCAACGAAAAGGACGTGACCATGCAGGCGCTCACGCCGGCCAGAATCTCCGGAACCCTGGACGTCCCGGTCGGGCGCCTGCGCAAAATGACCATCGGCAAAGGCTTTCTGACGGCCTTCACCGTCGGCGACCAGCTTCTCTGGGGTGCTGCCGAACCGCTGCGGCGGATCGTGAACATCATCAAGACCCACAAGGGGATGGCTTAACGCAGACGCGCGCCGTTGCAGGGGCAACAGGCACTTCGCCGGGCCCGGTCTGCCCAGCGCATGCGCCCGCAACAGAGCGACCGCCCAGCCTTTCGATTGACAGCCGGATAACCATGCGGCGCCGCCGCCATGCCCGGCGGGCAAAACCACGTCTGGAAGGTCCACTCTACCCCCCACCCATCAAACCCGGCGCCCATGCGGATAAGGGGCCGATTCCTCCCCCCTCGATACGGCTGCCGACCACTGCTGCCGTACGCAATCCAGGGAGTTGAAGGGCAAGCATGGGGTTGTCAGGCAAGGCGCGGCTTGAAGCGGGACGCGCAGCAACCGACGGGTTGTGAGCACGCCCGCAAGCCGCGACTCACCGTAAACAAGAAATAACCAGATGAGAAGTGCCGCCCGGCGGCCAATGCCGTATGGCAGCCCCGGGCGCCGCTTCTCGGCTGTCGGGCGGCGACGTCGAGGACCGGCAGGAGAAGCGAGAACGCCGCACGGGGCCGGAAGATGCCACCTATCACGTGACCGGCTGGGAGGGGTAGATTCCGGTTCCGGGCAAGGCCGCAGCCGATCTGACCGCCGCAGGCAATGATCCCGGCAACCGAGAAGCAAGCATCAGGTCGCCAGGCAAGGCGCGGCTTGAAGCGGGACGCGCAGCAACCGACGGGTTGTGAGCACGCCCGCAAGCCGCGACTCACCGTAAACAAGAAATAACCAGATGAGAAGTGCCGCCCGGCGGCCAACGCCGTATGGCGGCCTCAGGCGCCGCTTCTCGGCTGTCGGGCGGCGACGTCGAGGACCGGCAGGAGGCGAGAACGCCGCACGGGGCCGGAAGATGCCCCTCCCTGCCGGTCACGACTTGTTATCCTTGGTATAGTAAACCCCCGGAATCCAGCTCTTCTTGATCCGGGCCGTCTTGACATCCGAGGCGCTCTGCTCGTCGATGAACTTGAAGTTTTTGAGGCCCACGCGAATGACATCCTCATGCACCAGCCGGGCCTTTTCCACCCGGTCGATATTGACATAGGTGCCGTTGGTGCTGCCCAGGTCGCGGATATGATACTCGGGCGGCCGGGTCTCGTCGTCCGAAGCGACCGTTTCGATCACGCAGTGGAGGTTGCTGACCGATGTATCGTCGATGAAGACATCGCACTCCGGTGAGCGACCAATGCGGATTTCGGGCTTGTCGATTTCAAACTGGGTGGTGGCGACACCGTCCAGCAGCTGTACGATTCGGGCCATGGCGATCCTTCCTTTGTTGCCGCGGGGAGAATGAATGCCGTCATGCATCGGGGACGTATGTTAGCATCAAGACCAGGGGCCCCGGACGGCTGGCGCCGAACCACACCGCCGGGGGTGCCTGGTTCCTTATGGGGTGTTGTTCTTAAAAAACGGTAGGCGATTATCGCCTGGCCGTCAACCGTGATCTTGGCGCACGAGCATGCGCGGCAACCGGCCGCCCTCCGCAGCTGCGCGCCGCATCGCGGCCCCCGGAGGGCCGCCCGATGGCGAGATAGCCATTGCGCTGCCCAGGAGAGCTACATAATATAGGTCGCTGTGGGATTTTCCGGCAACTGCTGACGCCCCGCCCTGCCGTCGAAAGGATGGAAACGGCCTGCCATGCGCGCCATGCTGCTCAAACAAATCTGCGACCTGCGGACCGAAACCGAACCGCTGGTCATGGAAGAGATGGATGCCCCCGCGCCGGGGCCAGGGGAGATCCTCGTCCGGGTGACGGCCTGCGGCGTCTGCCACACCGAGTTGGACATCATCGAGGGCCGCACACCACCGCCGTCGCTGCCGGTCATCCCGGGCCACCAGGTGGTCGGCCGGGTGGAGGCCGCCGGCGCCGATGCGGCCGAATTCCGGACCGGCGAGCGGGTCGGGGTGGCCTGGATTTTCGATGTCTGCGGCGCCTGCGACGATTGCCGTGCGGGCCGGGAGAACCTCTGTTCGCAATTCAGGGCCACCGGCCGTGACGCCAACGGGGGGTACGCGGAATTCATGACGGTGCCCGCCGCATCCGCCTACCGCCTGCCCCCGGTGTTCAGCGATCTCGAGGCCGCCCCGCTGCTCTGCGCCGGGGCCATCGGCTTTCGTTCCCTGAACCTGACCGGCATGACGGACGGGCAGCGGCTGGGGCTGGTGGGCTTCGGCGCCTCGGCCCACCTGGTCCTGCAGATGGCCCGGCACCGCTTCCCGCAAAGCGAAGTCTTTGTTTTGGCCCGCAGCGGCCGGGAACGGCAGTTCGCGCGTGACCTCGGGGCGGCCTGGGCGGGCGACATGGACGACACGCCGCCGGCCGCCCTCCACGCCGCGATCGACACCACCCCGGCCTGGCGACCGGTGCTGGCCGCGCTCGAACACCTGGCGCCCGGCGGCCGGCTGGTCATCAACGCCATTCGCAAGGAGGCGGGGGACAGTGCGCTCCTGGCTGCTGTCGACTACCCCCGCCACCTGTGGCTCGAAAAGGAAATCAAAAGCGTGGCCAACATCACCCGTCAGGACGTGCGGGATTTCATCGATCTGGCCGCGGCCGTCCCCTTGAAGCCGGCCACGACGCCCTTCCCGCTGGAAGCCGCCAACCAGGCGCTGGGGGAACTCAAAAACCGCAAGATCCGCGGCGCCAAAGTGCTGCAGATCGCATGATGGACGCGGGCCGCAAAACCCGGGGCGCGCTGGGCCCGCGGCGGGGATTGCGGCCGCCCGCGCCAAACCGGCCCGCGAACGGGGTTTAGCCATGCCGACCACGATAACCGGCAACATGTGCATTTTCCACGCCCTGGACGGGCTGCGCAACGGGCTGTGCCATTTTTCGGGGCCGTCGCGGGCCGCGCTCCTGTTTGCGCTCGCCCCCGACGACCCCGTCCAGATCTACGACCCTCAGAACCTTCTGCGGGGTCACGAACCCAAATTCGAAAAAATCTACCTCGAATCGGACGCCTGGCGTTCGTCCGGGGCCCACGGGCCTAAATCCTCCCGTATCGGCCAGTTCGATCCGGTCGGCAACCTCCAGCTGACGGGGCTCATTTCCCACGGCGGCCGTTCGGCGTCCATCTTCTACCAGATGTGGTTTACCGAGCAGCACCCGGACATGTGCGCCGTCGGGCCCACCGAGCGCTGGCTGGAGCATGCCGCCTGGCTCCTGTCGCAGGATTTCTCCACCCAGACCGATGTCTGCTCCGAGATCTCCGGCTATGTCCTGCGCGGCTACGCCACCCATGCGGTCCGCGACTACCTGCTCGACGAAATGAACCGCACCATGGGGTGGGACTCCGCCATCCGGATTTACGAAGTCCTGGACACCGTCCTGGAAATCTCGCGCACCCGCGAGGAGGGCGCCTGGCCGCGGGGCGCGCTGACCTTTGCCGAACCGCAGGCCATGCAGGCCCTGCCTTTCATTACCCGTTTTCCGACGGCCGAACGCCCGGTCCTCAACAACGCCAAGCATGTCCGCAAGCTGCTCCAGGCCGTGGAGGACTCCGGGCGCAAACTCGTCTCCGACGGGCAATATCTCCTGGGCATCGCCGATCGCGGCATTCCCCGCCACCGGATCACGGCCGACTTCCAGGGGGGGCACGGATTTCTGCGCTTCGCCGGCATGCCGGTCTGCAGTTTTGCGGAAGGCACTTTTCACTCGACCACCCACCATGCCAACCTGGTCCAGGTCGAGGAGATCCTGATCGACGCCGACATCGATCCGTCCGACCGCGCCGACCTGTTTCGGATCGTCTCCCAGATGGTCCATCTGGCCGAGGACGGCAAATTCGGGTGCACCCTGGTGCTCGATCTGTACCCGACCCCCATCGCCATCCCGGGCCAGAACATCCACCCCTCGCTCGACCTGCGCCAGGCAAAACAGCTGGATCTGGCCTGCGCCCTGGCCAAGGTGGACGGGGCCCTGCATATCGGGGCGGACCTGCACCTGCACCGCTTCGCCTGCCTGCTGGACGGGCGCACCATCCCGGGCGAAGACCGCTCGCGGGGCGCCCGCTTCAATTCGGCCCTGCGCTTCACGGCCGAAAGGCCCGAGCTCATCGTGGTGGTCGTCTCCGCCGACCGGCCGGTGGCGATCATTCAGGCCGGCGTCGAACTCAGCGCCCAGTGCGACCTTCAGCCCGCGCCCTACGGCATCGCCCCCCCCCGCCTGCTGGACGAATGGATCGCCGGCAGTTGACCCCCCCCCGCAGGGATGGAAGGCCATGTCTGCGCCGCAACGCACACCCCGCGTTGGATACATGCCCACCACCGGAAACCGGCGGATTTAGCGCCCATCGCTTCCGGGTGTTACCACGCGCGCACCAACCCGCCGACCGGAGGGCGGCGATACAGGCGGAAATGGGTTGAAACCGCATAGATTTCAGCCTAAAAGAACCTTGTGAGACAGACGGGCCGCTCCGGCCCAATGGTTGATTACCAAAGGGAGAGCAGGGCATCATGGGCGCCAATATCGGTATCGTCGTGGACAGCACCGCCGATTTCCCCAAGGGGCTGGTAGAACAATGGGGAATGCACGTCGTGCCGATTCACATCGCGATCGACGGCGAGGAGTTTCTCCACGGCGTCAACCTCGACAACGATGACGTGATCGCGGCCATGGAATCCGACCAGGAGGTCAAGACCTCCCCGCCCATCCCCAGCGAATATGCCGACCTTTTCGAGGCGCTGCTGAAAAAATACGACCACCTGCTGGCCCTGCACGTCTCCAGCGAACTTTCCAACTGCTATACGGCGGCCCAGCGGGCGCTGCAGATCATGTTCGAGGACGATTCCAACCGCGTCATTTCCGTGGACACGCGCACCTGCACCACCGGACAGGGGCTGGTGGCCATGCGGGCCGCCGAACTGGTGCGCAAGGGGACCGAATTCAGCCAGCTGGCCCAGGATCTGGCGTTCTTCATCGAAAACGGCAAGCTCTATTTCACGGTGGAGAACCTCTATTGGCTCAAGCGGGCCGGCAAACTCAATTTTTTTTCGTCGCTTTTAGGCGGCATGCTGGACGTCAAGCCGGTGGTCGGCCTCAACCAGGGCACGCTGGCGCCGTTGAGCAGGCACCGCGGATTCGATGCCGCCCTCGAGGCGATCGCCGACCGCGTTCACGACGACTACCGCCGCTTTCGCGGGGACTGCGACATCTGGATCGCCCACGCCGACGCCCGCGACAAGGCCGAGGTCCTCGACGCCTTTCTCGAAGAGCGCATCCCGGCAGCCCTCGACCGCATCCGCCTGGCCGAGGTCGGTCCCACCATCACCGCCCATGCCGGTCCGGGCTGCATCTGCGCCAGCATCATACCCACCTGAAATAATGCGATAATTTGACAAACCCTGATTGA
>JASJBQ010000133.1 GCA_030066455.1 Desulfobacterales bacterium
ACCGACGTGACCGCCGTGGCTATCGAAAGTCCCAATGATTCTGGCATCGTGGCGGCCGCCAAATAAAAAAAGGCAGGTGACTCACCTGCCTTTGTCGTCCGAACCTCCGGTCGTGTCGTCCGCAGCGCCCACACCAGAGGTTTAACGCTCGCTGCCTTCGCCTTCCGCTTTCAATTTATACCGACGACAAAATTGAATTTGTCTGGTTTTATTGTAGGTGTTGAAGACGAGCAACAAGACGTTTGCTTATGATTTGATATTAAGATTGAATCGCTGCACGTCAAGAGCTGAAGAGCTCCTTCGTGAACCCATGAAACGTCCTGATGTCCGCCGTTGCGTCCCAGCGGTTCAGCCCGGCCGGGATGCGCCCGCATCTGACCGGCTCAGTGATGCGCCCTGCCATGCGCCGCCTGGAAGCGGTGCCATTCCGCGTGGCGGATGACGCCATTGCGGTCGGCATCGACGGTTTCGAACTTGCATCATGCTCGCCTGAGTGGGGCGGGTGGATTGTCGGGAGTGACGCTGCCCGCCTCTGACGCGCCAGACGTAGAAACGGCTTTAGGGAAAGGGTCGCTTGGGGGTGACATGGGTCGCGGTCACTGATCGAAAGTTATTAAAAAGCACATGCTTCACGCCTGAACTGAATAGGAACAGGCGGCTAAATGTCAAGCGCGGGGCGCGCCGGCATTGATCCCGGAGGGAGCGGGGGCGGGGCGGTTGCGGGTTGCAGTGCTTGGGGCATCGTTGTAAGGATGGCCTGAACAGGTCACCCGGGGCGCCGACGTCCAGCGAGGAGGTTTGCCATGATTATCCGTAAAGCCGAGGTCCGCGCGCGCGGCAGTCACTACAGCGGCGCCGTTCGATTGGAACTCGTGGAAAAGCCGGAGGGCTGGACCTATCGGATCGACGGCATGACCACGGGAGCACTCGAGATGACCTGGCATGCGCGAACGCCCGAGAAAGCCACGCGCAAACTTCAGGATGTCTACAGCGACCCGCACTGGCGTTTGCAAATTATCGAATAGGCAAAGGACCATGGCACCGTCATTTGAAATTCCCATTGAGGATCTCTTCCGAAAATGCGACCGTCGCCAGTTTGATTTCAAGGACACCTCCGCGCTCGACCCTCTGGAAACCGTCATCGGCCAGGAACGCGCCGTCCAGGCCATCGACTTCGGTCTCAACATGAAAAGCGCCGGATACAATATATTCGTCACCGGACCGGTGGGGACGGGCAAAACCACCATCGTCGGGGAAATTGTCGGACAGCATGCCCAGCGCGAGCAACGTCCCCCGGACTGGATTCTGGTCAACAACTTCAGCGATGCCTACCGCCCGGTGGCCATTGCCGTTCCATCCGGTTGCGCCCACGATTTTTCCCGGCGCATGCGCAAGCTGGTGGACGAACTCCGCCAGGCACTTCCCAAAGCTTTCAGCGACAAGGATTTTCAGGAACGTCAGGCCGCGTTGCAAAAGCAGTTTACCCAATCCCAGGAGACCATCTTCGAAGCGCTGGCCAGAAAGGCGGCGGCGCGGGCCCTGCGGATCAATCGCACCAAAATCGGCTACCAGACCATCGCGCTGAAAAACGACCAGCCCATCACCCAGGAGGATTTCGAAAATCTCCCGGAAGAAGAACAGCGTCAGCTCAAAGAGAACATCCGCAGCTTTCAGGAAGAGATCGAGGCCGCGGAAACCCAATCCAACCAGCTGGCCCAGGAACAGCAGACCCAGATCGAGGCGCTGATGCAGGAAGTCGCGCTGTTCCTGATCCGCAGCCGATTGAACGTGATCCGCAAGATCTTCGAAGGCTGGCCGGCCATCAAAGCCTATCTCGACGCCGTCCAGACCGACATGCTCGAAAACGTCCAGTATTTTCTGCCGTCGCGGGAAGAGGGCGGTGGGGAAGACGGCGCCAACCACCAGGGCGGTTTCGATTTCAAACGCTACAGCGTCAACGTGCTGACCGACCGCCGGCGGGTGCAGGGGGCACCGGTCATTTTCGAGCCCAACCCCACCTACCAGAACGTGTTCGGCCATATCGAAAAACGCGCCTACCTCGGCACCCTCAAGACGGATTTCACCATGGTGCAGGCCGGATCGCTGCTGCATGCCAATGGCGGCTATCTGCTCATGGAGGTGGAAGCGGTCATGATGAACCCGATGGTCTGGGAAGCCCTCAAGCGCGCCTTGCAGACCAAACTGCTGAGCATCGAGGATATGGCTTCCGAAATGGGCTACGGTGTCACATCCCAGCGACCCGAACCGATCCCCTTGGACGTCAAGGTGATTCTCCTGGGCAGCTACACGGTTTTCGAACAACTCCAGAATTTCGACTCCAAATTCGATAAAATCTTCAAGGTTCGCGCGGATTTCGACAATGAGGTCGACCTGACTCCTGAAACCATCCAACTGTATGCCCGTTTTATCGGCCGCGTGGCACGCGAGGAAAAACTGCTGCCCTTTGCCCCGGACGGTGTGGCGGCCATGGTCGAATACGGCCAGCGTTTCGCCGCCAACCAGCAGAAACTTTCCCTGCGCTTCGGTCCCATCGTCGGGGTGCTCAAGGAGGCCGATTACTGGGCCCGCCGGACCGAGGCGCAGGCCGTGGTCGGGGCACACATCCATCAGGCATTGCAGAAGCGGCGGTTCCGCTACAATCTCTACGAGGAAAAGATGGCCGCGGCCTTCGAGGATGGCAACGTGCTCCTGGACGTCGACGACCGCGTGGTCGGCCAGGTCAATGCACTGGCGGTTTACCAGATGGGTGACATCGCTTTTGGGCGCCCCAGCCGGATAACCGCCGAGACCTTCATGGGCGAACCCCACCTGGTGAGCATCGAACGCGAGGCCGAATTGAGCGGCCGCACCCATAGCAAAGGTGTGATGATCCTGTCCGGCTATCTCGGGCGCACCTTTGCTCAGCACCACCCGCTGGGGCTGTCCATCAGCATCGCTTTCGAGCAGAGCTACGGCCCTGTCGACGGGGACAGCGCGTCTTCAACCGAACTCTATGCCATTCTCTCGAGCCTGGCCGACCTGCCGATCCACCAGGGCATTGCCGTCACCGGTTCGGTCAACCAAAAGGGGGAGGTCCAGGCCATCGGCGGGGTCAACCAGAAAATCGAAGGCTACTTCGACGTCTGCCGCAAGCGGGGTCTTAGCGGCCGGCAGGGGGTGCTGATCCCACGGGCCAACGTGAAAAACCTGATGCTCAAGAAACAGGTCGTCGACGCGGTGGCGGCCGGCCAATTTCACTTGTACCAGGTGGCGCGGGTCACCGAGGGGATCGAAATCCTCACGGGCGTCGAAGCCGGTCAAGCCGACGCCGAGGGACGTTTCCCGGACGATAGTGTCTACGGCCGCGTGCAGCACAAGTTGAAGACCTTCGTTGAACGCAGTCGGCGGCTCAAACAGGGGGCCGGTCAGCACGCCGATTGACGGTGCCGGGTCCGTATCACCCCACCATTATGAAAAAGGCTTTATATCTGCCGCCAACTTTAGTAAGACCATGGTGGCCGCCGGTCCTTGACGCCGCCAACCCCCTGGCCAGCGCCGCTGCGGAGAATTTATGCATCGGGAAAACTACATCGAATCGTTGCGAACGGAATTGCTGGACCTGGTCGAAGAGCATCTCACACCGGTGGCCCTGCGATACGGCTACAGCGAGGTGCCGCTGGAATCGAATATCAAATGGCGTCCGCTGGTGCTGGTGCTGGGCAATTACTCTTCGGGCAAATCAACCCTGATCAACGATTTTCTGGGCGCCAAGATCCAGGCCACCGGTCAGGCCCCGACCGACGATTCGTTTACGGTCATTACCCATGGCGCCGGCGACGGTGAAGACGACGAAGCCATCCGGGTCGTGGAGGAAAGGGACGGCAAATTCCTTCTGAACGATCCGGAATACCCCTTTGAAACCCTCAAACGCTACGGCCAGCGCTTCATCGCCCATTTCCGTCTCAAGAAGGTCAATTCACCCTTTCTTGAAAACCTGGCCATCATCGATACCCCCGGCATGCTGGACAGCATCACCGAGCGGGACCGAGGATACGACTACCAGGAAATCATCGGTAACCTCGCCCAGATGGCCGACCTCGTGCTGGTGCTTTTCGATCCCCACAAGGCCGGCACGGTGCGGGAAACGCACACCAGTCTGCGGGATACCCTGCCGGCCAAGACATTCGAAGACCGGGTGCTTTTCGTTCTCAACCGCATCGACGAGTGCGCCTCCCTGATCGACTTGCTGCAGGTATACGGCACGCTCTGCTGGAACCTCAGCCAGATGACGGGGCGCAAGGATATCCCGCCCATCCGTCTGACCTACTCGCCCCACGTTCTTCAAAGCCCGGTCGGGGAACAGGGAACGGACCAGCGCTACCTCCACTACCTCGACAACCAGCGTCTGGAGGTCAAGGACGCCGTGCTCCAGGCACCTCGCTTCCGTCTCGACAATCTGGCCACGTTTGTCGAGACCCACGGGGAGCGTCTATCCCATCTGCTCGAGGCGCTGGTCAGCTACAGCGGGGGGGCACGCCGTTTTTTCTGGCGGCACATCCTGATCAACGTGGCCATCAGCCTGGTCGCCGGAGGCGGCGCTGTCGCCGGTGCCATCAGCGCCGGACTGATTGGCCCGGAGCCCAACCTGATGGGGGCCGTCGGCGGGGGCGGCAGCGCGTTGTTTTTTCTCCTCTGGTACCTCACCGGACTGCGCTGGCTACGCCGCCGATTTCACCGGGATCAGCTGCGCCACCTCGACCGTCTGACGCCGCTGCGCAACCAGACACGCCGCGACAGTTGGCAGGCCGTGCGCGATCTCGTCTATCTGACGCTCAAACGCACGGGGGGGCGCATAGCCCGCAAGGAAGTCCGGGCGGAGTTCGAGGCCGTTCACCGGGTCACCACCGAAGGTTCAAAGGATATCCGCGAGGCGCTGAACGAACTGGCGACCCTCGATGCCGGAGAGGCGCCGGACTGGGCCCGCAGCGAGGCTTCCGAATCACCGCGTGATTTTCCTTATGCGGAGCTTGCCCACCAGGATTGACGGCCGGTAGAAGGATGATCAGCTCTCAACGGCCAAACCCGCCGCCTTCTCCGCCAGCAGAAGCCCAATGATGCTCTTGGCGTCGCGGATGGCCCGCGTGCCGACCATGGCCAGCGCCGTTTCAAAGGCCACTTCCCTGACTTCCAGCAGCTCATCGGTGTCGAGATGCTGGCGCGCGGCCGTGAGCTCGCGGGCTGCGAACAGATGAATCACCTCATCGGAGTACCCCGGCAGCGGCGTGATTTCGCCCAGGGCGGTCCAATCTGCGGCCGTCACACCGGCCTCCTCCTCAAGCTCGCGTCGGGCGCACGCCAGCGGCGATTCCCCCGGATCGCGTGTTCCGGCCGGAATTTCCCAGATGTCCGCATCGAGGGCATAGCGGTACTGACGGATCAACAGAACACCGCCCTGTGCGGTGAACGGTACAATGGCGGCAGCCCCCGGGTGTCGGATCACCTCCAGATCGATGGTAACACCATTTTCCAGGGTCACGTTGTCCACCTGGAAATCAAATACGCGGCCGCGGTGGACGTTTCGGGTGTGGTTACATTGAGCGCGCATGGTTGGAGGCCCTTTCGATTGGGGATTTGACGGGTTGTGCCTTGCAGCCCAAACGCTCCGGCGGCCAAAGGGCAAATATTGGCTCCGGCCCGGATCGGACATACAATGTAAATTAAGATTCGTATTCTCAATGCACGAATCGAAACAATCCGGCCGGCCAACCTACGAGACCGCGGCGTCACGACGAGCGGTCTCATCGCCAGGCGTCCGGATAAACAAAGGAGGCGGCCATGGAACTTGATGCGGCGATCAGCGAGGCCCTAGGCTACGAAACCCGCATCCGCGACCTCTATCTTCACGCTGCGGATGAAACCGATGACGCCAAGGGTGCCCAGGTGTTCAGCGCGCTGGCCGCCGACGAGCAGCGGCATATCGACTATCTGGAGCACAAGCGCCGCCAGTGGCGCGAAGAGGGGGCCTTGACCCTCGACCCCTTGGATTCGCCGGTGCCGCCACCCGAGGCGCTCGAGGCCCAGTCAGCCGTTATTCAAGCGCAGATGAGCCGAGAAGATCGCACCGATGCGAAACGGATGCTCAGCAAGGCGCTGAAAGTTGAAGTCGAGACGAGCGCTTTCTACCGCCGTCTGGTAGACGAACTGGATGGCGAGGCGCAGGCGATGTTTGCGCGTTTTCTGGCAATCGAAGACGGGCACGTCGCCATAGTCCAGGCCGAACTCGACTTTATCAGTCACAACGGCTATTGGTTTGATTGGCAGGAATTCGATATGGAATATTGAGTGTTCGCTCCGCGCTCGACGGCGACGCTGCCGCATGCAGTGATCCCGCGACCCGACTTCGATTCGATGCCGACTCCCCTTTCGGTTCCCCCCTCAAGCGGGCTGTCTTTTCAATCTTGACATAAAAACCACATTTCTATAAACAAGCTCCTTTGATTAAATCCGTATAGATGCGGCGTTTGGTCGTCGCCAGACACCCAAGGCCGCGATCAGGAGAATACATGGCTGCAACCCAAACGGTCACGAACGGAACCTTCGCACACGGCGTCCATCCCCCCGAGCACAAGGAGTTTTCCGAAGATCGTCCCATCGAGGTGATGCCCTCGCCGGCCAAGGTCATGCTGCCCCTGCTTCAGCACGTGGGCGCCCCCAGCGTGCCCGTGGTCAAAGCCAAGGACGTGGTGGCCATGGGGGACATGGTCAGCAAAGGCGGCGGGTTCGTGTCCGCGCCCCTGCATGCCCCCATCGCCGGCAAGGTCCTTAAATTGGCGGTGGCCACGCTGCCCAATGCGCGCCACTTGCAGGTGATCCCCATCAAGGCCGACGGCGAGCAGCTCGAGGGGCAGGCCCTTTTCGACGATATCCTGGGCGGGGACTGGTCCTACGAGGGCATCGACGGGCGCGACCCCCAGGAAATCACCGATGCCATCGCCAGCAGCGGTATCGTGGGCCTGGGCGGTGCGGCCTTCCCGACCCACGTCAAGTACACCCGCAACGACGAGAAGCCGGTGGACACCGTATTGATCAACGGCTGCGAGTGTGAACCCTTCCTGACGCCGGACTACCGGGTGATGCTGGAAGCCCCCCGGGCCGTCGTGGCGGGCGCATTGCTGGTGGGACGGGCCGCCGGCGCCAAGACCATTATTATCGGGGTCGAAAACAACAAACCCCAAGCCGTCAAGGCTTTGCAGGCGGCGGCGGCGGGCACCGGTATCCAACTCGCGGTAGTTAAAACCAAATATCCCCAGGGCAGCGAAAAACAGCTGATTACGGCCGTGCTCAAGCGTGAGACGCCCCTGGGCGGACTACCCCTGGATGTCGGTGTGGCCGTAAGCAACGTGGGCACCGCGGCGGCCATCGCCCGAGCCGTATTGCGCGGCAGGCCTCTCACCCACCGGGTGGTGAGCGTTACCGGCGCCGGCATCCGGCAGCCCAAAAACCTGCTGGTGCCGATCGGCATCAGCTACCGGGAACTCATCGATTTCTGCGGCGGCCTTTTGCCTGAAGCGGCCCGGATTGTTTCCGGCGGTCCCATGATGGGATTCGCCTTCGCCAACCTGGACGCGCCCATCACCAAGGGGACCAGCGGCGTCACCGTTCTCACGGACGCCGATGTGCGCAAGGCCGAAGAGACCGCCTGCATTCGCTGCGGCCGCTGCGTCGACGCCTGCCCCATGGGGCTGGTGCCCACCAAAATCGCCCTGGCCTCGCGTGTCAAGGATGTCGATCTGTCCCAGCGCTATCACATCATGGGCTGTTTCGAGTGCGGATGCTGCACATTCACCTGCCCGGCCAGCATTCCGTTGGTCCAGTTGATCCGCACCGGCAAGGCCCAGGTAATTGCCAGCCAACGCAAATGAGTGTCACTTCGAACTGAACAATTGCGACCCCCTGATCCAAACGAAGCGATTATAAAAACATGACGGAAAACACCATTGACAAGGCAACCCCATCCGTAACACCGGCGCCAGTGATCCATGTGTCGCCCTCGCCGCATCTGGCCGACCGTGCCCTGACCACCCAGCGCATCATGCTGGACGTGGTCATCGGGCTCATTCCGGTCATTCTCATGGCACTGTACGTGTTTCGCATTTATGCGGTCAAGCAGCTTGCGATCTGTATCGTCAGTTGCCTGGCGGCCGAGGCGCTGTTTGCCAAGATGCGCGGGCGGGCGCTGCCGCTCAAGGACTTTTCAGCCCTGGTCACCGGCATCATCCTGGCTTTGTCCCTTCCGGGTCCGGCGCCCTGGTACGTTGGGGTCATCGCCTCTTTCGTGGCCATCGGGATCGGTAAGGCCATTTTCGGCGGGATTGGCATGAACATCTTCAACCCGGCCATGGTGGGGCGGGCCTTCGTCATGATTGCCTTTGCGAGTGCCCTGGCGGCCTCGGGCTACCAGGATGTCAACAGCAGTGTGGATGCCGTCACCCAGGCAACCCCGCTGGATACCTTCAAGCAGACCGGTGTGGTGGCACCGCTTTCAGCCCTTTTTTTGGGGCTGACGAATGGGTCGCTGGGTGAAACCAGTGCCCTGGCCTGTCTGATCGGGGGCATCTATCTCTGTATCCGGCGATCGGCCTCCTGGGAAATACCGGCCGGTGTCATCAGCGCCGCCGTGGTGCTGGGCGGTATCGCCAACCTGGCCGACATGGATTCCGGTTGGACCGTGCTGCATCATCTTTTTGGCGGCTCTCTGCTTTTCGGGGCCTTTTTTATCGCCACCGATCCATGTTCGAGTCCTTTGACGCCGCGGGGTAAATTTATCTTCGGTCTCGGTGTGGGCGGCTTTGTCATGTTGCTCCGGCTATTTAGCGGATACCCTGCCGGCGTGATGTTTGCCGTCCTGCTGATGAACAGTCTGACGCCCCTGATCAATCGCTGGACGATCCCGCGGCCACTGGGGGCCCAATAGAACGCTGAAGAAAGTACAACCAACGGTGCCGTTTTTATCGCCGTCTGAACAAGGAGACCGACACACGGAATGACAGCCCAAGGAAAAGCCAACTTCTTCTCACAGGCCTGGCTGGTGCTTATTCTGGCAATCTGCTTCGGCGGGCTGCTGGCCGGCATGCAGATCATGCTGGGGCCCACCATCGAGGCCAACAAGATCAATGAAACGCTCGAGCGCGTGCCGGTGCTCGTTTTCGGTAAGGCCCATGCCGCCGAGCTCTCCCAGAGCGGCATGGAGATCAACTCCCTTTCGGTGGGGGTCGACAAGGCCGGTAAGACGGTTCGCTATAATGTCTATGAAACCAAGTCCGACGGCAAACTGGCGGGTTGGGTGACCAAAAGCGCCGGTCAGGGCTACGCCGACAAGATCGAGGTTCTGATCGGGTTCGATCCCGGGATGGAAAAGATAACCGGGCTTTTCGTGCTGGATCAGAAAGAGACCCCCGGTCTGGGCAACAAGATTCTGGAAGACGCCTGGCGGGGGCAGTTTCTGAACAAGTCCACCGCCAAAGCGCTGGCACCCGTCAAGGGCAAATCGAGCGCGTCCCATGAAATCGACGCCATTACCGGTGCGACCATTTCTTCAGCAGCGGTGACCGACATTATCAACAGGGCGGTGGCCGACCTGCGCCAACCGCTGGCGGACAAGGCCAAAGGACAATAACGATGGCTGATCAACCCACGGCATCCGAACGCTTCATCCAGGGGATTCTGCCCGAAAACCCGGTTTTCAGGCAGTTGCTGGGTCTCTGCCCGGCGCTGGCCGTAACCGCCAACATGAAATCGGCGATCACCATGACCGGGGCGGTGCTCTTCGTGCTCTTCTGCGCCAACGTCATTACCAGCTTGATCCGCGACCTGCTCAAGCCGCACCTGCGGATCGTCGTCTTCACGCTGACGATCGCCACCTTCGTGACCATCGCCGACCGTTTCCTGGCGGCCTATCTCTACCAGATGAGCAAAACCCTGGGCCCCTACATTCCCCTGATCATCGTCAACTGCATCATCATCTGCCGCTGCGAGGTCTGCGCCTCCAAACAGTCGGTCTTCGTGGCCGGTGCCGACGCCATCGGCCAGTCCATCGGGTTCGGCCTGGCCGTCTCGGCCATCGCCGCGGTGCGCGAAATCCTGGGCACCGGCAATTTCTTCGATATCCCGGTGCTGCCGGCGGCCTGGCCCGACTGGGTCGTGATGATCCTGCCGCCGGGCGCTTTCCTGACGTTCGGCCTGCTGATCGGCCTGGTCAACTGGTTTGAAACGGTGAAGGCCTCCAGCAAGGCTTCCGAGGTGCTGACACCCGCCGAAAGCGAGGGTTCGTGACATGACCTATCTCGTGGATATTATTCTGATCGCCCTCGGGGCGGCCCTGATCAACAATTTCGTGCTGCATTACTTCGTGGGGATCTGCCCCTTTGTGGGGGTTTCGCGGCGCATCGACATGGCCTTCGGCATGGGCTGTGCCGTGACCTTCGTCATCACCATCGCGGCATTCATCAGCTGGGCCATCACCACCTTTGTACTGGTGCCGGGCGCGCCCCTGTCGCGCTGGGTCGCCGGTTTTTTCGTATCGGCCGATACGGCCGCCGGCATCGACCTGACGATTTTGAGCTATATCGTCTACATCCTGGCCATATCCTCTTCGGTACAGTTCGTGGAGATGTATGTGCGCAAGTTCTACCCGCCGCTGTACAAGAGCTTCGGGGTCTACTTGCCCCTGATCACCACCAACTGCGCCATTCTCTTTGCCTGCCTCACGATCATGAGCAATATCGTGGGCGTGGACGATCCCTCCGAAGCCTGGGATCTGGGGCGCTCCCTGGTGCTGGCCATCTTCGGCGGGGTCGGGTTCACGATCGCCATCGTGATCATGGCCGGGATTCGTGAAGAACTTGATTTGTGCGATGTGCCCGCGCCTTTCAAGGGAGCAGCCATCACCATGATCGTCTCCGGCATCTTGGCCCTGGCCTTCATGGGCTTTACCGGCGTGGACAGCGGCCTTAAAAGGGCGCTTACGCCTGCGGCCCCTGCAGCCGCCGCCCAGGTCTCCCAAGAACCGGCGGCCGATCTCCTGGCCGCCAAGGCTTTAAATCGAACCCCGGCTTTGAAAACCGGCGTGCATTGATTTGCATCCCGTGTGGTGTAACCTGAATTGATGGAGAGGGTTGTATGAATTTTGTCACCGTAGGCCTTTCCGCCGGCACCTTGCTGGCCATGGGAATCGTACTTTCCTA
>JASJBQ010000134.1 GCA_030066455.1 Desulfobacterales bacterium
GCCCCACCGCGTAGCCTTCCAGAGATTCGACTTCGCGCACGAAGGCCGAAAGGCCCTTCTCCTGCTCGAGCCGTCGGCAGGCGGTCTGCAGCCGCTCGGACAGATCGGTGATGTCGTTGTCCAGCGAGCTCAGGAGCACGATCAGGGTGAATTCCCCGGCCAGCAGGGTCATGGTGGTGTCTTCGAGGTTGCAGCCGTTTTCGTAGATCAGCTGGGTGACGTCGGCGACGATGCCGGGGCGGTCTTTTCCGAAGGCGGTCATGATGTATTTCTGTTCCATGGTCTCCCTTTCCCATTTGACAATGGGCCGACGGCGCCGCCGGGCGCCGTTCCCGTGTTCGCATTCATATGGGTGCCGGCCATCAGCCGCGCAAAACCGGTTTGCGGGCGGCCGTGGTTTCGTCCAGGCGGCGCACCTTGGTGTTGCGCGGCGCTCCGGTGAGCCGCTCCGGATCGTCCTGGACCTCCTGCTGGATCGCCCGCATGGTGGCGATGAACTGATCGATGTTCTCACGGGATTCCGACTCGGTCGGCTCGATCATGATCGCCCCCTGCACCACCAGCGGGAAGTAGATCGTGGGCGGATGAAACCCGTAATCGATCAGCCGCTTGGCCAGGTCGAGCGTCGAAACCTTGTGTGGCTCCATGTTTTTGTCCGTGAAGACGCACTCGTGCATGCAGGGTTTGTCGAAGGGCAGGTGGTAGATGTCCTTCAACTTCTCCTTGATGTAGTTGGCGTTGAGCACGGCGTGCTGGCTGACGTCCTTGAGACGTGTGCCCAGCGAGAGAATATAGCTGTAAGCGCGCACGAGAATGCCGAAGTTGCCGTAAAAAGCGTTGAGCTTGCCGATGCTCTTGGGAAAGTCTTCCGAGAGCATATACTGATCCCCTTCCCGGACCACCCGCGGGGCCGGCAGAAACGGCTCCAGCTCACGGGTCACGCAGACCGGCCCGGCCCCGGGGCCGCCGCCGCCGTGGGGGGTCGAGAAGGTCTTGTGCAGGTTGATATGCAAGACGTCGATGCCCGCCTTGCCGAAGTCCACCACCCCCATGACGGCGTTCATATTGGCGCCGTCGGCGTAGATCAGCCCGCCCTTGGCGTGGACGATATCGGCGATCTCGCGCGTGTGGGTCTCGAACAGCCCCAGCGTGTTCGGGTTGGTGACCATCAGGCCGGCCGTGTCCTCGTCCATCAGGGCGGCGACGGCCTCGGGGGTCAGCACCCCCTCCGGTCCGGTTTCGAGCGGGATGGACTTGTACCCGCACAGGGCGGCGCTGGCCGGGTTGGTCCCGTGGGCCGTGTCCGGGATCAGGATCTTGCTGCGGGGCTTCCCCTGGTCGCGGTGATAGGCCGCGAAAATCAACATGCCCGCCAATTCCCCCTGGGCCCCGGCCGCAGGTTGCACCGCGACGGCGTCCAGGCCGGAGACATGGGCCAGGTAGTGCTCCAGCTCGTAGATCAGCTGCAGCGCCCCCTGGCAGAGTTCGCTGGGCACGAGCGGATGGGATCCGGCGAATCCGGGAAGCGCGGCCTGGCGCTCGTTGGTTTTGGGGTTGTACTTCATGGTGCACGATCCCAGCGGATACATGCCCGAATCGACCCCGTAGTTCCACTGGGAAAGGCGCGTGTAGTGGCGTACGATCTCCACCTCGCTGAGATCCGGAAAGTCCGGCCCCTCGCCGGCCACGGCCGGGTCCAGCGGGGCCGGGTCCACGTCGCGGGTGGGCAGGGAATAGCCTGTGCGACCCCGTCGCCCGCGCTCCCAGAGCAGGGGTTCGTTGAGGATCAGACCTTGGGTTCCGACGAATTCGTTCATGGCTGCACCTCCTTGACCAGTTGATCCAGGTCTTCGCGGGCCTTGGTCTCGGTCGCGCAGAGGAGATAGTGGTCGGCCAGCTCCGGGTAGTAGCACACCAGCGGAACGCCGCACATGATCTTCTTCTCCGCCAGAAGTTTCCGCCATCGGGCGTCGAAGCCCGCCGGGAACTTGACCACGAACTCGTTGAAGGTGGGCCGGGCAAAGGGCACCTCCAGGCCGGCGGTGTTAAGCGCGTTCTTGAGATATTCGGCCTTGTCGCGGTTCAGGGCCGCCAGCTCCCTGAAACCCGTGCCGCCCAGGGTGGCCATGTAGATCCCGACCGCCATGGCGCACAGGCTTTGATTGGAGCAGATGTTGGAGGTGGCCCGCTCGCGGCGGATGTGCTGCTCGCGGGTGGAGAGCGTCAGCACGAAGCCGCGCTGGCCGTCGGTGTCCAGCGTTTGGCCCACCAGGCGTCCGGGCATGTTGCGCACGTGCTTCTGTTTGGCGGTAAAGATGCCCACCCCGGGGCCGCCGAAGGACTGGGAAAGCCCCAGGCTCTGGCCTTCGCCGCAGACGATGTCCGCGTCCTGGCTGCCGGGGGTCTTCAAGAGCCCGTAGGCCAGGGGCTCGCTGAAGGCGGTGATGAAAACGGCCCCCTTGTCATGGATGGCTTCGCCGGCCGCCTGGAGGTCTTCGACACAGCCGAAGAAATTGGGCGACTGGACGGCCACCCCGGCCAGATCGTCCATGGCGGCGATAGCCTCCAGATCGGTGCTGCCGTCCGGCTTGTAAGGCAGGGTTTCCACCTTGAAGCCCGTGGGTTTGAAATAAGTCTCCACCACCTTGCGGTAGTAGGGGTTGACCAGGGCCGAGACGGCCACGGTCTTTTTTTTGGTGCGCCCGATGCGGATGGCCATCAGCAGCGCCTCGGCCAGCGCCGAGGCGCCGTCGTAGAGGGAGGCGTTGGCCACCTCCATGCCCAGCAGGCGGCAGACCAAGGTCTGGTATTCGAAGATCCCCTGCAGGGTGCCCTGGCTCATTTCGGGCTGGTAGGGGGTGTAGGCCGTGACGAACTCGGAGCGGCTCAGCACGTAGCGCGCCGCCTCGGGGATGAAGTGGTGGTAGCTGCCGGCCCCGGCAAAGATCTTGTGGGTGTCCCAGGATACGGTCTGGGCCGCCAGCGCGTCCATGTGGGCGTTGAGTTCCCATTCGGTCAGGGTCGGCAGGTCCAGCGGATCGCTGCGCCGGCAGTCCTCCGGGATGGAGGCGAAGAGTCCGTCCAGATCCTTGACCCCCACCGCCGCGAGCATGCTTTCGATGTCTTCGGGGGTGTGGGGAAGATAACGCATCATTCGTCTCCTTTCAGCATTTCGACATAGGCCGCCCGTTCCATGAGCTGGCCGAACTCGCCCGGGTCGGCGGGTTTGACCTCGAGCATCCACCCCTTGTCGTAGGGGGCGTTGTTGACGAGTTCGGGTGCGTCTTCGAGGTCCGTGTTGACGGCAACGACCTCGCCTGCCAACGGCATGTAGAGTTCGGAGACGGCCTTGACGGATTCCACCGTGCCGAACTCGTCCCCGGCCCCGAAGCTGTCGCCGGTTTCCGGCAGCTCCACGAAGACGATGTCACCCAGCTGGTCCTGGGCAAAATCGGTGATGCCGATGGTGACATTGTCGCCGTTCTTGCGCGCCCACTCATGATCCTTGGTGTAACGGACATCCTCGGGCAGGTTCAGCTCGCTGAGTTCTTTCATGCTCGGTTCTCCTTTGCGTTCGCTCGTCGCTGTTGACAGGGGCTGGAAACACGTTGGCGGCGGGCAGCACGGCATGGCAGCCCTCCAGGGCGGCACCGGAGGGCGTCCTTGCGGTTGGTTGGTTTTTTGGTCGTGCGGCCCGTTGCGCGGGGCGTTTTTCAGCCTGTTATGAGTTCATGTGCCGTGAATACGGCCCGCGGGCAGCGTGCGGTCCGGATATACGGCAGCATTGGCATCAGGTTGATAGGGGCATTCAAACCAAGTCCCGTGGCGGCGTTGGGCTTGGGCGCTTGTCGGTAAAACACCGATGATCGATGAAAGGTTTGGGAGCAGACAGAGGCCGCCGAAAATGCCATAAGCGCCCTGGTCAAACCGGTGAGCTTTTGCGTGTTTCATTAAAATTAATAGTTATTCCTCATGCTTTAAGCAAGATTATTTTTCTATTTGCTCGGATTTTCGACCCCCATGAACCGCCGCATGGCCTCCGGAACCGGGGCGGAACCCGGGCCGCAGCCCGCGACCCATGGTGAAGGGGGACCGCTGGCGGCCGTTGTGTGCAAAGGCACCCCGCCGGGGCGCTCGGCAACGGCCGACCAATCGAACGGGTTTCCGGGAAGATGATCGGGCGTCAATGGCAGGCGGCTGCGGTCCGCAGCGGTACGGGGTCTGCCGCGCCCGAAACGGGAAAGTGGCCGGTTAGAGCGTCAGTCCGGCCTGGGCCAAGATCGGCCGCAGGTGCTCCAGGCTTTCCCGGCCGGCCTGGTCCGGGGTGTCCACATAGGGGTAGAGCTCGAGGCTGATGTCGCCGTCGTAGCCCAGGCGTGCCATGGTCGCAAATACCGCGGCGAAGTCGATGGCGCCCTTCCCGGTGATGAGGTGGTTGTGCTCGCGGCTGGCGGCGATGTCTTCGACGTGCATGTGCCCGACCCACTCGAAGAGCTCCTCCAGGGCCGCGGCCGGATCCTCGCCGGCGCAGTAGAAGTGCCCGATGTCGAAATTGAGTCCGAGCATGGGGGAGCGGGTCTCGCGGATAAAGGGTTTGAACTCGGCCGTGCGCTCCATGAGCAGATCGGGCTCGGGCTCCACGAGGACTTTGATGCCCAGTTCCTCGGCCGTGGGCATGACCTGGTCGAGTCCCGCGTGGAACAGGCGAAAGGCCTCGTTGCGGCCCATGCCTTTTTCCAGGGGTCCGCCGGGGGGTATCGAGATGTTCGCGGCCCCCAGCGCACGGGCCACCGCGAGGCATTCCAGGGTGTGGCGCACACGGATCGCGCGACGATCCGGATCGGGCTCGATCCAGGAAGGCAGATAGGTGTCGCCCACGGCAAAGAGGGTGAAGCTGTTCAGATTGGTGACCCGCAGGCGGCGCCGCTCCAGGATGTCCTTGAGGGCTGTCAGGGCCTCGCCCTGGTAGTCGGGCGGGTAGAGGTGCGGGCGGTCGCACATGATCTCCACCCCCTTGAAGCCCAGATCGGCAATGCGCTCCAGCGATGCGGCCAGCGTATGTTTCACGTAAGCATTCGTGCTGTATCCTAATACCATCGGCTTGCTCCCTGGTTACCGTCAGTGCCGGATGTCAAATTAAGCTTTCCGCTGATGCTGAGTGCTGCGGTGTGCTTCAACCGATCCGTAACGCTTGATCTTCATCGGGGGCTCATTTGCCTTGAGGTTCAAGAAAATGCCCCCGATGCGCTGTTTCCATCGGCGTCGGTATCGCGATCAGAATCGGGTCTCGAATAAGTAATCGATAATCCGGTACCGATCCCGACGCCGAACGGGTCCGAAGTGGCATGGGCGTCCTGTGTTGCCCTGGTCGGCGGCAACTCACGCCCGGCAGGTTGCCGCCAACTGCTGCAGGGCCAGGACCTGATCGACAAAGGCGTAGGGCGGATCCGCACCCTCGGGCTTTTTGAAGAAAAAGCCCAGCTCGGCGATGGGCCCTTTATGGCCGTTCGCCTGAAGCTGTGTCATCCACAGGGCCAGGTCGATCGCCATGGGCGCCGCCAGGATGGAGTCACGGCCCTGGAGGTTGACGCGCAGGCTCATGGGCAGACCGAAAAGCCCCTTGAGATCGATCACGTCCCAGGCTTCCTTGGCATCCCCGCGGGGGGGGTAGTAGTCGATATGCACCTTGTGGGCCGGCTCGCCGTAATTCTCGCCGACCGCGTAGCCCAGAATGTCGTCCAGCAGGCGGGTCTTGTTTTCCAGCTTGCCCTGGGCCCGCTCGGGGTCCATGAGGTTGCGCCCGTCGGCATTGCCCAGGATGTTCATGCTGTACCAGCCGTCCACGTAGAGCCGGCGGGCCCGGAAGGCCGAGGCCAGGACGACCTTGAAATAGGTCTGACCGGTCTTGCCGTCGCGGCCGGCCAGAGGCACGCCGTTTTCAACGGCCGCCTCGACCACCTCCGGCAGGATAAGATCGTTGGGGGTGAAATTGACCAGCGGAATGCCGGCGCGCACCGCGGCCAGGGCGTAGGCCAGATCCGGGAAGCGCCGGCAGTCGAGCGCCGCCAGATCCTCACCGGCCTCGGCCCGGCACTGGGGGCAGGCCGGCAGCAGGTTGATCATCACCGGCCGGGCGTCCGGGTAAAGGCGGCGAAAGCGGTCGATATCGCCGCGGACGGCGCTTATCTGGGCTTCGAGGCCCGCGGCGGGGTCGGGCGCGGCGGCCGCCGGGATGGCGTCCAACTCGGCCGCGAGCGGTTCGCTCAGCTGCGCGGGGACAATGCCGTGCGCGCTCACGGTTTCGGCCAGGCCGGCCGCACTCAGGTCCCATCCGGCGATCTCGATGCGCGGAAAGTCTGTATCGTCCGGCAAAAGGTCGGTGGCCGTGAGGTAGGGAAGAATCAGTTCCGGGTGCCGCCGCTGAATCCTGGCGGCCAGGCACAGGGTGGAGCCGATGGCCCCCTTGATGCCGGGCACCAGCAGCAGAAGCGGGGCGGTGGTGGCCGTGGTGGTGTCGCTCATCGCAGGAGGGGCTCCTTGGTCCGCAGTCTGGCCGTCGCAGGTGTCATGGTCTGTACCGCATCATCGATCAGGTGTCCGAAACGTGTCTTTATAATGAATCTGAAAAGGCGGGTCAACAACCCCTGCGCGCATGCGGCCGGTAAAAGGCCGCTCCCGGTGTGGCGGGCTTCAGGTGCGCTTGAAGTGGGCCAGGTAGTTGACGGCCGTGGAGCGGATGACGAACGCCCGGCGCACGAAGGGCAGGTAGAGCATGCCGTGGAAGGTGCCGTCGCCCAGACCGGCGTTGTGCGCCCAGTCATCGAGATCGCGGGGCCGGATGAAGCGCCGGTACTGGTGGGTGCCTGCCGGGACGATACGCAGGATCGTCTCGGCCATCACGATGGCCAGAAGGTAGGCGCCGACGGTGCGGTTGAGGGTGGCGAAGAACACGTCGCCCCCGGGCCGGGCCAGCCGGGCGCAGGCGGCCACCACGGCGGCCGGATCGGGGACGTGCTCCAGCAGTTCCATGCACACGACCACGTCGAAGGCAGCGGGTTGTTCGACCGCCAGGGTTTCCACGGCGATACGGCGATAGCTGACCGGGACGCCGGTCAGCCGTTGGTGGGCCTGGGCCGCCGCCAGCGCGGCGGCGCCCAGGTCGATACCGGTCACCGCGGCCCCTTCCCGTGCCAGGGCCTCGGAGAGAATGCCGCCGCCGCAGCCCACGTCCAGCACCCGGCGCCGGGCCAGGTCAGCCCGCTGACGGATGTAGCCCAGACGCAGCGGATTGATGTCGTGCAGCGCCTGAAAGGCGCCGCCGGGCTCCCACCAGCGGGCGGCAACCGCCTCGAACTTGGCAATCTCGGCGGTGTCCACATTGAGTTCCGCCGTCCGGGTTTTCCTGGGGGGGCTCATGGCGTCAGGCGTTTCTCCGTCCGCTTGGCGGCCCGCATCATCAGCAGGGTATTGCCGGTCACGCTCAGGCTGGAGAGCAGCATGGCCCCCACAGCCACCAAGGGCGAGAGCCAGCCGCCCATGGCCACCGGGATGCTCACCAGATTGTAAATGCAGGAGCCGGCCAGGTTCTGCAGGATTTTCCGCCGGACCCGACCGGCGAATTCGAGGAAATCGACCAACTGGGCCGGGTCACCGCGCATCAGGGTGACGGCCTGGGCCTCTTTGCCCAGGTTGCGCCCGGCAAAAAGCGCCAGGCCGATATCGGCCGAGACCAGCGCCGGGGCATCGTTCACCCCGTCGCCCATCATGGCCACCACGCCACCGCGACGTTGGATGTCGGCGATCAGCTGCGCCTTGTCGGCGGGCCGCATTTCGCCCTGCGCGTACTCGATTCCCAGCAGGCGCCCGACGCTGCGGGTCACCAGGCCACCGTCACCGGAAACCATCAGGATCGCAAGCCCCTGGGATTGCAGATCGGCCACGGTATCGCGGGCGCGCTTTTTGAGGCGGTCTCCGAACCCGAGCGTCGCCGCCACCTGGCCGTCAACGCCAAGCGTCACCCAGGAAACGATGGCATCCGACACGGGATGGTCGTTGTCCGCCGTCTGGTTGGCCTCGGAGGCGGGGGGCGCCGTCGCCGTGCGGGCACCGATATAGACCGCCTTTTGCTCCCAGAGACCGGTCACGCCCGATTCGCTGACTTCGCGGTTTTCAACTGCAAACGGTTCGATCCCCCGCTGCTTGGCGGCATGCTGTATTTCCGTCGCCACCGCATGGTCGACGCCGGCCTCCAGACCGGCCGCCAGGGCCAGTATCTGGTCGCTGCGCCACGCCCCCTGGGCCCGGATGATTTCCAGCCGCCAGTTTCCCCGGGTCATCGTGCCGGTTTTATCCAAGACGACCGTATCGATTTTTTCCGCCTGGTCGAAGGCCCGAAAATCCTGAACCAGAATACCCCGCCGGGCCGCCAGGGTAACCGCCGCAACGCGTGCCAGGGGGATGGCAATGCCCAGGGCGCAGGGACAGGAAATCACCAGGACGGTCAACGTCCGCACAAAGGCTTCGTCCAGCGACGCGCCGCGCATGAATACAAAACCGCCCGTGGCCGTGGCCAGCAGACAGATCGCGGGCACGAACCAGCGCAGAATGACATCCGTTCGGCCTTCGAATACGGTTCGGCGCCCCAGGGCGGCCTCCATGATGGCCAGCATCTGGCCCAGGGTGGCGTCGGCTCCCACGCCTTCGGCTCGCAGACGGAAGGAGCCTTCCAAGACCCGGGTGCCGCTTTGCAGACGGTCGCCGGCGCGTTTGGCGCGGGCCCGGGGTTCGCCCGTGAGCGAGGACTCATCCACGGTCCCTTCACCATCGAGGACGATCCCGTCGGCGGGTACGATTTCATCCGGGGCCACGACGAATTCATCCCCGATTTTCAATGCGTCGATGGCGGTAAAACGACCCCGGGGGAATTCGGCCGTGCAGCGCCGGACTTTGGCCGGGGCCAGGGCAAAATAATGTTCCAGATCTTCCTGAATGCGGTCTTTGGCACCGCGCTCGAGGATTTTTCCCAGCAGCACGAGGGTGATCAGCATGCAGGCGGTGTCGAAATACAGATGGATACTGCCGCCCAGGAAGCCAAAGAGGCTGTATGCGAACGCACAGACGGCACCGATGCTGATCAGCGCCTCCATGCCCGGACGCCCCTTGGCCATGCCGGCCAGGGCCTTGCGGTGGACCGGACCGCCGCCGTAAAGCATGACGACCGTCGTCATGACGACCAGCGGCCAGGAGAGCTTGTGGATGCTGTCGGGGTCGAGTTGGGAAAAGAACCCCGAATAGAGGGCAACGGAAAGCATCATCACGTTCATGGTCAGAAAAGTCGTGATGGCCAGGCGGATGAACAGGCGGCGCTTTTCGGTGTCGCGTGAGGGGTCCTGCGGTCGGCGGGCCTGGTAGCCCAGCTGCCGGATCTGATCGGCAATCCTATCCGGTGAGCAGATTTCGGGTTGATAGGTACAGCGCAGACGATCCGTGGCGAAATTGCAGTTGGCCGCGCTGACGCCCTCGGATCGCAGCAGGGTTTCTTCGATGACCCAGGCGCAGGCGGGGCACCACATGCCGTCGATGGTCAGGTTGACCGTCAAGCGATGGTCGCGGGCATCGGTCTGGTGTGCCGTGGCCGGCGGGACGTCCGCTGAGACCGGATGCTGCTCGCGCAGCGCGCGTTTCAGTTCCGCTTCGGAAGCCGGGATGATCCCGGCCGCGACACAACGCCGGAAAAGATCGGTTTCACGGAACCGCGAGGGGTCGGGCGCGTCGGCCGCTTCCGAAAGCATCAGGTAGACCTGGCGGCAGCCCTGGCAGCAGAAAGGCAACACGCGCCCTTGGGCCGACAGGTGGAAATCGCCTTTGAGCAGCGGGAGACCGCAAAGGGCGCAGCCTTCGGGATCCGGGGGCATTGAAAACGCGTCAGCGCTCGCCGAGGGACTTGACGTAGTGCACGATCTTCCAGCGCTCGTCGGGAAAGATGGTGGTGGCCAGGGCGGGCTGGCGCCCGTCGGGCCGGTCGACCCCGTAGCTGATTTCCTTGAACATCTTGCCCTCTCCGGTGGCCTGCACTTCGGCGCTGCGCAGGTCGGTGGGCAGGGGGGCGAAACTTTGCCCCACGGTCCCCTGCCCATCGTGGTTGGGGCCGTGGCACTGCAGGCAGAAAGTGAAATAGAGTTTGGCACCCTCTTCGATGATCTCGGCGGTGGCCGGCGCAAAGGGTGAGCGCAAGGTGGCCGGATCGGCCGAACGATAGAGGGCCTCACCGCCGTGCACCGGAACGGCATCCTCATCCATGATCAGGATTGGATCCTCGTGGGGGCGAACCGCCGGTGTCTGCCACATGCGGCCATACCGGAAATAGGTATCATGGATCGTAATGGCGGAATAGGCCCCGAAGAGAACCGTCAGCACGCCGAAGATGATGATAAAGTTCTTTTTCATTCACTCCCCCTCGGCGCCCAGAATATGTTGAGGATAAGGCAGGGGCTTATAGACCGCATAGGGCGACTCCGCGGGGACGTCCAGAATGGGCCGGTAGTCCCAGTCGGGCTGCCCCTGGTCGCCGACCATGACAAAGGTCAGCGCGCCCTTGAAGAGAATGAGGGCGACGACCGCCACGATGACGATATACGTTTTCAGGACCGAGCCGTGCGTATCGGTATTGTCCATGTTCAGATCACCCTCTCGATTATCCCGCTGACAATGATATAGCCAAACCCCCAGATGACCGTTCCGGCAATCACCAGGATCAGGACCAGCGGGAATGGTTTGTTCTGCTCCCTGATGCCGCCGGGGAAGACATAATGCGCTTTCTCGTCCTCGTCGTCTTCCTTGCCGCGAAAATGCATGTAGCCCAGCGCCGACGCAAAGACCAGCAGGGCCGTCAGCGCCGGCAGAAGATAGAGGACAAAATGCTGAATATTGAGCAGTTCAAAATAGCGGGGATGCATGCGCCGCTCCCTTCGCGTTAAGCGTTTGCCTTCATGGTTTCACCAGCGGTACAGAGTAAAGAAAAGGACCGCCGCCGTCGTGGCCAGACCGATACAGGCCAGTCCCAGAAGCACGTAGCCCTCCCAGCGGTTCATCCGCGTCACCGGGGTTGCCGAGCTGGGATCGGGTTCATCCGCCAGCGGCAAAAACCGCAGGCGGCTCTGGTCACGAAACTGTCTATGCCGCAAGGCCCAGAAAAGC
>JASJBQ010000135.1 GCA_030066455.1 Desulfobacterales bacterium
GGGCCTCTTCCTCGGCCTTGCGTTGGGCCTCTTCCTCGGCCTTGCGTTGGGCTTCTTCCTCGGCCTTGCGTTTAGCCTCTTCCTCGGCCTTGCGTTTAGCCTCTTCCTCGGCCTTGCGTTGGGCCTCTTCCTCGGCCTTGCGTTTGGCTTCTTCCTCGGCCTTGCGTTGGGCTTCTTCCTCGGCCTTGCGTTTAGCTTCTTCCTCGGCCATTCGTACGGCATACTGTTCGCCGGCCGCTTTGATTTGCCCCCAGTCAAACTTGCGTTGCAATGCTTTTTGGGCGGTCGCCGGATCGCTCATGCCGGCGAAATAGGAAGGCGCCTCACCCCCTGTATCGTCGGTTTTGGCCGGCGGTGAATACAGGCCGGTTGCCGGCGGCGAATCGAATTGCTTGAAGAGGAGTTCTTTACGGGTCAGTTTTTTGGGCGTCTTCTTGGCAGCCGGGGCTTTCTTTTTGGCAGCCGTCTTGGCGACCTTGGCCGGTGCCTTTTTGGCCGGTTTGGCCGGGCGGCGCTTGGGTTTCGCTTTGGCCTTGCTTTTAGGGGCCGCTACTTTTTTGGCGGCTTTGCCCTTGGCAGCCTTGGCTTTTGGTTTTTTTTTGGAAGTCGATTTAAGCAAGCTGTTTTTTCCCATAGGAACCCCTCTGAGATGATATATGGTGGCCTGGTTACAGGTAGCTTAATAAATCATGTTTCTTACAGGATTTGCGTTGTCCTTGGCAATGATTAATTTGGTCGCGTTGAGCGTCGGATAAGCTGCGTTGTGCCCGGTGACGATGGTTGCCAGCAGTTTATGACCAAAGCTGCAGCGAAGCTGCGGGCGGTGGCCGCTGGCGACCCCATGGGTAAATGCTTTCGGAGGCCTGAGGGTATCCATGAGCTTGAAACTGCTGGATGAGCTGAAATCGTTGTCATCCCTGGCGGTGGCCTTCTCCGGCGGGGTGGACAGCACCCTTCTGCTGAGTATGGCCGTGGAAGCGCTCGGCGCTCGGGTCCTGGCCGTGACCGCTTTCTCGCCCATCCATTCCCGGCGCGAAATAGCGGACGCTATCGATATTGCCGGCCGATTGGGCTGCCGACATCTTCTGCTGCGCAGCCTCGAAATGGAGCGGCGCGAATTCCGCCGCAATCCAGCCGACCGTTGTTACATCTGCAAACAGGGGTTGCTCCGTCAGATCCAGGCTGCGTCCGCCCGACGAGGCTTCAGTCGTCTGGCCCACGGTGTCAATGTCGACGATCTTGAGGATTATCGTCCGGGTCTGCGGGCGGCAGAGGAATTGGGTGTTCTGGCGCCGCTCGCCGCTGCCGGGATGACCAAACGCAAGGTCCGGCAGATGGCCCGCGAGCGCGGGCTTGCCAACTGGGACCGTCCGGCCATGGCTTGCCTGGCGACCCGCATCCCCCACGATACCCCGATTACCCCGGCCCTTCTGGACCGCATTGCATCGGCCGAGGAATGCCTGCGCCAGCGCGGATTCGTCGGTTTCCGTGTCCGCTGCCATGGCGACGTGGCCCGGATCGAATGCCGCGTTGAAGATCTGGGCCGCATGCTCGACCGCTCCGTTCGTTCCCAGATCGTTCACCGCTTCAGGGCCGTTGGTTTCAGATACATCACCGTGGATCTCGAAGGCTACCGCCAGGGCAGCATGAACCCCCATACGGTTTGACGCCTCCCCCGCGCGAAGCCCTCCCGGATGGCGTTATTCTGCCGCCCACCGCTCCCTCTTCAGATGGCCGCCATCTTGCGGACGGGTTGTTTTGACACTGCGATTTCAGGCGCTTACATTATTAGAAGATCATCGACCATCGGGTGCTCCCGCACGGCATTCGGTGTATTGATCGTTGTCGCTGCCGCCAAGCCGGAAAGGAGGGGGTCGACATGAAACCAGTCCACATTCCGACAACCGGCCGGCGTTTCGCCCGATTCTGTATCTGGACGCTGCGCCACCAGGCATTGATTGCCGCCCAAATTCGCATTTTTACCTGGTCAGGTACCCTTTTGATCCTTTTCCTGGCCCTGGCCGGGAAGATCAGCCTGGATACCGCTTTGCAGGCCATCGTGATCAGCCTGTTGAGCATGGCGCTGCTGATCTGGCTGTTGATCGCGGCCCGTCGCCAGAGCCTGCTCAACATCCACGACCCCGAAATGCGTAAAAAGGCCCATCTGGCCATGCTTTACCATATCCGTTCCCGCCGTCTCACACGCCGCGAAAAAGCCTGGTTGCTCAAAAAATTGGGCCGACGCTATTGTGAATTGGGGCATTGTTAAGATATGGGAAGGGCGCTGGACAGGGCGCCAGGTGCATTGCTTCCACCTTTCGGCTTCCCGCATCGGAGCCGCATCCCGTGATCAACGATGGACCTTATCGAACTTACACGTAGGCTGATCCGATTCGAAACGATCAATCCCCCCGGAAACGAGGAGGCCTGCGCCCGGTTTTTGGGGCGCATGCTGGAGGACGGCGGTTTCCGCGTCGCCTACCACGCGCTGACCCCGGGGCGGGTCAATGTCATTGCCCGATCGCCGGCCTCCGGCGGCGGAGGGAAGCCCACCGTGCTGAGCGGCCATCTGGACACCGTGCCGCTCGGTTCGGCCGTCTGGCGGCACGAACCCACCGGGGCCCAACGCGTCGACGGCCGAATCTACGGGCGGGGGGCCAGTGACATGAAGTCCGGCGTGGCCGCGATGGTTCTGGCCGCGCTGGCCGAAGGCGCCGATGTGCCGGTG
The DNA here is from genome assembly GCA_030066455.1 of Desulfobacterales bacterium. The sequence continues at coordinate 2,729 of JASJBQ010000135.1, forward strand.
ACGCTGATCCTTTCGGCGGGAGAGGAAACCGGCTGTGAAGGTGTTCGGTCGCTGGCGGACCAGGGGTGCTTGGAAGGACCCGTGCGTGCGCTGGTCATCGGCGAGCCGACCGCCAACTACCCCTTGATCGGTCACAAGGGGGCTTTCTGGCTGGAGATGGAGGCGCGCGGCCGTGCCGCCCACGGCTCGCAACCCGAATTGGGGGACAATGCCATCGTCAAGGCGGCCGAAGCGATCCAACGTCTGATGGCCATCGATTTCGATGGCCATAACCACCCGCTGCTGGGGCCTCCTACAGTCAATGTGGGCACGATAGCGGGCGGGATCAACATCAACTCGGTGCCTGACCGGGCCGTTGCCGGTCTGGACATCCGAACCGTTCCGGGCCTCGGGCACGACGCGTTGCGCACGATGCTCGAAGAAGGCTGCGGCGATTTCGTCCGGTTCCGGGTTATGGCGGATATGGAGGGCTTCGCCTCCGATCCCCGCGATCCATGGATCCGGAGGGTTTTTGACTTGGCCGCGCCCTATTTGGACGAACCGCCGGTGCCGCGCGGGGCCCCCTATTTCACCGACGCCGCCACCCTGGCGGCGGCTTACGGTCATCCGCCCGCCGTCATTCTGGGGCCGGGCGAGCCGTCGCAAGCTCACCAGACGGATGAGTTCGTGGTCATCCGCCGAATCGAGGACGCGCAGGCCATTTATCGGGCCATCCTGCGTCTCTGAGGGCGTGCTCGGTCCGCCAGCCAGAAAATCCAGCGGATGATCCAAACGGTCAAGCGATTGTCGGACCGGTTTCCGATTCGGGTGAATACGACCAGCAAAGGAGATGAACATGGGCAAAGGCGATCGACGCACCAAACGCGGCAAGATTTGGAGAGGCACCAAGGGCAAAAGCCGTCCCAAGAAGGCCAACAAGGAAAAAGGCAAGAAATAGCCATGCCGCTTTATACGCATGCAAGCACCCGCCATCGGTATTCGGGGTGAAGCGATGGCGATGGCCAACCTCCCGAACGCTGCGCGCTATCCTTTGGCCCCCGATCTTCCGGCGAATCTGGAAACCCCGGCCGTTCTGGTGGACCGGGACATCCTGGAGGCCAATATCGATCGCATGCAGGCCTTGGCCGACGGGGCCGGGCTTGCGCTGCGCCCGCACGTCAAGACCCACAAATCGGTGGTGATTGCACGCACGCAGCTTGCGGCCGGGGCCAGCGGCCTGACCGCCTCAAAGGTCGAGGAGGCCCTGGTATTCATCACGGCGGGAATTCAATCGCTGACCCTGGCCTACCCGCTGGTGTCGGCCGCCAAGCTCGATCGACTGCTGGATGCCGCCCGGCGCCGTGGATGCGATCTGCGGCTTATCGTGGACCAGATGGCCGGAGTGGACCTGCTCGCGGCGCGGGCTGCGGCACAGGGTTGCCGTCCGGGCGTTTTCATCAAGATCGACGTCGGCTTGCACCGCTGCGGTCGCGAGCCCGGGGATCCGCAGGTAGCGGATCTGGCAGGAGCTCTCAGGCACGCAGCAAGCCTCGAATTCCGGGGCCTGCTGTCGCATGCCGGGCATGCCTACGGGGCCGCGGATGGCGAGGCGGCGGCCCGGATTGCGGAGGAGGAGCGGCTGAGCATGACCGCTCTCGCCGATCGTCTGCGCCGGGCCGGGTTCCGTGTCCCGGAGGTGTCGGTCGGTTCGACCCCGACAGTGCTGGCGGCCCGGGGGTTCGACGGCCTGACCGAAATCCGGCCAGGCAACTACGTGTTCATGGACCAGACCCCCCTGCGCCTGGGTTTGGTTCCACCGTCGCGGGTGGCCTTGAGTGTACTCACCACGGTGGTCAGCACCAACGACCGTTATGCCATCGTCGACGCCGGCTCCAAGACGCTCAGCTCGGACCGCGGGGCCCACGGAGCGGACGGCCTGGCCGGTTTCGGGCGCGCGTTTGCACTGGGTGGGGTTAGCGGTCGGGAGACCCCCCTGATCGTTGAGAAGCTGTCCGAAGAACACGGTTTCGTGGGGCTGGAAGGGCGCCGCCTGGAGCCGGGCGACCGCCTGCAGATCTTTCCCAACCACGCCTGCCCCGTGGTCAACCTGACGCGTCGCTTCTACCTCTATAGCGGTGCGGCGACCGAAGGCCAGACAGTTGACGCCGCAGCCTGCGTTCGTTAATCTGGTCCGTCAACAAGACCGCGCCGGCGGCCGTCAACCGCGTGACCATTGCCAGCCATGAAACCTGTAAACGGTGAAAACCAATCCCGCCCGACGCCCTCGGCCACCGTCATTCTGCTCCGGAACGGAGCGCAGGATCCGGAGACGCTCCTGCTGCGTCGCGTTCGGGGCCAGGACCCTTTTGCCGGGGCCTGGGTTTTCCCGGGTGGCGTCGTCGCCGCGAGCGATGGGGCGGTGCCGACCGGCGCCGCATGGCCGCCGGCCGCCCGGCAGACGGCGGTACGCGAGCTCCGCGAGGAGACCGGACTGGCGCTGGCGCCGGAGGAATTGATCCCGTTTGCGCAGTGGACCTCGCCGCGCACGATGCCGCGGCGTTTTCGGACCTGGTTTTTTCTGGCGGCGGCACCGCATGGTGCGATCCGGCTCAACCGGCAGGAAGTCGACGCCTATTGCTGGAATGCACCGCAGCGCTTGCTGGACGCCCATCGTGCGCAGACCATGACCCTGTTTCCGCCCACCTGGGTATCGCTACACGAGCTTGCCGCGGTCGATTCGGTCAGGGGCGCGCTGGTGACATATGCCCGGCGCACACCGGCGGTTTTTGTGCCCCGGGTGGGTCGGTGGCGGGATGCCTTGTGTTTTTTTTACCAGGAGGATGCCGGTTATGCCGACCTCGATGCCGAACGCTGCGGCCCGCGCCATCGCCTGAGCGTCCGGGCCGACGGCTGGCACTACACACGCGACGGCAGCCATGATTGAGCGGCCCGGCCTGAGTCTGGCGGTCAGCCTGCTGTTGCTGGCAGCGGCCGTCGTATCGGCCGACATCCGCAAGGAGCAGAAGATGACGACCATCATGCTTCCCCCGCCGCGCACCGAAGGCACCGTGCCGGTCGAAACCGCACTGGCGCAGCGACGCTCGGTGCGCGCCTTTGCCCCCCGGCCGCTGGCCTTGAGCCAGCTGGGGCAGATCCTCTGGGCCGCGCAGGGCATCACGGGCAGCCGCTGGCCGCTGCGAACCGCGCCTTCGGCCGGCGCGCTCTTTCCGCTGGAGATCGTCGTCGTTGCGGGGCGGGTGAGCGAACTGGCGGCCGGCATCTACCGCTATCGGCCCGCGGATCACGCCCTGGCCGCCGTGACGCCCGGCGATCATCGCGAATCCCTTGCGCGGGCCGCCTTGGGGCAGGGTTGGATGGCCCAGGCCCCGGTTGTGGTGGCCATCACGGGCGTTGTCGCCCGCACGGCCGCCAAATACGGGTCGCGGGCCGAGCGTTACATGTTCATGGAGGCCGGCCATGCCGCCCAGAATGTCTACCTTCAGGCCCAGGCGGACGGATTGGGGACCACGGCGGTCGGGGCCTTCCGGGATAAGGCCGTACGGGACCTCCTGGAGCTTCCCGAAGGCGAAATGCCGCTGTATCTCATGCCGCTGGGCGCGCCGCGATGATGCGCACGGCCCCTTCGCTTGCCGGGGGATGATGGCCCCGGACGCCGGCGGGAGCCGGTCGAAAGGATGAAGAAACGATGATCGTTGTCACCGGCGGGGCCGGCTTCATCGGCAGCGCCCTCATCTGGGCACTGAACAGACGGGGGCAGGACGACATTCTCGTGGTCGACCGGCTGGGCACGACGGACCAGTGGCGCAACCTGGCCGGTCTGCGCTTTGCGGACTTCGTGGACAAGGAGGCCTTTATCGAGGCTCTGGAGGCGGGGCGCTTCGGGGAGACGATCGAGGCGGTTCTCCACATGGGTGCCTGCTCGTCCACCACCGAGACGGACGCCGATTATCTGATGGCGAACAATTACCGCTACACCGCCCGGATTGCGGCCTGGCGTGCCTTACGGCGCTCCTGCCGCCTGGTGTATGCTTCCAGTGCGGCCACCTACGGGGACGGGACCCACGGATACGTCGACGACGAAAAACGGCTGGACGCTCTGCGCCCGCTGAACATGTACGGCTTCTCCAAACACCGCTTCGATCTGCGGGCGCGGCGCGAGGGCTGGCTGAAGGAAATCGTCGGGCTGAAGTATTTCAACGTTTTCGGACCCAACGAGGGACACAAGGGCACGATGCGCAGCGTCATCAACAAGGCCTATCCCGGCGTGCGCGAGACCGGGCGCATGGCGCTCTTCAAATCCCACCGGGCGGATTACGCCCACGGCGAACAGCGGCGCGACTTTATTTACGTCAAGGACGCCGCGACCATGACCCTTTTCTTCCTGGATCATCCCGAGATCAACGGCCTCTTCAACATCGGCACCGGGGAGGCCCGCAGCTGGAACGCGGTGGCCCGGGCGCTGTTCGCGGCCACCGGGCAGACGGGCGCCATCGACTACATCGACATGCCGCACGAACTGCAGGGCAAATACCAGTATTTCACCTGTGCCGATACGGCCAAACGCGAAGCGGTGGGTGCCCCGGGTCCCGCTTTCACCCTGGAGGCGGCGGTGGCCGACTATGTCCAGAACTACCTGGCCACGGCGTCCCATCTGGCGCCGGAATGACACCTCTGGCCAGTCCACCCAAGCCTGTAAGGAGCGTGATGCAGTCACTCCCAACGTTTACCGATGTGCGCGCGGCCCGGGAGCGATTGCGGGGCCAGGCCCATGAAACCCCGGTGATGACCTCGACGGCCCTGAACGATCTCGCCGGGGCCGATGTCCGATTGAAGTGCGAGAATCTGCAGCGCATCGGCGCGTTCAAGTTTCGGGGGGCCTTCAACGCCATTACCCAGATCCCCGAGGCCGAGCGCCAACGCGGCGTCGTGACCTTTTCTTCCGGCAACCATGCCCAGGCCGTGGCCCTGGTCGGCCGTCTGCTGGATACGCCGGCCACGATCGTCATGCCGGCCGATGCCCCGCAGATCAAGCGTCGGGCCACCGAGGGCTACGGCGCCGAGGTGATTACCTACGACCCCCGCAACGCCTCCCGCGAGGAACTGGCCCGGGAAGTCCAGGCGCGGCACGGCAGCCTCCTGATTCCGCCCTACGACCATCCGGATGTCATTGCCGGTCAGGGCACCGCTGCCTTGGAGTTGTACGACCAGGCCGGCGCTCTGGACATGCTGCTGGTGCCCTGCGGCGGGGGAGGGCTGTTGAGCGGCTCGGCGCTGGCGGCCCGCGGCGTCATGCCGGGCTGCCGGGTGATCGGCGTCGAGCCCGAACTGGCCGATGACGCCGCCCGCTCATTTCGCAGCGGGGTTCTGCAGACGGTTCACCATCCGCCCACGATGGCCGACGGCACCCGTACCCCGTCGCTGGGGCGTCTGACCTTTCCGCTGATCCAGGCCAACGTGGATGACTTCGTCACCGTCTCGGAGGCCGCCATCGGCGAGGCCGTACGTTTTCTCTTCTACCGCCTCAAACTGGTGGTCGAACCCTCGGGCGCGCTGGGGGTGGCGGCCCTTTTGAGCGGGGCGCTGGCCCCCCGGGGGCGGGTGGGGATCATCTTGAGCGGCGGCAATATCGACGGCCCCACGATGACCCGCATCCTGCAGGCAGAGGCCGGCTGACATGGCCCCGTCCGCACCCATGCGGCTGACGTGCCGGCAGGCGCGGTTCCGCTACCCTCAGACCGCGACGCCGGTTTTCGACGGTCTTTCATTTGAGATGCCGGGACCGGGCTTCAACGCCCTGTTCGGCCCTTCCGGCGTGGGCAAGACATCGCTGGCGCGTTTGCTGACGGGTGCGTCCCGCGACTATGCCGGCGAGATCCGTATGGACGGCATCGACCGCGTGCTCTACACCTATAACACCGAGCGGCTTCCCGGCTGGTCGGCCGTGGGCAAACACCTCGAGCGCATCGTGTCGCCCGGGCAATCCGATCTGCGGGACCGGCTGGTGGCGCTGTTCGACATGCAGCCGCACCTGGGCTCGCGGTTCGCGCAGCTGTCCCTGGGGCAGAAGAATCGCATCAACCTGATCCGCTATCTGCTGCAGGACTTTCAGATGCTGATCATGGACGAGAGCCTGGCCAACGTCGACGAACCGACCCGTGAGCGGATCATCCTCGGGATCAAGGCCCTATTCCCGGATCGGTTTTTTCTCTACATCTCCCATAACGTGGTCGAGGTGGCCAAATTTTGCCGCCACATTCTGGTGCTGGCCGCGAGTGGCAAGGCGAAGCCGGCGTCGGTGGTAAGTGGTCAGGACCACCGCGCCGAGGGGGCGCCGGACAGGGGGCGGATGGAGCGCACCATGCTGGAGATCATGAATGCTGCCTAGGCGCATCTTCCAGTTTCTGATCATTTACTTTCTGGGCTTGGCCGGATTGCTGGCCGTCAAGTACGGGTTGCAGCTTTCCAACTACGTGATTCCGGGACCGCTTCTGATTTGGCAGACATTCCAGGCCGAAGCCGTGCGCTATTTCAAGGATGTCCTCGACACCATGTCGATTGCCATCATCGGGCAAGTCCTCTCCATCTGTCTGGCATTGCTGGTCGGTATCGTCGGCCGCCAGACCACCTGGTTCGGCTCATTCGTCAAGGTGGCGGCCTACAACGTGCAGGCCTATCCCATCGTGGCCCTGGCCCCGATCATCTTCATTCTGCTGGGCGACGGCTTTCTCTCGCGCCTCCTGATTGCCGCCATGATCTGCTATTTCCCGCTGCTGCTCTCGGTGCTGGGGATCATGGCCGAACCCATCCGGGACATCGAGCACTTCTACCGCATGACCGGACGGATGCGCTGGCAGCTGGAGGTGAAGATCCGCGCCTTCGAGAACCTGGGCAAATTGACCACCGTGGTCGCCGGAAGCGCCACCCTGGCCATGGCCGGCACCATTGTGGCCGAATTCATTGCCGCCAACGCCGGAATCGGCTATAGCATCCGCATTGCGCTCTACCAGAGCGACCTGGGTAAAATACTGATCGCCCTGTTTCTGATCGGCATCTCCCTGTCGGTCTATCAGGGGCTGCTGGAGTGGTGCGGGGCTTTTATCCGCCGGACCTGGGAGAGCAACTGACGATCATCCGGGCGCGTGCACAGCCGGCGAGGCGGTGATGAATCGCTCCGCGTCCGTGCGCCAGGCCCGATTCAGGCAACGCTTTGCGCGGACAAGGAGGACGAAGTGATGACGCGACATCGGTATGCGGTTGCACTGGCGGCGGCCTTGATCGCCATGCTGTTCGGCGTTCAGGGCACCCTCCTGGCGGCCGAGAAGATCAATTACCGTCTCAAATGGCTTTTCAACACCAGCGTGGTGGGGGATTTGTACGCCGACGTCCAGGGTGGCTTCGACGCTGCCGGGCTGGCGGTCACCGTCAAGGCCGGCGGCCCCGAGCGCGACGCCATCAAAGAACTCGAGCTGGGGCAGGCCCAGTTCGGCGTGGCCTCGGCCGATCAGGTCATCCGGGCGTTGGACAAGGGCGCGCCGGTGGTGGTGATCGCCCAGCTATTTCAGGTCAATCCGCTGCAGTGGATCTACCGCCAGAGTGCACCGCCCATCAATGACCTGAGCGATCTGAAAGGCCGGACCATCGGCGTCACCTTCGGCGGCAATGACGAAACCATCATGCGGACCCTCCTGGCCAAGGCCGGCCTGGACACCTCGGAAGTAAAACTCTTCAATGTCCGCTACGACTACACCCCTTTCTACCGGGGCCAGGTCGACATTTGGCCGGTTTACCGCAACACGCAGGGCATCGTCATCGGCCGCAAGATGGAGGTCGACAACGATCCGGTCCGCTTTTTCGTGCCGGCGGGATTCGGGGTCAAATTCGTGGCCAATTCGGTGGTCACTTCGCAGAAGATGATCCAACGCGATCCGGATAAGGTACGCCGGTTCATACGGGCGCTGCTGGCGGGATGGGAACAGGCGCTGGATCCGGCCAATGCCCAGCAGGCGCTCGACATGCTGCAGCAGTTCGACCGGGATACGCCCCGCGAACTTCTGAAAGCGCAGCTCGCCATCACCCGTACGCTGGTCAAGCCACAACCCGCCCTGGCGATCGGTACGATCGACACCGCAGCCTGGAAGCAGACCGAGGCGATTATGCGCGATCAGAAGCAGATCGTGCAAAGCGTCAACGTCGAAACCGTACTGCATCCGGAATTCGCCTTTTAAGCCGATGGGCGGATGATGCGGAATGCGCATTCGCCTCGACGTGCATTCAACCCGCAGACCACCGGCCGGTCAGGGGCTGGCGTGGACAGGACATTCGTATGACCTCCGTATTCTGGGAATGGTGGCAGCACTTGCCCGGCCGCCTCGATCCGGTGCTGATCAGTCTGGGCGGTTTTCAACTGCGCTATTACGGGCTGATGTATATCGTCGCCTTCGGCAT